>CANFZA010000051.1 GCA_947451235.1 Methylophilaceae bacterium | reverse complement strand
TATGCAGCTTGCCGCGCACAATAATGCGACCTTTGGTAAAGCTGACTTCTTCGCGAATCTGACTGTGTAAATCCCACCCTGCTGAAATAACGGCTGGTGTGATGTACTTGGAACAAATGTCGCGTTCTGAAAGCTTCTTTTTATCCAAACAGGTACTCCATTATTATTTTTAATACTTCTTATATGTTTATAACACCAATTCAAACTAAAACTAATTCTATATTCAAATTTTAAAATACTTTAAACAATAAAAAAGCCCTTACGGGCTTTTTTATAATTCGCTCAATATCTCACTTTATGTGAATAATCTCAACTTTAGAGAGAACCTACAAACTGTAGGTTCTCTTTTATTCCTATATTTCGATAATGAAATATCAAGGAGTTAACTAAATAGTAAAGAGACATTAATATAAATTTGTCTCAAATTTCTAGATAATCCTACCAAAAAATAAGATTCAGAATAAACATTCTAATGAATGTATATAGTAATCTCATAGCAGACTCATAATAAATATGCTTATTCAGTCCCACTTTTCAACTCAAAAACTTGTATATTAATTTTTCCCCTTTGAATTGGGAAAATAGACTCTAATTTATTAACGACTTTGCTAAGATAGGTTTGTGAGTTTGCATCACCGTAATCCCCACTATACCTACCAGATTTCGAATTTATTATCCAATGATCCCCGTCAATTTTTCTTAATTCACCGGCAATTCTTGCTGATTTAAAACCAGTTAAACTTGGGTGCCCTCTACCATTAATTTCTTTACCTAAAAGTAGGGATCCATCGTTGGCTATAGCCCAAATCAAATAAGATTCGCTATCGTCATTTATTAACACCTCTGTTAACAAACTACTGTTTTCCTCATGCGACTCATAAAAGCGCTGAACAGACTCATTATCCGTAATGTGCCCATCCTGGAGTTCTTCTGGTTTTAAATATTTTGGCACCCTTAACTCACCATATGATTTATCAAGATGGTTTTCTAATGGAGAAGCTTTTTCCTGTAAATGATTTAAAAAGGATTTATAAAAATTCCAGTTCTGAGGCTGATTAATCTTATTTGCTTGTTTTGCATATTTCTTAAAGATTCCAAGAGCAGCTTCAGAAAAAGATTTATCTTCAACGAAGATATAGGATACTGGATCACCTTGAGGAATTTCGGTCGCATCAAAAAAGACTCTAAAAGCGGACTTGTTATCGAAAATAAAGGTAGCCTCCCATTGAAAACGAGCATAATTACCTGTTAAAAAAAGCTCTTTATTTTTCTTTAATTCATCGCACTCATTTTCAGTTAAATCTGTAGAGGAGTTATCAAATTTAAGCTTAATAATTTCTTGTCTTATTTTAGATATTTCTTTAAGTTTAATTTTAAACTTGAGCTTACCAGAAAAACTTTCTGCTTGTTTTATCTCCAATAACCACTGCTCGTATTCTTCAAGAATGAAATTACAAGTATTTTTTATTGGCCTAAATGATAGCCTAGCTTTTTGTTGCGTTGGGACGATTAGACTATTGGGAATTAGTATCTCGTGAATATCATCCCAACTACCATCGTCTCTTTTATGTCGAAGGGCGAAACCCCAATTAAACTTCGATTCATCACTTTTATACTCGTTAAGTTTAATTAATGATGCCTTTACAAAAGGTCCTAATCTATCATCATGTATATAAACAACCTTCTCGTCTTCTTTGACTTTGTAACCAAGTAAGGTAACTGCATGTTGTCCAAGACCAGTGAGAGTCTTGTCCTGAGCAACTTTAAATACACTCACACCAAGAATAATAGGCAAATGACTATCTATATGGTATTGCGCCGTTTCAAAAAACTCATCCATTTCTATAGAGTCGATATTCTCCTCATGATGCCTTAGCTTTTCAAAATCTATAGCCCTGAGAATTTGTTTATTTGATAATTCCTTATTAGGAAATCTATTACTTGATCCATTAATATGATTTATGGCATTTGTAGTAATGACGCTACATGCTGGAATATCAAGAGCATTTTTCCAATGTAGAGCATGTAGTGCTGACCAAATTGCCGTAGTAGCACAAGCAGAAACCACTTTATCTTGTTCTTGGAATGCGATTGAGTTTATCGTAAGCTTTAACCCAAATAAATCGACATCATATTTTTTTGTGAGATATTGTCTTGGCTCGGAATGAAATTCCTGATAGTTTTTTAAACAAGTTCTTCCAATAAAAGTTTTTGGTAATGGTTTAATCACCATATAACCTAAGTAGGAATTTTGTAGACCTTGTATATCACATTCGTCAGACTCTCGTAAAAGCTTATTAAAATCTGAGTGATTAACTTCTTTAGAAAAAAAATGCAGTCTCGCACATTTATGACCGTAGTTTTTAAAACATTTCACATAATAAAGTGAATAATCTTCTAAATAATCACGATCAATATATTCAAACTCAAGTAAAACAGATGTAGCATTTAGATCGTTTAAATATCTGAAAATGTAGTCAATTTGAGACTTATGGAATATATCAGGGAACTCTGAACCGAAACATTCTTTAACGAGGTTGCTAAGGGTAGGCTTACTAAATTCACATACAAGATAAGGTGTCATGTACATAGTATAAACGAAAAAAAAGCAGCTTATAAAAGCTGCTATTTATTTAATCATTGCTTATTACAAACTATAAGCTCTAGACAAGAAATCACGATTTACTGATTTAGATTTTGCTTCTTCTTCAAATTTTTTCTCTGCCGCTTTTAAGCGATCTTGAAGCTCATCTAATTTTGAATCATTGATTATGGAACTAGCTGCTTTTGCGATAAGTTCTTCGATACTCATGATTAATCCACAAAGGAATACATTAGAAAGGACGCGCATTATACTAATAATAAAAATTCTTTGCAAGAACAAAGAATTAACAGTCAAATGCAGGATAATTAAATAAATCAAGATTGTCAATCTGAATATACCGTAAGGTATTCAAAGACATGGACTTCACCCGCTTTAGTAGAAGTTTATAAACGTCCACTGGACTTCACTCATTTTAGTAATCGCTTTTAATCTGCCATACTTGTGCCACATATTGTACATTTGATTTTAATAAAATTAATTTGTCTAAATCAATCTGAGCCCCTTTTTTGTTACTCGATCAAATGAGTAAACATGCTCTCTTGGACTTTCCTTACATCGACCAACTATACGCCTTAGGAAACTGGGCTCTCCTTTTTCTAGTACAACTTGCGAACCACAAACCTTACAGACTGAAACATACTTAACTAACTGCACTTTTTTGTATAAAAACTCACCTTCAGCATCGTTAACTGTAACAATTTCCTGAACAACATTAGCTTCTTTAAATCCTAACAAATGATCTGATGCCATGATTAAGCGATCATCAAAAAAAATACTTGAACGTTGATAGGTATATTTACAGCCTCGATAGGCAAGATAAACAAACATTAGGTAAACCAAATCTTGAGTATTAATTGGATGACTTTTTTTATCAAACGCAAGTATAAAAACAAGGGCAAATAATAGATATAAAATAATTTGTGCTAAGGGGGTAAAAACTAATAACCACTTCCTCCACCCTATTGCTGTGTCGTTGTTATTAAAAATGAATCTAGCTAAATAAGAAGGTTTAAGATTCTGAACCGCAACATACTGAATATCATATGGCTCATCGGCAAAAAGATTATCCGATTTTGCAACGATAGAGGTATCAATCTCTAAGCCAACGATATGATATTGCGCTTGAACGCCAGCACCACCAGTACTATCAATCTTAGCCACCCAAGGATACTTATTAAGGCCGCGGCTTAAAGCAAACTCACTTAGGCTTTTTTCATACTTTTGCTTTAAGTCAGAATTGATTTTTTTCCAATTTTGACTTATCCAAGCACTTGGTTCCGACTTTACTTTTGCCACGGATTTAGCAATTTCAGCACTAGAAAAACGAATGTGCTTATTTTCTTCAATATGAGCGAGCGTTTGATTCGATAGAAAATACAGGATGGAGTAAGGATTTGTGTAATATCGGTCTAACCCCAAAAAGTCTTTAAGGCATTGGGCCAATTGCTTTAACTCTTCTTTTTCTTGTTGATCATCCATCCCTGTTAAACCCTTATGACAAAGTATTAGACTTTTTTCTTCCTTGCACTACACCTAACCTAACTCCTGCAGTTCAACAGGAGATTAGCATGATAAAGATCGATACTTACTACATTCAACACATATCAGTACAAATACGTCACTTACCTTCTGGGGATATTGCCATTTGGCATCCCTTTAACCTATTTCTCGCCGATATAATTGATGGCATTTGTCGAAATCGTGGGCGATGGGATAGGCAGTACAACAATTGGATTGTATTCAGCCAGTTTAAATTCGGTGTTATCAGCGAGATTAAATCAAAAGGTGTGCAACATGGCTAACCTTTCCCAAGCAATACCCTATGCGATCAACACTCAGACTAAAAGAAGAATTAAGCCTGAGGAGGCTTCTGCAGGCACTTGCAAAGGTCACTACGAATGCCATGTGCCAGATTGTCGTAAACCTGTGTTTTTGTCTATCAGCAAATATGGGCGTGCGCATTTTAAGCACTACCCTGAAGATGATATATCAACAATTCCGGGTAATCATCACCCAAAATCTCAGGACATCCACACGCGTGCGAAACTATTGATTAAAGATATTTTCTTGAATGGTTTAGCAAAACGAGCACCAATGCCAAGGCTTATTTTTGAGACTCCTCACGGCATTGAAAAAATTTTGCCATTCTTAACAAATTGCTCTGTTAAAAATGAATTTAATCTTGGCACAAGCAATAGAAAAATTGATTTGGCCATTATCGATAATGAGGGAATCCCCGTGTTACTTCTTGAAGTGAATCATAAACATCCTTTGGATATAGCTAAGATTCAAGATCTGAAACAGTATTGGTGGATTGAGGTAGATGCTAAGGATGTATTACAGGATCCAACTAATCTAATTGTACGCAGGCACTGTAATTTCCCATATGAAATTGAATTGCTGGGTGTACAAAATATTTTGTTTAACTAGATTTCTTTTAAGCGTAATTATGAGATTTAAAAGTGCCTACTATATGTGGGCGATTCAGTTTGCTCGAAGTCCCAAAATGTCCAGTGGAGATTGGGCTATTAAAAACTTAGAAAAAACGGGTGAATTTATCACCCGAATTCCTTACTTGGTCAGGTTCATTCGATTGAATAGGATTTCAGCGTTGGTTTTAGCTAGATGAGCTTGATCAACTTCAAGTGGCGGCAGTTCTAATCCATCGTCTCCGACTACATTTAGACTCCCACCAAAGTCATCATCATAGTCAGAACCATCGTCATGAATAGCGTCATAGCTATCTTGCGTTAAGTCTTTACCTAACATCTGAGATAAATATACCCAAGTCCAGCAACGAAGCAGATCTTCCTTCTCATAGCTTTCTATTAACTCTCGCATAGCCTCTATGTTTCCAGCATCAGCGGCAACGGTTAGCCAATAGCGATGTTCATCAAATCTACCAAGTTCCCCAGCAATCTCTGCAATCCTCATTGGATTAGCATCTACGTTCCGATGATCACCATCAAAGAAAGTATGGTCATCAAATTTTTCAGCAAGATCTAAAAGAGCTAAATCACAGCCAAGGCGTGCAGATTCACGAAGATGGTATTGGTATTTATTGTCAGAACTAAATTGCCGTTGATACCTTAGTGCGAAATCTTTTTCGATACCACTAAGTGCACGGCCAGATTGCATTTGTTTATACCAGTAATCATTGCCTGCCTCGCTTTCATCATTATTCTCGTGGTGCAATGCAAGGGCGTAATGTGCAAGCGGGTTTCCTGTCTTCGCTGAAGTTTCTAATGCACTTAACACATCAGTAGAAGCTATCTGATCTGAATCGTTCGACTCCCATTCACCCCCGACTAAATAATCGCCACTACTTAATTGAGCAATTAAGTCAGCAAAGATCAACGTGCCGATTTGTTGATTACTCATAATCATCAGAAATTCTGCAGTGAAAATGTTTCCATATCCGAGCTCTTGAGATCGTTGCTGAATGAGTGCCAGATTAGCTGTTTCAGCTGAGTTAGGACCCTTATGCTGAATTAGAATTGCTTTGCTAGTTAAGGATGCATAGGTGTTAAAACCAAAAGCTGCTGCAATTAACTCGTAAATGTGAGATCGCTTAACCGGAATATTGGCAACTTGCTCTAGTCTTTGATGCGCTGAATAAATGATGTTCTTGATTGTCATGACAACTATCTCCATAAATATACAGACTCTGGGTAGCGCACACGTTTAATACCCCAGTGTCTATTCATAGGGTTAGTTTTCAATTGTTTAAATCAAGTAATTTGAAGTGCCGATTTTTACTCGTGTGCAAGTATGGCTGGCGCCTTAATCAAATATTAGCTCACGAGCTTGTTCTTTGTCTAGTAAAAATGGATAACCTGGCAAAATGGAAAATTGTCCAGGCACTAAAAAACAACATACCACTCATCATGTTAATCAAGAATGTAACTCGAGCTTTAAATCATCTACATTTTCAACTTCATCAAAAATCCTCATCAACTCCTCGGTTCTTGTGTAAAGTACTTGTCTTGCACCATCTATAGTTGGCCCGCTAATTGGATAAATTTTTAGTTTTGCAAGCTGACTAATGGCTTTTCGCGGTGAACATCCAAACGTCTCAGCAATTTGAGTAGCAAAAATATACTTTTCTTTGAAGTTTGTAATAGTTAATCTGCGCACTCTTGTACCTCTTTTGACTTGTTTAGGCATGACCTCTGTTTGCAAATAACCTAAGCTGACCAATTCATAAGCAACCTGCTCCTTGATGCCCAAGAGCTTTGCGGCTTGGGTAATAGTTAACCAAGTACCCAACCCATTCAGATTTTTAAGTTTCCAATTTTTCAGTCCTGTTTCTTTAAAATTCCACGATGCAATACCAGATACAGTTTCGAGTAAATTAACAGGAGTGATTTCTTTAGACTTAACAGAAATAATAAGTCCAGCAATGTCTTCATTGGTCCATGACCAATATCTTAGTACATGCTCCAAAGATATACAGCCCTCATCTGGAATTGATACGTAGTCCAAATTTTCTGATAGCTCTAACAACTTATTTACCTCTAAACGGCTAACAGCCCAAGGTGACCCAGAAGATGTTCCTAGCTTTTTAGCATCAGTAAATACTAATGTTAATAACTGTCGCATTCGACGTTTTTGAAGGCCTAACAACTTACCTGCAGTTGTCATATCAATTAAGCCGAACAAATGATCTTTGACCTGCTGCAAGTTATCGCGTCTCACCATCGCAAACCTACGACCTTTTTCGCTCACATGCGTTTCACCTTCAATTGCCCCTTCACGAATCAGCAAATCTAATCTTTGATGCGATATACCCAGAAAATCACAAGCAATATTGGCTGGAATCCAAGCAGCATGCTCAAGCAGAATTCCACTTAATCGCTTATTTCGTTTTGCTAGCCCACCTTTCCAAGCATCACTTAGCCATAATTCAAATTGTCGCCTTAACTCTTCAAATGGCTTTTCTTTTAATGCTTTAAACACATAGTGGTATGCCTGTCCAAAAACCTCATTGAGACTTGGACGACCATCAGTTCTATTATTTTTTTCAAGTTTTGAAAGTGCATCATGAAATGCATTTGGCCAATTACAAATGACTGCTGCTGCCAATGAAGTGACTGGCCATGATTGATTCAAATCTCCAGCATGCCGCATTTTTAGTGGATTTTTTCCAGAAGCTTGCGACATGTAGTTTCCTAAATACCTAATTAAGCGTTGGCTTTGCTCAATATCCGTCTTTTTAAGCACATCCGGCAAATATTGCGTATCCATCCGGAGAATTTTGACACTCATAGCGTGAGCAATATCCGTCATATTAGTTGGACATGGCTTGGATTGCTCAGCACTCAAGATTGATCCACAACTACACCGAGTCAACTGCGCTCTATTCCACTTTAATTTATTGCCGCATGATGTGCATTGGTCAATCAGCCAAACGCCATGATGATGGCAGACATCATAAAAATTAAGCTCCCACTCCACTCTCCAGTAGCCTTTATCCAATATGCAATGTGGACAAAATCTTGAAAACTGTGTATTCCATACGCGTGTTTCTGATGACCAAAGTTCACTGATGTATCTCACAAATTGATGAAGCTCAGGGTCAATTGCCATATCAACAAGGATGCCTTTACCTACGAACAATGCATAGTCGAAACTAATACCGACAGACTTAAGTTCGACCGCACTCAAAAGATTTGCCTCTGCTAATCGCAATAAATAGCCCTGAGGCCCTTCATCACGGTAGATTTGTGGGCGAACTGGCAAGACGTAATGCCGTTGTTTTTTTATTATCGGCATTAGTCTCTACTCCCTGTCGTTTTAATAATATTTCTACGTGCTAAGGGGCTACCAATTGCATGTTTTAGGTGCCATGGGTAGTAAGGCTCCCCAGCTTTATTCAAACATCGCAACGGTGATTCCTCATGGAAGGGATTCAACTTATCAGGCACGCCTTTCCATACATATTCTCGAAATGCCGCACCGTAGACTTGTTGCGTAAGTTGCCTCATCTTGGCAAACCCTGCAATCTCAACAGATTTTTCTAAAATATGGCGTAAATAATCCAGATTACCATCGCTTGCGATGATGAAGCGCCTTGCCAAGTTTGCTTCATAGAGAAGGACTTCTGGCGGAATTATTAGCGCATCACCGTAGGCTTTAAGAATGGCGCGAAACTCTTGAAAATCTTCAGGGTCTTCAAGTTTAAATGTTGGGATTTCAATTTTTTCAGAATGGCGTCTCTTGACTTGTGCATTACTGGAAATAACTTCATCCGTCTCATCTAAACCTACCAAGACAGAAGCCACTTTCGTGTCATTTATAATATTTTTTACAGTATCAATCAGTAGCCTAAAATCTGGCAGTGTGCGCGAATAATATGCATGCTGAAACTCATCGATCAAGATGAGCTCCACTTTGTACATCTTGATAATCTTGATTACTTTTATAGTTTTTTCAGCCACATCCATACGAGATGGAATGGGATATCCCATCGCTTCAAAAATAGCAGAAGTCAAACCGTTTGCTGTAGCGGAGCTAGGACAGGTAACTTTTAAGACTGGAATGATGGTCTGGCGACCTTCATCAAAAGCTGGAAAGTTTATTGCATAATTATCGATGAGGGTTGATTTACCCACACCACTTGGCCCATATAAGAGCAATCCACCACCAATTCTATTCATTGTTCTGGCGTGATGTAATGTAGCAATTGAAACCATGGCCGCATCATATCGGCGATGATTTAAAATAACATCTTCTAAACTAAATCCCAAAAAATCTAAATCCATTTCACTGACGGCTTGCCTTTGACGCGAATGACGCAAAATTAAATCTTTTGGCATCATGACGACACCTCGCCATCTATAGGATATATTGATGATTTCTGATTAACATCTGGTAAATCATCATTAAGCCCGCTATCTAGAAGATCTGGAGCCTTAGTAACATGTCTTTTTATCGGTGTATTTACTTCCTCAATTGGATTTCTAGATTCAAATACTGAAACCGAATCATGCATAAGCAAATTGGCTGCTAATTTGCGATTACCCATTTTCTTTGCTTTGAGTGCATCTTTTATAATGTTTTCGATGTCAATACGCGCCTCCATTAGTTGCGGCATTGAATACTGCTCACCAAACTTTTTGCGCGCCTGCACACGAGCCAAACGATGCGCCTCGCGATGCAGGTTCGTTGTGTAATCCTCGTTAACCGCTTCAACCCTTAAATACTCTTTGGTGTATAGGTCAAATACATCTATGTACGCGACTTGGTCTTCATAAAACTTCAGTTCAACCTGCTTATTTTCACCAGAAATTTTTCGAATTTCCTGCAGCTGACGATTGTTGTAATGTAACCCCTCCAATTCGATACCATAATGAAAAATCGTACGCCGAGCTGGCACCCCTGTAATCACCTCTAATTGCGCTGGATATACTGGCAATTCAATAGTGCGGTGTTTAACTGATTCAATCCATTTGTTGAGTGGTGTATCGCCAATGCCACGGTGCGGCGTCATGTTGTAGACATCTACAAACCATTTTGTAACTAAATGAACCAGTGTTTCCATATCAATAGCAGCCATCTCCTCAGCTGCATAATCACCACGTTCGCCAACATTAGAAAATGTTGTGCCTGGTAATTTGTGTATCAAATCTTGGTTAATAGTTCTAAAGAACCTCTCTACGCTGCCTTTCATTTCAGGTGTTGCTGCCGGACAATATAAAATTTCAATGCCCAATTCTAAACAAGCTTTTTTTAATGCGTCGGCGTGGAGGTCCATGCCGTTATCAAGCGCTAATAAATCAGGTATTCCAAACACAGGCCAATCGTTTTTAATATCAGGAAAACGCTTCAGCAAATCATCTTTGGTTAAAATCATTTGCTTCAAGCATTGAAGAACAGCATAGGATGAAGGAGGATTAAAGCTAATATAGAAACCAACGACAATGCGGCTATATTTATCAATCGCTAAGGTTAACCAGGGTCTACCAAGAGGTAGCATAGTTGTTTGATCTATCACCATAAAATCAAGCGGCGTATGGTCGATTTCGACTCGTTCAAGTACTTGCCTAACCTTCAGGCCACCAATGACGGTACGATATTTGTTACGTGCAACATCAGCACCAAGACGCGAGCTATCTGAAATATCACTTCTTAAATTTGTAACCCAACGGTAAATTGTTGATTTGCTTATTTGCTTAATTTTCTCCTGTTTGTGCATGTTTACTAAAGTTACACGCTGCTGAACTTTACGAACAACATCAAGAATTGGTAGCTTTTGAGAGTTTAGATATACAGTTTTAACCACATCTTCAAAAATTGTATACCGAGCATCTTCTTTTTTGGAATATCCGCTTTTAACCCGTGGCAAAAGTGAATTAATTGACTTAGTTATTCGGTAACGTTTCCACCATGCATGAACAGATTTAGCACACGGCACCTTAGTATCCCCAATTTCTTTCGAGGCACTTTCTATTAAAACTTTCCACTTTTCTGAGTTAAATTTATTGTTATCTGGGTCAATTGCTTTTAAGTAATGTAACCTTCGCTTTGCAATTTCCTGCCACTTGATAGGATATGTGGATAAATCCGCAGGAGTAACTAAATAAATTGCATCGCCATTAATACCAAGCGTAGATTCATCGACCAACCATTTTCCTGAGTTCCACAGGTGCAATATATCTTTATCTCTTAGATTTTGAATTTCACCTTGATCAGATTCAAATTGCAATCTACCTGTTATAAGACGCCTCAAAAGTTGCCAGCGCGTATTTAACTCTATAAAAGTTAGTCCTTTTTTAAACGAGAATCGGATCATGATTTACCCCTTTAAATTGTTATTATTAATGAGTTGGTAAAAATCAAAGTTGCTACATCCCCGCAACTCTACTTCAGTCAATATGACAAAACGCTCAGGCCTTGACCTATAACTGTGACTTATTGCTCGATACTTAGCTGTTAGTTCTTTTGTGGCTAGGCGACGACTTGGTTTTACCTCAACGTGGATTACAGTGCCGCCTGCCAATATAATTTCAAAATCTGGGTAATATTTTTTCGGCATTTCATCCATGTAGTAATAAATTATTGTTGGCTGTTCTTTATATTTAATAACGAATTTTGAAAGCTCGAAAATTCTGATTGCATCTCGCTCTAAGATTGATTCAAACTGAACCGACCGATTTAACTTTTTACTAGGAAAGTACCCTCTAAAACCGCGACCACTTCTGGTGACTACTTTTCGACTTAACATGTAATTTCCTTTCGCACGCCAAACCATAGACGGCAAGTCATATGCATATTTGTTGCCATCATTTTTGAAACTGCCATTTCTTCCAAATTTGCAATCTCATTCCTTGTTAATACAACCTCGGCATCTGGATGAAATCCTTTTACTTCCTCATCATGTTTGTACTTATTCATTTTTAGCTCCTCCCGGTATTTAATAACGCCAGGTAAAAATTCAAATTGCAGATACACATCTCGCCCAAGCAAGAATTCGCACTGGTCCATCATTCGTAACTTTTTCGAAGGAAAGTATCCTTAGCATTTTCGATCACTTCTAATCACTACTTTCCGTAACATTTTCTGCTCAATCATCTTTATCTTCCTGCACGACTGCATAGCTTTAGGCAACAGTAATACCTACGCCTTCGCGCAACTTTTTAATTTGTGATGCAAACACCAATTTTTAGATTAAAAAATACCTGTATGCTGGTATTTTCAGCATGGTGTTCAGTGGAGGTGGCTTGACGTCTGAGGGTAATGGAGAGATACTGTGTTTGTCGATTTACAAGTACCAATAGTTTTCAGCATCAATTAAATAGGGTGAGCCACTAGGTTTACCCTTTTTAACTTCAAGTAATCATCAAATATCTTCCTTTCATATTTACATTTATTGATTTGTTCTAACTAATGCTGAGTTGTGCTTTTTTTTGAATCCAAAATCATTCGCAACATCGTAATTTCAATAGAAGAAAATGTGCCAATCCGATTATTTAGTAGATAAAAAATATCATACTCATCACATGTAGCATTGAGTGGTACTAGATAGCGCCTTTGCGAGCGCTTATACGAATCCATTAGCTTTTCAATTTCTTCATCACTTAATTTATATCGCTTTATCAGTAAGTCTAAAAAATCTGATTGTGGTGCAGTTTTACAACCATTTTCCAAAGCTGAGAGATAGCTGGGTTCATATCCCAGTAACTCAGCCGCATCCTTCTGGCGTAAATTACGCATTTCTCTGAACAATCTAATTAAAGGTGCAAAAGGACTCATATAAATTCTAAATAATAAACTTTGATTTCAGCATACCTCAAGAATGGCAGATAAATCAAGGCTTATTTTTATGTAACCATATGAATTTAAACGATATTTTTACAAGTAAGTGTTTTAGTATTTTAATTAGTTAAATGAAACTTATTGATATGTGTTGCTATATTTAAAGGTGTTAATTTAGAGAAAAGAGGATGGACTAGGAATTTTTATATCTAATTATTTGAAACATAGCCTATTCCTTAGACTATGATGGTGGTGAGTAGTGGATCACGTGACGGCTTGTTCATCCGGCACATCTAGTGGTTATTGCTGCAATTGGTCGGCTTTAGTGAAGCTGGATTTTATTTGGATCTAGAATGCCATAAGTTACCAAACTTTAAAGAAACTTTTTTCTGCACCGTTAATCTTATTTGCTAGTTAAGTCAATTTTCGGTATAGTTCAAACCGTTCCTTTGCCTAAGGCTTTGGTACTTGGCAGCGCCTCAGTCGCCATAAGACTGGGGCTTTTTTACGTCTATCAATCAACAATTATGCCCTTTTTGTTTCCATCAGAGCACTTGTTTGTTTCAAATAAGCTATGTAATCCAAGTCTTGAATTGAGTATGCAGTAAGAAATTCGTAAGGTTTCCCTGCTTTTTCTGGGTTATTTAGTACCACCAAATAGTTTTCCTCATTCACAAGAAATGTTCGTCTCTTTTGAGTTTTTCCACGATCACTTAGTCTAGTTGAGCTATATCGAGAAATTGTGCCTGCACTTGCTTTCAATACCTCCTCTATCCAAAGCATCCGTTTAGCACGTTCTAATGAGAAATTTTCATGATTCAATCCTTGACGAAAATTTTTTACATCAGTAAATGCATGATCGAAGATGAAACTAGAAAATTTAATCTGCGCGCCCGTCCAGTCTGTCCAAATTTTGGCACTACGGTCCTCATTACGAACGTAATGATCTAAATACTTTAGTCGATATTGTGCGACAAGCGCATCGCCTTTTAGCCCTTCAAAAAGTAGAAAGGGCCACAGTGGTTGGTAAGCCAAAACTACCTCCCAATCCACTGAAAAATATTAAACTTAGGCTCTGCTTTAGGTGTTGAAAAACGCAAATTAGACTTACCCAAACCCTCTGCTAGTTGCTGGCAGAATGTCAGCTTCGCTTGGCTGGCATCACGTCCATTCCATTGATAACCCACAGCCCCAATTAGCAAATCAACCAATTGTGTTAAGGGTTGCTCTTCAGAGTCTACAGGCTCTAAGCATTCAATGCGCGCGCGACCATTGAGCTTTCTTTTAAGCATTTCCCTTAAATTAGCAAAACAACTTCTATCCGAATTTTGTTGCCAATCAAGGTATAGATAATAGGCTTTTTGTGGCTCTAACCAATGCACTAATAATTGATAATAAAGTTTATAAAACCCTAACTCTTTGTCACCATCATTAAATTTATCATGATCTAAAGTAGTTCTATCAATCAAAATGCATCTAAAGCTTAAATCTGCTTGATTTACGAAATAAGCCTGTAGCGCCAAATAATAATCCAGTTTATTGGGTGAAACCTTACTCCAGCCAAACTCACCTTGAGTTGAATATTGTTTTTTTAACAGATGAATATCATGCACGATTTGATGCTTTTTATCGCGAGGACAACATAAAGCACCGATAACTGCGTAACGATCAGACTTATCTGAGGTGTGACGACTTTCATCACAATAGACATTAAAAATCTTTTGCTGTTGATTTTCCATAAATTTCTTTCTAAGTTACTGCCTGAGCTACCAGCACGTCTGCCAACTTTTGCTGTTGCTGATTGGCTGCGGTGATGCGGGTTTTGAGTTGGTCGCAGATTGCCATGAGTTCATCGACTTTGGCGACGATGCGGTGTTGTTCGCCCACTGGTGGCAATGCTATTAATAACTCTGTTACATCAGATAATTTCAAATTCGGTTGCAAGCCTGAATTACTAAATTTATTCATATAAAAACTTAAAACTTCAGGGGTTTTCATAAAAATATATACGAATGAATTAACCATATTTTTATTCAATCTAATTGCAACAACACGCTGATTTAACAACGAGTTGTTGTAGCTTGGTGGGCATATGCTAATTTTTAACCCATCAGATATATAAGGCCTTGTTTGCGCTAAAATTAGATCACCTTGTTTAATTAAATAACCTAGGTATTTTGTACTGAAATTCTCCGGAAGATAATCATTTGTTTCAATGAACTCATGAACTCCAGCATTTGTGATTTTTATTGTTTTGACACCAGCGCTCTCATTAAAATCTTCACTACTAAAAGCATTACCACTAATAACTTTAGCTATTAATTCTAACCTTACCCACTCCCACCCGTTAGCCAATTCAAACGGCTTTTCATCATCAGCAATTGCTACAAGCGGCTTATCTTTCTTAATCTTACCCTCAGCCACCAACTTAGTTTTTTCGGCTTGGATGCGTTTGAGCAGTTCACTGGCAGGTTCATCGTTGGCGTCTTGCGGCACGAGTTTTCCCATGACGGCAAGTTGCAGCAAGGTTTGCTTGAGCGCATCGATGCTGGCTTCAGTGGTGAATAGCGTGTCGAAATGTGAGGCGATGCGTTGCCAGTTGGCGCTAAAGTCATCGGTACTTTGCGATTGTGTGAGCGTGCCTAGCAGATGGCTCACCAGCTTTTCGTGCGCTTCTGCGGCATTGCTGTGCTGCGCTTCAAGTTG
>CANFZA010000050.1 GCA_947451235.1 Methylophilaceae bacterium | reverse complement strand
TGAACTGTATTTACGTTTGAACTGTATTTACGTTTAAACCATTGCTGGCATTTAAACCATAGATTTGTAATCGCAACATTGCTTCGCGGCGAGGGCGCCGCTCCTACAAAACCATGGATTTATTAGGCACAGTAGGGTGGGGAAGACGTTTTATCTTGCCCACCATTGCAACTTGGTAAAATTAAGTGCTATGGTTTGGTATAAAACACACGTTGTTGATATAAAAATGTAGCTTTAATAAAAGGTAGTTAAATGGTAATTCGTGGTTTTGGTTTGGTGTTAATAATAGTCATGTTGGCCTCACTTTTTATCGGCGGTGCGCAGCCTCAAGCCGTGGGTTTATTTCCGCCACCTTGGGATAAATTGGCGCATGCAACTTTCTTTTTTAGCTTTGCCTTTGTGCTAAAACGCTTTGTGGGTTTGCACACAGCAATCGTCATTATTTTGGCGTTGCTAGTGGGCGCAGTAGATGAGTTTCATCAGTTGTATTTACCCGGCAGATTTGCTGGGCTAGACGATTGGCTGGCAGATGCAGTAGGTGCAAGTTTGGCTTTATTCGTTTTAAGTTTCGTAAAAAACAGCTATAAAAATACTAAATAATAAATCTAACAAAAGGTCAACAATGCTAACTTGTTTTAAAGCTTACGATATTCGTGGCAAATTAGGTGATGAACTAAACGAAGAAATCGCTTATCGCATCGGTCGTGCTTATGCGGTTTATATCAAGCCAACTTCGGTAGTCATAGGCGCGGATATTCGCCACAGTAGCGAGCCCCTGAAAATGGCGGTGGCCAATGGCCTGATGGATGAAGGCGTGAACGTTATTGATATTGGCATGGCCGGCACTGAGGAGGTGTATTTTGCAACTTTTCATCTGCAAGTAGATGGCGGTATTGAGGTAACGGCTAGCCATAATCCTATGGATTACAACGGCATGAAGCTGGTAAAAGAAGGCTCAAAACCGATTAGCGGCGATACTGGTTTGCATGAAATTCAGCGCTTGGCAGAAGCGAATGACTTTGCTGCCGTAAGCCAGCGCGGTAGCTTAATTCAGCAAGATGTGTTGCCAGCGTTTGTTGAGCATTTAATGACGTATATTAATGTGCAAATAATAAGTCCGCTTAAGCTAGTGGTGAACGCTGGTAATGGCGCGGCTGGCCATGTGATTGATGCAATTGAGCTTGTATTTAAGCAACTGCAAATTCCTGTGACGTTTATTAAAGTGCATCACGAAGCCGATGGCAGTTTCCCAAATGGTATTCCTAACCCGCTATTGCCAGAAAATAGAGCCGCCACGGCTCAGGCAGTCATTGCGAATAAAGCGGATATGGGCATTGCTTGGGATGGCGATTTTGACCGCTGTTTTTTGTTTGATGAACATGGCGAATTTATTGAAGGTTATTACATTGTGGGCTTATTGGCGGCGGCATTTTTGGCTAAACATCCCAATGAAAAAATCATCCACGACCCGCGTCTTACTTGGAACACGGTGGATATTGTGACGCAAGCCGGCGGCCAAGCTGTCATGAGTAAAACCGGCCATGCGTTTATTAAAGAGCGTATGCGCGCAGAAAATGCAATCTACGGCGGCGAAATGAGCGCACATCATTACTTTAGAGATTTTGCCTATTGCGATAGCGGCATGATCCCGTGGTTATTGGTGAGCGAGCTATTAAGCCAAACTGGGCAATCGCTTTCTACGCTAGTGGCCGAGCGTATTCGCTTGTTTCCGTGCAGCGGTGAAATTAACTTTAAAGTGGCCAACGTGGCTGAGGCTATCGCTAAAATTGAGCAACATTTTATGCCTGAAAGCATAGGCGTAGATACTACCGATGGCTTGAGTATGACTTTTGCCGACTGGCGCTTGAATTTGCGTGGCTCTAATACCGAACCATTGCTACGTTTAAACGTAGAATCGCGTGCTAATGCAATATTAGTGCAGCAAAAAGTGGATGAAATATCAAAAGTGATAACTAATTTGTAGATAGGTAGCAATCTTTATAGCCTAAAACTTTAGCGTAATAGGCTTTTTTTAGGAGCGGATTTATCCGCGATAAATGGTGCAAATTGCACCATTTTTTTCGCCTAAATCCTTATTTTATATGGGTTTTAATATTTTATTTAATTTTCATAACCAAGCGTTTTACAATTTACTCAAACGCCTAAATTGCAATTGTCATAAAAATAAAATGATAAAAGTGAAATCAATTAAGAATTACCTGATATTATTCAAACATTCCTAATTCATTGAAACGCTGCAGTCATCATGGAAAATAGCTACGCAATTATCCTTTGTGGCGGTTCAGGCACCAGACTTTGGCCTTTATCTCGCACCATGCGCCCCAAGCAATTGCTGGCGCTTAATGGTGAACTCTCGCTACTGCAACAAACCGTACAGCGCTTAACTAAATATGTTGCACCCGCTAATTTATACACCGTTACCCACGAAGATCATAAGTTTGAAGTTAAAGGCCAATTAACCGAACTTAACCTTAATGATTTGGAAAAAACATTGGCTAATGTGTTGGCAGAACCCTGTGCTAAAAATACTTTGCCAGCCATCGCTTGGGCCACACACCAGATACATCAACAAGATGCAAGCGCCGTTATTGGCGTATTTGCTTCAGACCACGCCATAGATAACGAAGCTGCATTTTTGCAAGCTTGGCAAGCCGCAGAGCAAATCGCCGAACAAGATTATTTAGTATTGTTAGGCATTAAGCCGCACCAACCTGCCACAGGTTATGGCTATATAAAACCTGGCCCAGCGCTTGAATTATCCCCGACTAATACAAATGCTGCATTTCAGGTTTCCACGTTTGTAGAAAAGCCAGATATGGCAACCGCTGAGAAATTTGTAAACGAAGGCTATTTGTGGAACAGCGGCATGTTTGTTTTCAAAGCCAGCACCTTTATGCAGATGCTAGCGCGCTATCAGCCAATCATTTATCAGCAAATTACCGCTTCACAGCAATATGGTTTAGATAATAGCCCCGCCAAAATTTACGCCAATTTCCCCAGTATTTCTATGGATTATGGCCTAGCCGAAGTGCTAGCCAAACAAGCTGAAAAAATAGCCGTTGTGCCTGTAGATATGGCTTGGAGCGACTTAGGTAGCTGGGATTCTATCTACGCGAAACACGCCAAAGATATCAATACCAATGTGACGCATGGTGAAGTAATTAACGTAGACACGCACAACAGCCTAATTTGGACAGAAACTGGTTTGGTGGCCACGCTAGGCTTAAATAATTTGGTGGTGATTCAAACCGCAGATGCCACTTTAATTTGCGACAGAAGTCGCGCAGAAGATATTAAAGCTTTATTGGTTGAAGTAAAAACCCGCCAACCCGCACTTACGGAAATTCATCAAACAGTGTATCGCCCTTGGGGCAGTTATACCGTTTTAGAAGAACGCGTCAATTTTAAAATTAAACGCATCGTAGTTAATCCTGGCGCAAAACTCTCTATGCAAATGCACAAGCACCGTGCTGAACATTGGGTGGTTGTTTCTGGCGTTGCCACTATTAGTAATAACGAGATTGAATACAGCTTACAAGAAAATCAATCGACTTATATTCCCCCAACCCATAAGCACCGCCTAGCCAATAACACCAGTTTGCCCTTAAGCATTATAGAAGTGCAATGTGGTGATTATGTTGGCGAAGACGATATTGTGCGCTTTGATGACCATTACGGAAGAGCAACTCAACCATGATTTTAAAAATAACAGCATTTGAACAACAGATTTTAGATCAGGCAATTTTAAAAACAAAACTTTTAGAAATGGCGGTTTTAGAAAAATCATCGCTCGCACAAATGGCTTTAGTGCAAGCCACATTAGAAAAAGACCAATAAGTTTTTTAAAACTTAAGCCATATACGTAACAGTCACCACTATTAAATCTATCAGTAAAGTGTAGCCAATGAAAAAAGTAGCATTAATTACCGGAGTCACAGGACAAGATGGCGCCTACCTAGCCGAGCTTTTACTTGGTAAAGGTTATATTGTGCATGGCGTAAAACGCCGCTCATCTCTATTTAATACTGACCGAATCGATCATCTTTACCAAGATCCACACGTAAACAATAAAAACTTTGTGTTGCATTACGGTGATCTGACCGATTCCACCAACCTGATTCGTATTATTCAACAAACGCAACCAGATGAAATTTATAACTTGGCCGCCATGAGCCACGTAGCCGTGAGCTTTGAAACGCCGGAATACACCGCCAATGCCGATGGTATTGGTACTTTACGTATTTTAGAAGCGATTCGTATTTTAGGGCTAGAGAAAAAAACCAAATTTTACCAAGCGTCTACTTCTGAACTTTATGGCCTAGTACAAGAAACGCCGCAAAAAGAAACTACGCCGTTTTACCCACGTAGCCCTTACGCAGTCGCCAAAATGTACGCCTACTGGATTACGGTAAATTACCGCGAAGCTTATGGCATTTATGCTTGTAACGGCATTCTGTTTAATCACGAAAGCCCGTTACGCGGTGAGACTTTCGTTACCCGTAAAATCACCCGCGCCTTAGCCCGCATTAATCTAGCCCTGCAAGATTGCTTATATTTAGGCAACCTGGATGCTTTACGCGATTGGGGCCACGCCAAAGACTACGTAGAAATGCAGTGGATGATGCTACAACAAGAAACCGCTGAAGACTTTGTGATTGCCACCGGTGTGCAATACAGCGTGCGTGACTTTGTGAATGCTGCTGCTAAAGAATTAGACATGGAAATTACTTGGCAAGGCACAGGCATAGAAGAAAAAGGCTACTGGCAAGATAAATGCATCGTGCAAGTAGATCAACGTTACTTTAGACCCACCGAAGTAGAAACCTTACTCGGTGACCCCACTAAAGCCAAAGAAAAATTAGGCTGGACCCCAAAAATCACCTTCCACGAACTAGTGGCAGAAATGGTGCGCGAAGATTACAAATCAGCCAAGCGTGATGAATTGGTCAAAGAGCATGGCTATCAAGCGATGGATTATCACGAGTAAAGCATGTTTCAGCTAAGCGCTGAGCAAAAGCAGAGGGTGGCCACAAATGTTGGCTACCTCAGTCAAGGTGACTAAATCACAAAAGATATCGGCAACCCGAGAAAAATATGAACAAAAATGCAAAAATTTACATCGCAGGTCATCGTGGTCTAGTCGGCTCGGCCTTAATGCGCCAGTTGCAAACGCAAGGCTATAGCAATATTGTTACCCGAACTCACGCCGAGTTAGACTTAACTATCGAAGCTTCAGTTGCCGATTTTTTTGCGGCAGAACAACCAGAATACGTGATTTTAGCCGCTGCAAAAGTAGGCGGAATTCACGCCAACAACACTTACCCAGCTGAGTTTATACAAGATAATTTAGCCATACAAACCAATGTCATTCATCAGTCATCTTTAGCAGGTGTACAACGCCTACTATTTTTAGGCTCAAGCTGCATTTACCCGCGAGATTGTCCGCAACCGATTAAAGAAGAATATCTACTCACTGGTCCACTAGAACCCACCAACCGCCCTTATGCTTTGGCCAAAATCGCCGGCATAGAAATGTGCTGGAGCTATAACCGCCAATACGGTACGCAATACCTAGCTATGATGCCGACTAATCTTTATGGCTCTGGAGATAATTATCACCCAGAAAACAGCCACGTGATTCCGGCCATGATTCGTAAGTTTCATGAAGCCAAAGTTAACCAGCAAGATACGGTTACCGTTTGGGGCACAGGCATACCTAAACGGGAGTTTTTATATAGCGACGATATGGCCGAAGCTTGTGTATTTGTAATGAATTTAGATGATGAACAATTTCAGCCGCTATTAGCCGCAGATCGCAATGATGGTCTACCGCCATTACTTAACCTAGGTAGCGGCACTGATTTAACGATTCTAGCACTAGCTAATCTAGTTAAAGAAGTTGTAGGCTTTACCGGAAAAATTGTATTAGACAGCACAAAGCCAGATGGCACCATGCGTAAGTTAATGGATTCTGGCCGTTTGAATCAATTAGGCTGGCATGTGCGTATGCAGCTAAAAGATGGGTTAGCTAAAGCTTATCAAGATTTTATTGCGCACGAAGATAATGTCTTTAAATTATCTCGCAAACCTTCAGATGAATTAGTCAGCGTTTTGGCTAATCAAATTGCGGCTCACTAAGTTAGCGTTATGAAATTTCAACATAGAAATCCTTCAACAATACTTACATCAACCATTCAGTTGGTCGATGTAGTTGGTGTTTTAGTGGCTGGATACGTTGCGCACTATTTGAAATTTCAAACATTTATATTGCCAACAGCCTATGTCACCATCATTATTCTTGGAGGCATCGTACATTTAGTGGCGTCATCTCAACTTTATAGAACTTGGCGCGGTGGCGGCATTCAGTCTATATATCAGCGCATGTTCGTGTCATGGGTTATTGTCGTTAATATTATTTTCACCGGTTTAGTCATTACGAAAACATCAGATGATTTTTCTAGAATATGGTTTTTGTACTGGTCTCTCTTGGCCATTATTCAGTTCTATTTATACAGATTTTATCTGTTTAAAGTACTAGCTTATATTGGTGATAGCGGCATCAATCAAAAAAACATTTTGATTGTAGGTCGAGGAAAAATCCAGCAAGAAATAGTCAATCGCGCCAATGTTTCAAATTGGACAGGCTTCAATATATTAGGAATATTAGATTTAGATGATATTTCACAAATTGAAAAAACAGCCAAAATAAATCGATTAGACGAAGTGTGGGTATGCGCTAATTTCCAAAATAATGACAACATTCAAAAGGTAATCGCCACCTTCAGACTGTCAACCGTCACCATCAGATTAGTGCCTGATATTTCGGATATCAGCCTGCTCAACAGCGGCCAAACTTCAGTGTTAGGTTTGCCGGCCTTAGATATTTCGGTTTCTAGAATGTCTGGCATGAATCTCATTGTTAAGTGGCTAGAAGATAAATGCTTAAGCATCGCAATTATCATTTTAATTTCACCCTTACTTTTAATGATTGCTGCCGCCATTAAATTAACGTCTGAAGGGCCAGTCATATTTAAGCAAAAAAGACACGGCTGGAATGGCAAAATAATTACAGTGTTTAAATTTAGAACAATGAAACACGCCCTACAAAACCATGTAGTAGCACAGGCGACGTTAGCCGATTCAAGAATTACTCCTTTAGGGGCTTTTCTGCGTAGAACTAGCCTAGATGAATTACCACAATTCTTTAATGTGTTATTTGGCGACATGTCTATTGTTGGCCCTAGGCCACATGCCGTTCAACACAATGAAGATTATATGAAGCTTATTAATTCTTACATGTTGCGTCATAAGGTGAAGCCCGGAATTACTGGCTGGGCGCAGATTCATGGTTATAGAGGCGAGACTGAAATAGTCGGGAAAATGATTTCTCGTGTTGAATATGATCTGTATTACATCGAGCACTGGTCGCTATGGCTAGATATTGCCATTGTTTTCAAAACAATTTTTGTTGGATTTAAACACAAAAACGCATATTAATTGTATTAAAAATGCTGCTTTTGTCTTGTAATTAATTTTGTAATAAAACGCTGAAAATACTATTAAATAAATTTTAAATAATCGTTAAAAATCATTAATTTAAGAAACTACTTAATGCTATACTCAGAAAAATGAAAAAAGTGATAATTAAATTGGGAGTAAAAATAATGACTGTAAAAGTTACATCCGCACTTGCGGTTACCTTGGCAATAAGTTCAGGATTCGCCTTTTCTGCAGTTAATGAGCAAGTTTATCATGCTAATGAACCTGTAAAATTATCGCTAAAAACGGATAAGCAACTTAGTGATAAAAACTTAATAATTGTTGCGATGGCAGATACTGTCGACGCTTCAACAGCGACAAATGCCAGCACTTCAAATGTTAATCCTTCAGTTGAGGCCACTGCCGAGCCCATTACCAGCATTGCCGGTGGCGTTGGTGCTACGGCTGGTCGTTCAGCCGCTTCTATCAAATATGGTGAAGTTTCTGTTACGCCAACGATAGGCATTCATCTTGGTTACAACGATAACGTTACAAATTCATTAAACAATAAAATCAGTTCTTCTATCCTTGGTTTAACACCAAAAATTGTTGCCTCAATTGATAAATCTAGTAATAAGTTTTCGCTAACCTATGCGGGTGATTTAATCTACCTGCCAGATAGCACCGCCGATAATCGTAACACGCACAATTTCATACTGGCCGGTGATCATGTTGTAACCACTAGAAATAGATTTAATTGGGCCTTAAGCTATATTAATGGCGCAGAAGCCCGTGGTATAAGTGATTCTAGCCGCATTTATAATGGGCTTACTTTAGTGCCGGATGAATTTAGAACTTATGATGCAAAAGCGGCTTATTTATTTGGCGCACCAGGTGCAAAAGTAAATCTCGAGCTAAAAAGTAATTACACCGATAAAGAATATACCAATAACCGTGCAATCACTACTACGCGTGATTACAGCTTATTTAATTATGGTGGTGAGGTGCAATATCGCATCGCCCCTAAAACTCAAATAGTTTTAGATGTTAACCAATCTCAAATTGATTACAAATCTGCAGCTTCTACACAATCTAGTACAGAAACTAAATATTTAGTGGGCACGAGATGGAAAGCGCTGGCTAAAACTGAAGGTTATTTCAAAATTGGTAGAGGCACAAAAGATTTTGATAGTGCAGGTTTAGCGCAAGGATCAACAACCGTTTACGAATCTGGTGTTAAATGGGCGCCTCTTACTTATAGTGTTTTTGATGTTTCATTTGCAAGAAACTATGTAGATGGCTCTTCTGATCTAAATCGTGCTGGTATCTCTAGAATAATCAATGCTAGCTGGAACCACCAGTGGAAGTCGTATCTTAAAACAACTGCATCAGCAATGTACGGCAATGCAAGTTATGGCGACACAGGCAGAATCGATAAAACAGATGGCTATAAATTATCTGCAGTTTATGATGCAAAAAGATGGCTAGGTTTAGGTGTTGATTACAGCTATGTCAACCGGGATTCTAACGATATTAACTTTAGCTACACATCAAATTTGGTGTACTTTAGTGCCTTGTTATCAATGTAATGTTTAGTGTAATGGTTAAATAAAAATGCGCTTTTTGTTAGTAATTTTAATGTCATTCTTTTCTGCTTTTTCTTATGCGATAGAATTTTCGTATACGCTAGAAGCGGATAAGAACGGAGTTCCTGTTGAGGTTCAATCACAAACCACTTTATCTAATTATCGTTTAGGACCGGGTGATGTACTGACTATTGCAGTTTACGGCGAAGAAGATTTAGTGATGAGTAAAGTGCGATTGACCGACACTGGCACTATCACTTTTCCATCCGTAGGCGAGGTTTCAATTTTGGGCAAGCGCGTCAGCGAGGTTGAAGAGTTAATTGCCTCTAAACTACGTGGTCGCGTGTTAAAAAATCCAAAAGTTAATGCCTCTGTTGATGAGTATCGGCCATTTTATATTGCGGGGGGTATTAAGAATCCAGGTGGAATTCCATACCAAGCGCAGCTAACGATAGCAAAGGCGGTTTCATTGGCGGGTGGGTATACAGAAAAAGCCGATAAGAGCAAAGCTTATATATTGCAAGGTAATAATAACAAATTAGCGGTTAACCAAAACTCGTTTGTTAGCCCTGGCGACAATATCGTGATTGTTGAATATGATCCAATATTCATCAATGGCATGGTGACAAAACCAGGTAGCTACCCTTATCAAGATGGCTTAACCATCAGAAAAGCGGCGTCGTTAGCGGGTGGTTTTCATGAAAGAGCGTCACTAAGCAAAATCTATATTATTAGAGCAAATGACCTTAAGCAGATGCCGGTGCTTGTTTCGCTTGAAGTTCATGTTGAGCCTGGCGATACCATTACTGTAGAAGAAAGTTTTTTCTAAAAATGACCGATTAATATTATTTTTTGATTAAGTGAGAACTTTGCATGAGCACACTTAAACTCAAAATCCCATCAACATCGTCATTCCCGCGGAGGCGGGAATGACGATAATTGGGGGGGTATATTAATTTTCGATCAATTTAGCTTCGTGCTAAGGTCTCTAAGTATTGTTAAAGCCTCTAATAACAAGTATTAGGGGCTTTTTCATTACCGAGCTGGTCAACTTGATGTTCAACTAACGCTACAATCATCGTTCAATAAATACAAATATCTAATCGGTTACATGGTTTACATCATGGTTTATATGTTGAAAATTCAGTATTATTCACAAACACAAGAAAAAGAAAGCGAATTGAGATGACTAGCAAATTAAAAGGCATGATTTTGGCGGCAGGCAAGGGTACGCGTGTACGCCCGTTGACCAAAGATTTACCTAAGCCAATGATTCCTATTCTTGGTAAGCCGGTGATGGAATATTTGATTGAACATCTCGCGCGACATGGTGTGAAAGAAATCATGATTAATGTGGCGCATCTTAATAAAAAAATAGAGCAATACTTTAGTAATGGGCAGCGCTTAGGTGTGCAAATTGGTTACTCGTATGAAGGTCATTTTGATCATGGTGAATTGCAAGCAAAACCAAGAGGTTCTGCTGGCGGCATGCGTTATATTCAAGACTTTGGTGGTTTTTTTGATACCACTACCATTGTTCTCTGCGGTGATGCATTAATTGATTTAGATATTGGTGCGGCTTTATTTGAACATAAGCAGAAAAAAGCCATGGTAAGTATCGTTACTATGGAAGTGCCTAGTTCAGAAGTCAGTAATTATGGCATTGTTGAAACTGATAAAGATGGGCGTGTGATTTCATTCCAAGAAAAACCGCAGCCTGAAGAGGCGCGCTCTAATCTTGCAAGTACGGGTATCTACTTTTTTGAACCAGAAGCGATTGCGCTTATCCCAGAAGGTGAAACCTTTGATATTGGTAGCCAGTTGTTTCCATTATTGGTTGAAAAAGGCCTACCTTTTTATGCGCAGAAGCGTTTTTATAACTGGATTGATATTGGCCGTATTTCTGATTATTGGGAAGTCTTGCAACGTGTATTGCGTGGCGAGATTAGCTATATGGAGATGCCTGGTACGCAAGTACGACCAGGTGTGTGGGTGGGCTTAAATACCAAAATTGATTGGGATAATGTCAAAATAGAGGGGCCCGTTTATATCGATTCTGGTACACGGATTGATGCCGGTGCTGAGATTGTTGGACCGTGCTGGATTTCTCACGGCTCGCATATCCGCAAAAATGCCAAAGTGATACGCTCTATATTGTTTGAGTACACGCGCATTAGCAAAGACATGACTTGCTCTGAGATGATCGTTTCACCTGATTATTGCGTTGATCGCAGTGGTGAGACATATTATATTGGTGATGATCGCTGTCATCTACGCTGGGGCGATGCAAGGGCTTAAGGTTTTGTTTTAGTCTAGGCTAAGTTTTAATTTAGCCTAGCTTAACCCTCAATAATACCTAACTTAAATCTCAATAACCCCGGCTTAGACATAGCTAGGATTTTTCTTAATAATTTGATTTAATAAAAATATCGCCATCCGGTTTTAAATCAAACGCAATGCAAATACGTTCTTCATTCGAGTTAAATGGAATAGTTCTGTGAAATAAAGATGATGGAAACAACACAATATCGCCCACATTAGGTTTAGCGATGCCTACCGGAAAGTTGCTGTGTTTTTGCGGGTAGTTATCGCCATGTAGGCCATATTCAAAGCAGCCTTCAGTAGGGTCTTTCAAATCGGTAGGCATGGCTAAATATACCGCGCCGCTAATCCAACCCACTTCGTGAATGTGTCTATCGACATAACCACCACGACGCATTTTTACATACCACGAACTGGTAAATTCCAATTCCTGTGGAAATGATTCAATGAGTTCACAGTTAGAACCGGCAAAGCGATTTTTATAATTGATAAATTCTTGTTTCACTAACTCAGCGAGTTTTCTGAATGCGGGTTCTGGGCGTTTAAATAAGTTGCCTGCCGATTGCGTACCATTAACCAGCATGCCTTGTTTGCGCTCTTGAATATCTGCATTACTTACATTTTCAAGTAATGCGGCGAGTAACTCGCTATTGGGCGCGGCTAATTCTGAAATGCTATTTTGGTATACGTAATCAAAGCCATTTTTACAAAAGTTATATTCGTCTTCAACCCCAAAGTTGGTGGAATAGTGGGTGGATAAAGTCGCTAAAAATGGCGCGTTATGTTTTTTGTGTGTGCGTACAATGGTATCTAATTTGGTTTTAAAATCTTCAAAGCGTTCAGCTTTATATAGGCAATAAAGGCTACGCTCTTGCCAATCGTCTAATTGAGATTTTTCGAAATAAGTCACGGCTTCATCAAAGCGTTTTGCTAAATATAAAAACTCGCCCATATTGTAGTTTGCGCCAGCATGGCTTGGATTGAGCTGTAGCGTATCTAGGTAACTTTTGATGGCCTCTTCCATATTGCCTTGGTCGCGCAAACATTCGCCCAAATAATTATGGGCATCGGCATAGTTGGGGAATAATCTAATCGCCTGTTTGAAATGTACGATAGCTTCGTCTAACTTTCCTTCATCTCGTAACGCAGTGCCAAGATTAAAATGACCTCTGGGGTCTTCATTAATACTGAGTGCCTTGCTGTAACTCGCTACAGCTTCTTCTAACTTACCTTGTTTTTGCAATACGGTGCCAAGATTACCGTGCGCTTCAAAAAATTGCGGCTGTAAGGTAATGGCTTTGCGGTAACTATTTTCAGCTTCAGCGAATCTGCCTATGTTGCTAAGTGCAATGCCTAAGTTAAATTGTAAGTCTGGGGTGTTTGGTTGTATTGCTAATGCTTTGGTATAGCTAACAACGGCATCAGAATATTTGGCTAAACCATCTTGTGCTAGCCCTAATACGTGATGCAATATAAAGGCATTAGGGTAGCGAACGACTAGTTTTTTTGCTGCAGATTCAGCCTCGGCAAATTTTCCAGCGTTAAGGTGCATTAATGCGGCTTGCAATTCAAGTTGGCTAGGCTGTTGCATGGATGTTTGCGGTTGTTTGGCCATAATTTCAGTATCGATTTTTCAAAAAAGTTATTTTAGAATAAAACTACTTACTATTCACTACTCACTACTCACTACTCACTACTCACTACGCATTTGTAACCTAGTGGCCATTTGACGTAAAAATTTCATCGCAACTTTTGGCTCATCTAATAATAGCATTTCAATGGTATCAGGGTGAATCACTACTACCTCGGCAGTTTTTGAGGCCACCACCGCATCGGCAATGGTGGGTAAATTAGAGAGCATGGCCATTTCGCCAAAATAATCACCAGGATCTATAGTGCGTAGTAATTTGCCTTGTTGTATTAGTTGCACTTGGCCGCTGACCATGTAAAACAAGAAGTGCGTTGATTCGCCATGATTGAACACATGCTCTCCTTGGCGAAAGCTTTTGCCAAAACGCTGCATTAATTCCTGTTTATAAGCAGTCTCTGCGTTCGGCGTGCTGTAGAACAAGCCTTTAAGTAAGAGCACATCTTTTTTGCGTAAGGTTGCAATGAGTTCTGTGCCCAGCAGAAATACAGCAAAATTAAAATACAACCAAGTAATGGATATGAATAGATTCTTCATGCTGCCAAATACTGAGCCATATGATTCATTGACCGATAAAAATAAAGTGAACGCCGGACGCATAATGAGCCAAAGCACTGCGGTAAATAATGCGCCTATGAAGATATGCTTAATATATAAACGCACAGGGAAAAAGACATAATAAAAGGCAGCAATGACTATCGTGGTAAACGTGAGTGATATCACTAACGAAGCTATGGCGTTGAGATTGTCAGAAGCTTTTATTATTGAATGTATTAATTGGCTATTGGTACTCAAAAAAGAGATGACTTTTTCGAGCATCAACCCAGCAAAGGTGAATAGAAAGAACAACACAAGCATGCCGATGACAGCAATCACATCTTTTATTTTACGACGGACATAAGAAGGCGCTTCGACTAAGGCCGCTATATTATAAAAACTTGTGCGCATTGCGCCTGCAAGTGGGGTGACTGACCAAAGTAAAACAAGTAAGCCTAATATGCCCCAAGCAGCTCTTTGCTGCGCAGAGTTATACACTTCTAACATAATCGCGCTGCTGAATTTAGGCACTAAATTGCCGGTAATAATAGCCAATTTTACAATGGCGTAATCTGAGCTAAATACTAAATGGCTCAACAAGAAAAATATCAACAACACCAGTGGTATCAGCGCAAACATCGCATAAAAAGAAAGTGATGCCGACAACCCCAATACATTGTGCCGGCCAAACGCTTTAAACATTTCATGTAATACAAATATAGGCGTGTTGTAACGGTGTTTGTCATATGACGCACGAGGCTTATTAATAGCACTTTGCAAACTAGCCGGTATTTTAACCAAGCCCGTTTGCGCTGCTAAATTTTGACCAGCACTATTCTCATTACTTGAACTGGTTTTTTTTGCATGACTTTGTAGCGATTTAAAGATAATTTTCTTCATGCGACATTGTGTATTAATTTTTAGAGATTAATCCCTTAAATTTTTCAGTAGCGGCAATTAAAGCCGAGGTAGTACCAACTTCCATTGCAGAATGCCCAGCATTTTGTATGATTTGAAATTCGGCATGCGGCATTGCGCGACTAAGATCCCATGCGCTTTTAGGAGGGCACACCATGTCGTAGCGACCTTGCACGATAATGGTGGGGATGAGCGCCAATTTTCCACAATCTTTTAGCATGGCTTCGCCATCTACAAAACAATCATGCTGAATATAATGAATCTGCACACGCGCTCTTGCTACTTCAGTTGCTTCTTGCTCCTTAGTAAGCACTTGTTCAGGTGCAGGCTCGTTTGGCACTAAGCGCATAATTGAGTTTTCAAAGGCATTCCATTGTTTAGCCGCAGGCACGCTTACATTGATATCTGTGTTGAAAATAAGTTTGCTGTAGGCTTCTAATACATTGTTGCGGGCTTCGCTAGGTAAATAGCTAGTGAGCGCATGCCAAACTTCAGGGTAAAAGTGTGCGACATCGCCTAAGAACCAATTGAGCTCAGCAGGGCGGCTTAAAAATATACCGCGTAAAACTAAGCTGGTTACTTGTTGCGGATGCGCTAATGCGTAAGCAATTGCCAAAGTGCTACCCCAAGAACCGCCAAATACATGCCATTGCTTAATATTAAGTGTTTCGCGAATTTGATTAATATCAGCAACCAAATCATAAGTACTATTACCTTTAGTTTCACCTTGTGGTTTGCTGCGACCACAACCGCGTTGATCAATTAAAATTATTTTATAGTGTGCAGGATCGAAAAATCGACGTTGGGTAGGATTGCAACCGCTACCTGGACCACCATGCAAGAAAACTACAGGCTCACCATCAGGATTTCCACAAACTTCGTAATAAATTTCGTGTAAATCGTCACGTTTTAGGGTGTTTGCAACAAATGTATCAAGTTCTGGATACAAGTTGTAAGTAATATTTTGAATCATTAAAAAGTAGCCTTGTGTTTGATTATAAATGGTTTTATTGAATATTTTAGCATTAAGTCATAGGGCTAAAAATAGATATTTGGCAATATGTAATGTAAATTGTAAGTAAATTGTAACTAATGTATTGCAATTCGTGAAAGACTAGGATATATTTCTACCTCGTACAGAAAACGTACTAAATAAATAGCTTCAATAGTGGTGTTAGTTTTTTGAGAGTATGTCAAAAGCGCTGGCCATTAAAAGAAATTATTTTACAACCCTTAGTAGTTTAACTTTGGAGATTAATATGCAAATCAACAAGATCAAATTAGCACTTGGCTTAGTTGCAGGTTTATCAGTGGCAATGCCAATGGTAGC
>CANFZA010000049.1 GCA_947451235.1 Methylophilaceae bacterium | reverse complement strand
TAGCCCTTAATCTTAATGCCCAACTGCTTGAGTTTACGATAAAGATGCGTGCGCTCTAAACCTGCGATTTCTGCAAGCTTACTCATATTGTTTGTTGAATCTTTCATATGATGCTCAAAATATAAGCGCTCAAAATCATCCCGCGCTTCACGTAGCGGTTGGTTCAAATTAGCTGCAACAACGGCAGTTTGCAAAGTTTGAACCGGTGCGTGAACAACTGTGGCTAGCGCTACTGATGCTTGTTGTGAGCTCATCGTTTGTGCATCATCAAACTGATGCAATATTCGGCTCACATCATCTAAGGTAATTTTTTTACCTAAACTGGTTTGTATCAAATTGCGAATCACCGCATCTAATTGGGCTAAATCTCCCGGCCAATTGGCATTACGCAAGCTATTTAATGCGGCAATGTCAAACTCGCGATATTCTGCACCAGCCTGCTCAAACTGCAGATTAGCAATGGCTATCGCTAAGTCTGGAATATCTTCTTTATGCTCATCTAAGGCTGGCACCCTTAGCGAAACTGCCGATAAAATCTGTAGCAAATTATGATCAAATAAAGCCTCGGCTTGCAATTTTGGCAAATTTTCGCTGGTGCCACAAACCACCCGCACATTGTATTTATCTGATTTTGTAATCAGTAACAATAAGCCTTTTTGTTCCAGTTTGTTAAGCTCTGCAACTTCAGCAATATATAGCACGCCGTCACGAATGGGTTCTAAAATGTCTAATGGTGCATTGGCTAATTGATTGAATTCAGTGAGTTGTAGCCAAGGGGTGTTGGCGTTTTGTAGAAATCGACCACATAATTCAGCGCCGCCACCTTTTGGTGCTATCAGTAATACAGGACCCGGACTAATGCTTGCACTGGCGGCAATTTTATCTAGCCTATCTTTAAGCGCAGCCACAATCGGGCTTTTGCCTAAACTCACCAAGCTCATTTCAGACTTTGGCAATTGCTCGCTGTGTTTTAGGGCGGCACCCACTGTTTTTAATAGTTTTTGTAGTGCGATGGGTTTTTCTAAGAAATCAAATGCGCCTATGCGTGTAGCTTCAACCGCAGTATCGATGGTGCCGTGGCCAGACATCATAATCACCGGCATGGTAAGCAAACCGCTACTGCCCCATTCCTTTAGTAGGCTAATGCCATCACAATCCGGCATCCAAATATCCAACAACACAACATCTGGACGCTCGTGAAGGCGTATTGCACGTGCCGCCGCCGCATTTTCTGCCAGCTCTACGTGATAACCTTCATCCTGCAAAATATCACGCAATAACTCGCGTATGCCAATCTCGTCGTCAACGACTAATATTCGTTTTGATGCCATATTGTTTGTCTTTTAAAGTGTTCTACAATTTTGCTTAAGGTATATTTAAAGCTTATTTATTCTAATAGTAACGGAATGCTAATAGTCACAATGGCGCCGGCATTTTTTGGATTGATATTTCCATTGGCTTTATTACCAGTACCGTTATTTTCAATGCCATTATTTACGCCATTAAGCATGGCCATATTTTCAATTTTAATCGTACCTTTATGCTCTTCGACTATTTTTTTAACAATCGCTAAGCCAAGCCCAGTACCGTGAGTCTTAGTCGTCATATAAGGCTCAAAAACCCGCGCCAACATTTCGCTTGGAAAGCCAGCGCCATTATCTTCTACTGTTAAAACCAAGCAATGATTAAGCACATCAGTCTTCACACAAATCTTAGGATTAACGATTGTGGATAAGGCATCCTGGGCATTTTGCAATAAATTATGTAGCACTTGGCGCAACATGGTGCTATCGCCCTGAATGGTGCAAGCTTGTTTTGTTAGCGACAATTTGATTAGCATATGTGGTGTTTTATCGCCTTGCAAATCGTATAGCGACGCGACTTCACTGATCAAATTATTTAAATTCAACCGAGAAAATTGCGGTGCTGGTGACCTTGCATACTCGCTAAACTCGTTGACCATACGTTTCATGGCATCAACTTGATTCACAATAGTTTCAGTAGAACGTTTAAGCATCTCCGCATCTGCCGCATCTAGTTTACTTAATAATTTATGCGACATACGTTCAGCAGATAATTGTATCGGTGTGAGCGGATTTTTAATTTCATGCGCCAATCGCCTTGCCACTTCGCCCCAGGCTGCGTCGCGCTGCGCTTGCATCATATTAGTCGCATCATCAAACACCGCGACATAACCACCATCAGGTAAACGCGTACCACGCAAAGTTAAAATTTGCTTACCTTGCGCCGTCACCAACTCAATTTGCGTTTGAATTTCGTCTTTTTGTGTATTTTTTTGAACATCGTCCAACCCGTCATTTTCTTTATCAGTAGGCTGAATATGTTGCGCAATTGCCTGAAAGAAACTTTCTAATCTCGGCTGTTTAGCAACTATCTCATCTAACGTAAAGCCCACACAATTATCTAAAGAAACGCCTAAGATATTGACTGCTGCCTCGTTAAAAGTACGTAATTCGCCGCGCTTATTAAGCGCCATTACGCCTGATGATAAATGTGCCAGTATGGTTTCTAAATAACCACGCGCCGCCTCTACCCTAGCGCGACTGCTTTCGGCAGCCTTGGTGGCATCGTTTAATTGACGCGTCATACTATTAAATGATTTGACCAATACGCCCAACTCGTCCTTGCCATGTTCTGGCAACATGGTACTGTAATCACCGCTAGCAATGGCCTTGGTGCCTTCTGCCAGCACCGTTAATGGCGCAGATAATCGACGACTCAATACAAACGCAATGGCTACCGCACCAAGCACCGCCAACATCATGACCAAGGTTAAAGTCAGGGCAAATACTTCCCTTAAAGAAGCGCGGCTATAGGAAAGTTTTTGATAATCCTGATAAACATCTTGCACCGCTTCTGCGGTAGTGGCGAGTGATTTTGGTACTGGTTGTAATAATTGCAAAATGCGCGTTTCACCCACCAGTTCTTGTGTGGTAACGGGCGCAAGTACGCGCAAATACAAGCCTTTTTTGCCTATGGGTTCTATGCTGGCTAACACACGTGTACGCGCCTGCCTGAGTTGCGATTTACTCGGCAGCTCTGGTAAAAAACTCGATGAATCGCTACTCGATACCGCTAGAATCCGGCCTTGCACGGTTAATAAAGTGGCATCTTGAATACCGCTTTTTTCACGTAAATCATTCAACATAGAAAAGTGTGTATTGGCTGACTGAAAGGCTAGGCTAGTCGCCATGCTTTCGCCTTTTTCTTTCACATCCACCAGCATAATATCTAACGCTGTGCGACCTAAATTTAGCCCGCCCTCTAACGCAGCTTCTACCTTAACGTTAAACCAAGATTCAATTGAGCGCGTTAAAAAATTCACCGAGACTAAATATACGATTAAGCCGGGGATAATCGCCATGAGCGCAAAAGTGGTTAATAAACGTAAAGTAAAACGGCTGCCCATCACGTGTGCACGGATTTTTCGGTACAAACCAAATAGTTGTACGCCGATCAGCACCACTAAAAACACGGCCAACACAATATTAAGTGTGACTAATAAAGTGTAATACTCGCCAGATGCGGCGGTGTTTGCGCTCGCGTTTGAGAGCAAGTAAAGTAAAAAAGCGCCTAGGACAGCGCTAACAAATATGATGTACTTCATTTGAACAAGTTTGGCGTCCACTCAAAACGTTGTGAGCTTATTTTCCATTCATCTAAGCCCGCCGTATCTAACTGTAGCGCTTTTGGTAGCTTTTTGTGATCTAAGCGCATTAGCAAAACGGCTTTATAAGTGCCGCCTTTTTCCACAGCTGATTTTTTCAATACTTTTAGATTGTTAATATCAGACAATTCATCGGTGGCCTCATCTAAAGTGACAAAAGTTTTTTGCTGACCATCTTGCACCAGTAAATACTGCCTTGAAAGCGCATGATAACTAAGCGTAATTTCACGTGTCACGGTAGAAATTTCATCATCAAACCAATATTTACGTGGTGAAAACAACTGAAATTCAACTAAAAAATTAAGCTCAAAGCCTTTAACAATGGCTTGCTCGATTTCATTGCTAAACTTAATATCAACATCGGCATTCAGCATATAAGCATCATCTTGTGCCACTAATTCAGCACTTCTGATATTCATGCTGCTATTGCCAGCCGACGCTGACATCGCAAAACTCGCTAACAGACAGACCAATAAAAATTGTTTAATTTTTTTGCAGCAATGCATAATAAAAGCCGTCATGTGCGTTTGATGGAATAAGCTGGCCATTAAGCTGAGTAATGCTGGCTTCGGTGTGGTTTACCGGTAGCTCAAAAGGCAATTGCGTGGCGTCGGCATTGTTTTGTAAAAACTTATCCACTTGTGCTTGGTTTTCTTCGTTAAAAATTGAGCAGGTAACATAAAGCAATTTACCGCCTTTAGCCAACATCTGCCATAAACTTGGTAAAATTTTAGCTTGTTGCGCCGCAAAAGAAGCAATATCCGCCTCGCGTCGTAGCCATTTAATATCCACATGACGACGCACAATGCCTGAAGCGGTACATGGCACATCGGCTAAAATTCTATCGAAGCTTTGGCCATCCCACCAACTAGCAGAAGACGCATCGCCCACCACTAAATTAGCCGAAAGCGCTAATCTATCCAAATTACTTTGCACACGTTGCAAACGCGCTTCATCACTATCTAGCGAGGTTAAAGCGACATTGGCCATTTCTAAAATATGGCCGGTTTTACCACCAGGCGCACAACAAGCGTCCAGTACTTTTAAAGCCGGCACGCTTAAATTCGGTGTTTTTGAATCTGGCGTTAAATCTAATAAATAAGCGGCTAATTGCGCGCCGTAATCTTGCACAGAAACAATGCCATCTGTGAAGCCGGGGATTTTTTCTACGGGTTGCGGTCTAGTTAAAGTGACGGCTTGGCCGCCTACATGCGTGGCTTCAATATCTTGGCGCGCCAATAATTGCATATAGTCGGCAATGCTGATTTTTTGCGTATTCACGCGCAAAGTCATAGGCGGATGCTGATTACCAGTTTCCAACATGCTTTGCCAATGGTCAGGATATTGCGCTTTAAGTTTGTTAATCCACCATTGCGGGTATGAGTAAGTCGCAACTTCGCTGGCTGGAATTGTTTTAGCTAACGCTTCTTTTTGACGTAAAAAATTACGCAAAATAGCGTTAACCAAACCTTTAGCCCAACTTTTAGGCGCAGGGCGTTTTAGCTCACTCACGGCATAAACGGCTTGGTTGACTACGGTAAAGGCGTCAGCTTTGTCATGCAATAATTGGTAAACCGCCACCAATAACAAAGTATGAATGCGGTCATCTGTCAGCGGTTTTTCTAATAGCTGCGACAAATAAGCATCAATTTCACCATAAAAGCGCAAAGTGCCATAACTTAAATCTTGCGCGGCACCGCGCTGTTGCGGCGTAGCGTTAGGAAAAACGGCCAAAGCTGCTGGCAATGCCAGCGTAAGATTACGGCCAGATAACACTTGATTTACAGCATTTGCGGCGATTTGTTGAGATATATACAAAGAAAACTTTCGATTGTCTGCTAAAAGTCTATTTTAACCCATATATCGGTTGTCAGAGCGCAAAGGCCGTGTAGGTGTAACTTATGCTAATTAAATTACCATCGCCATCAATCGCGCCACCCGCTCCGCAGTTTGCGGATGCGTACTAAACAGGCTGTCAAACGAACGTCCAGACAAGGGATTAATAATCATCATCTGACCAGTTTCTGGGTGCGCTTCTGCGGTTGGATTTGAAATTTGGTGGGCATAATTGTGGATTTTCTCAAGCGCACTTGCCAGCGCTTGCGGATCTCTACAAATTTCCGCTCCAGCTCTATCGGCCTCAAACTCACGTGAGCGCGAAATTGCCATTTGAATCAACGAGGCAGCTAATGGCGCTAACACCATCATTAATATCGCCACGATTGGGCTTACATTGCGCTCGCCGTTACCATTATGACCACCGCCAAACAGCATACCAAAAGTACCGATAGATGAAATTGCACCGGCCATGGTGGCAGATATGGTAGAAATTAAAGTATCTCTGTGTTTTACATGGGCTAACTCATGCGCCATTACGCCACGTAATTCGCGTGCGGATAAAGCTTGCATAATGCCTGTGGTTGCAGCAACTGCGGCGTGCTCAGGGTTGCGCCCAGTGGCAAAGGCGTTGGGCTGCGCTTCATCCATCACGTAGACTTTTGGCATAGGCAGTTGCGCATTTTCAGCCAACTCTTTGACCATATTGTAATAGTTACGAAACTGTATATTATCGGGCGTAACTTCTTGCGCACCATACATTTTGAGCACAGCTTGGTCTGAAAACCAATAAGCATACACATTCATGCCTGCGGCTAATATTAAAGCCATCATCATGCCGCCAGAACCACCCATGGCCGCGCCTACTGCGCCAAACAACGCGACAATGGCTGCCATTAAAATGCTTGTTTTTAACCAGTTACCGAACATTCTTAACCTCTAAATTTTGAAGATATTTATATTAAACAAGATGGCTGTAGTCGCATCAATTTCAAGGTGCTAGTTAAGATAAAACGGTAAGACAGGTTATAAAGACAATCAATCTGTATTGAATTTATCACCCACTTGTAAACTATGCCCTTGCACAAAAGCTTGCGCACTTAAACGTTTGCCGCCTGGCGCTTGTAGCTCGGTAATGTGCAATAAACCCTCACCACAACCCACCAATACACCGTCTTGCACACTGATAATTTCGCCAGCATTCGCCTGACCGGCCTGTGCGGTTGCCATCCAAATGCGGCAAACCTCGCCTTTTAACTGACTTTGTGCGACCGGGAATGGATTAAAGCCACGTACTTGGCGCGAAATTTCGACTGCGCTTTTTTTCCAATCAATCGCGGCTTCTGCTTTTTCTAATTTATGTGCGTAAGTTACCAAAGTTTCATCTTGTGGCGTGGCTGGCAATTCGCCTTTTTCTGCCAGCGTAGCCATTGCTTCCACCATCAACTGCGCACCGATCGCGCTTAGCGCATCATGCAGCGTTTGCGTAGTATCAAATTCGGTAATTGGTACAATGCCACGGCTCACCATCGCGCCGGCGTCTAGCGCTGGCACAACTTCCATAATAGTCACGCCAGTTTCAGCATCGCCGGCCAACAATGAGCGATGAATCGGCGCCGCCCCACGCCAACGCGGTAACAAAGATGCGTGAATATTGTAGCAACCATAGCGTGGCGCATTTAAGGTCACGGTAGGAATAATCAGCCCATAAGCTGCCACTATCATTACATCGGCATTCACTGCAGCAATCTGCGCTTGCACCGCGACATCCTTTAAAGTTTCCGGCTGGAATACCCTTAAGCCATGTTGCTCTGCCAATACCTTTACCGGGCTGGGCTTAAGCTTCATGCCACGCCCAGCAGGTCTATCTGGCTGTGTGAGTACCATTACAACTTCATGACCTGCGTCAATTAGCGCGGCAAGCGCAGGAACAGCAAATTCTGGCGTACCAGCAAAAATTATTTTCAACGTTTAACCTTCATTTATATACTCACTGGCGCTTACAGGTCCAGCTATTTAACTTAGTAGATAATGTTCTAAATATTGACGTGGCGTGACCGATTTTGGTCAATTTCACGGCTATATTTAAGCATTTTATTTTTGATGCGATTACGCTTAAGCGGAGACAAATATTCTACAAAAACTTTACCTAGCAAATGATCGATTTCATGCTGAATACAAACGCTTAACAAGCCGCTGGCATTTAGCGTGAATTTTTTGCCATCTTTATCTAGCGCTTCAACCTTAATGCTTTCAGCGCGGGTTACATTTTCATAAATACCGGGTACCGACAAACAGCCCTCTTCATAATCTTGCTCGCCGTTTTTACTAATAATTTTAGGGTTAATAAACACCTGTAATTGATCTTTAGTTTCGCTAGTATCGATAATAATAAGTTGAATATGCTGGTTGACCTGTGTAGCCGCCAAGCCAATACCAGGCGCATCGTACATGGTCTCGGCCATATCCGCGATCAAACGACGGATAGAGGCATCCACCTCTTTTACAGGCTTTGCCACCGTGTGCAAGCGCGGATCTGGGTAATTAAGAATGTCTAGAATAGCCATAAAAAAGTCTGTTATTTCCTTAAAGATCATTAAAAAACATTGATTTTTATATCAAACACAAAGGTTTACTTATAAAACCCAAGCTTTTCTCGTAAAAGCTTGATTGTTGAATGAATTACGTGATAAATTTAACCTAGTTTCGCGGGTTTTACATCTGTTTTAACCGCGCATTTATAATGCATTTTTGACTGAGGTCATCAGTATGTTTCGCACTATTATAACGCTGCTCATGTTTTGTTGCATAAGCTTCCATGTAAATGCTCAAGAAGTTACGCTCAAAAGCAACCATCCTGATCGGCACGTTGTAGTTAAGGGCGATACATTATGGGGAATTTCCGCCAAGTTTCTTAAAGACCCATGGCAGTGGCCAAAAGTTTGGCAACTTAACCGTGCGCAAATCAAAAACCCACATTTAATTTATCCTGGTGATGTTGTTTTTCTTGATATGAGTAGCGGCAAGCCTCAGTTACGCTTGCTACGTGAAACCATCACGCTACAACCTGGTGCAGTAGTTGAGCCATTAGATAAAGTGGCTATTTCTACTATCGCACTCAATGTGATTGCGCCGTTTTTAAGCCAGCCGCTTATCATCGAAAAAGACCAACTAAGCACATCACCCAGAATTATTGCCGGTCAAGATAATCGCGTGGTATTGAGCCCAGGCACACGGGTTTATATCAACAAAATTGAAGAAGGTGATGGCATTAATTGGTATGTCTATCGCCCGGGTGAAAACTTAATTGACCCAGACACAAAAGAGCTTTTGGGCGTAGAAGCGAAATACTTGGGCGATGCCAAAGTTAGCAAGTATGGTGAGCCTGCAAGCGCTGACATTGTTAAGGCTAAAGAAGAAATCTTCATTAAAGATAGATTAGTGCCAACCAGTGCAGGCTCTGAAACAAGCTTTGTACCTCACGCGCCTGATAGCGAAATTAGTGGGCGTATCATCAACATCTATGGCGGTGTAGCAGAAGCCGGACCTGGCGCCATTGTTTCATTAAGCCGCGGCGCTAACGATGGCTTAGAAATTGGCCATGTATTAGCAATTACTCGCTATGGTCGTATTATTAAAGACCCTGAGCCACAAAAAGATTTGGAAGCCAAGGCGCAAGCAAAGTTAAGTGAATTAAATTTTGATGTAAAACGTGATGCTGAAGGTAAGCCGGTAGTGAACTTCCGTAAGGATTCTGCTGCCGCCAACGATGGCTTAGCGCTTGAACCCGGCATGATTAAACTGCCAGATGAGCGCGTGGGTTTACTGATGGTTTTCCGTGTATTTGAGCGCGTTTCTTACGCTTTAATCATGCAAGCAACATTGCCCATTAATAAACTTGATGCTGTGCAAACACCTTAATCTATTGAAATATTTTGACTACGATTCAGGACTAATTATTACTTGTCACATTCATTAAGGTCTTATGCAAACTAGCCACAGCGAGGATATTTCAGAAAAAGCGCTGTGGATTAGCTTAAGTACTGTGCACGGCTTGGGTGCGCAAACTTTTTGCCTTTTATTAAAAACGTTTGGTAGCCCAGCCAACGTTTACGCCGCAACGACAAAACAATTAAAAGAAGTGGTTTCAGACAAAATAGCGACCGCCATTGCACAGGGCATTAATGAGCAAGCCATTGCCGACGCTAGCCAGTGGCTTTCTAATAGCAATAATCACCTTGTAACCTTGGCCGACCCCCACTACCCAAAAGCGCTGTTAGAAATTACTGATCCGCCGCCTTTTTTGTATGCCAAAGGTAATCTAACACTACTTAGCCAAGCGAGCATCGCCATTGTCGGTAGCCGTAATGCTTCTGTACAGGGTGAAAAAAATGCTGAAGCTTTCGCCCATGATTTATGTGGCTATGGGCTATGCATCGTCAGCGGCTTGGCGCTTGGGATTGATGCCGCAGCGCACAGGGGCGCACTTAAAGCCAATGGCGCAACGATTGCAGTTGTTGGCACCGGTTTAGATATTGTGTATCCAGCCAAGCACAGAGATTTAGCCCACCAAATTGCCGAAAGCGGCCTTATTATTTCTGAATTTGCCTTAGGCACGCCTTCAAAACCGCAAAACTTTCCAAAGCGGAATCGCATTATCAGCGGCCTCAGCATGGGCTGCTTGGTGGTTGAGGCCAATTTACAAAGCGGCTCTCAAATTACCGCACGCATGGCCGCAGAACAAGGCCGCGAAGTATTCGCCATTCCAGGCTCAATTCATTCACCGATGTCTAAAGGTTGCCATCAACTGATTAAACAAGGGGCAAAACTAGTGGATTGTTTGCAAGACATTGTGGAAGACTTAGGCTTGAGTCAATTAGCTTTAAATACTACGACTCTGAGTAATATAACATCTACAAATGACGCCTCAATCACGGCCAGTCAAGCTAGCTCAACAAACAACTCGCTACTCTCAATCATGGGCTTTGAGCCGATATCACTAGAAAATTTAGTACGCTTAAGTCACTTGACGGTAAGCGAAGTTTCATCCATGCTAATGTTACTGGAATTAGAAGGGAGAGTAGCCAGCTTAGCAGGTGGGCAATATCAGAAAATAGTATGAGTTAACGCTTTTAATCAAAGACTTAAAAAGTAAGTTTAGAAGTAGAATTAGGCTAGTTAAGATTTTGTAATTTTAGATTTATGCATAAACCATCACACTTAAGTGAACACTATTAAGTAGAAAACTTAATTTAAAACAATTTTTATTTAAGGATAATTATTATGTTTGAAGTATTGGTTTATATGTTTGAAAACTACATAGATACACATTTTAGACCTGATGAAAACACGCTGTCCAAAGAGTTGTATGCGGCAGGATTTGAAGAAGAAGATATTAATGGCGCGTTTGATTGGTTTAATCAATTAGAGCTCATGACCGAGCAAGCCACTGTATTTGAAAATCCAAATCACGTTAGCACACGTATTTTTATGGATGACGAGCTCAAAAAAATCACCGGCGAAAGCATCGCTTTCATCCTATTTTTAGTGCAGGCCAACATTCTAAATTCTGCCCAACGCGAACTGGTGTTAGATTTGGCCATGAACTTACCGCAAGCTGAAGTTAGCATTGAAGAAATGCGTTGGATTGTACTAATGACGACTTGGGGCGCAAGTAAATCTGGCCCAGATAAAACAAAAGAATACCTGTTTATTGAAGACGCATTGCTAAATAAACAAAAACCGACGCTACATTAGTAGCGCGGGTTTTTATGGTGATTATTTTTCAAGCTGATCACATGAACCGCGAAGTCATTATTCGCTGATATTTTCAATAATATTGCTAATAATGCCTGAGCGGTTTAGTGTATAAAAATGCAAACTCGGCACGCCCCACACTTTTAGCGTTTCACACAATTCGCTCACCACATCAATGCCGAAAGCGCGCAGTGACGGAATATCGTCCGCGTATTCTTCTAGACGCATACGTAGCCACCTAGGAATTTCTGCCCCGCAAACGTTTGAAAATCTGGCTAACTGGGTAATGTTATAAATTGGCATCACACCTGGCACAATCGGCACATTAATACCGGCGGCTTCACATTGATCAATAAATCTAAAATACGCATCGGCGTTATAAAAATACTGCGTAATCGCTGAGTTAGCGCCTGCATCCACCTTGCGTTTAAGATTCAATAAATCTGCTGCCGGTGTACGCGCTTCCGGGTGAAACTCTGGATATGCGGCCACTTCAATATGAAATTGATCGCCTGTTTCGGCACGAATGAATTCAACTAATTCCACCGCATAACGAAAATCACCGCTACTGACTTCGCCAGAGGGCACATCGCCACGCAACGCTACTAAGCGCTTAATGCCATGTGATTTATACGACTGCAATAACTCACGAATTTCTTCTTTACTTGAAGACACGCAGGAAATATGCGGCGCCGCCTGAAAACCTTCTTGCTGAATCTCTAACACCGCATCCATGGTTCTGTCGCGCGTAGAACCGCCAGCGCCAAAGGTCACAGAAAAGAATTCAGGATTATATTTTGCTAGTTGCGCACGTGTTTCGCGCAGTTTGTCCATGCCATCGGCTGTTTTAGGTGGGAAAAACTCAAAACTTACTCTGGTAGTTTTCATTTATTTTTCTTTATTCTTATCAATGATAATGGCCGTTAACAACCATGAAAGCACGCTATAAACTGCCGCACCTATGATGCCTGCCAACAATGTTTTTACTTCAAAACCGTGCAACCAATTACCTACACCATAAAATAATAAGCCATTTATCACAAAGATAAATAGCCCTAAAGTTAACAGCGTAATCGGTAAAGTTAATAGTACTAAAATTGGCTTGATTAACATATTAACCAAGCCAATGACTAGCGCTGCAATTAAGGCTGTGAGGAAATCAGCCACATAAATATTAGGCACAAAATAAGCAACGGCTAGCAGTGCTAGGGCATTGAGTATCCATGCAACTAATAATTTCATATAGTCGTTCCTTTAGTTTAATTGCAGCTATTACAAAAACACTTAAGGGTATTTCTATTTATTCAAGTTTCTAAGTTAGGCAAGGCGCGAATAAAAAATTAAGACGCGGTATATATCAAGTATATAACGAATAATTTTTTAAGAGCAACGCGGCATAACGACATACGACTTTTCAAGCACTTGAGTGCTTAGAAAATCGGAGTGCCTGTGGTACGAAAATTGAATTAATAGAGGTGCCCTTATTAGTAGCGATAAGTATCTGGCTTATATGGACCTTGCTTTTGCACGCCAATATACGCTGCTTGCTCGTCAGTTAAAGTCGTTAATTTTGCATTTAATTTTCTTAATTGCAATACGGCAACTTTTTCATCCAAATGCTTAGGCAAGGTATAAACACCCACTGGATAATTTTCAGTGTGGGTAAATAACTCGATTTGTGCAATCGTTTGGTTAGCAAAACTTGAGCTCATCACGTATGAAGGATGGCCAGTACCACAACCTAAATTCACTAAACGACCTTTAGCTAATAAGATGATTTTTTTACCATCTGGGAAAATCACATGGTCAACTTGTGGTTTAATTTCGTCCCACTCGTATTGCTCAAGTGAAGCAACATCAATCTCATTATCAAAGTGGCCAATGTTACAAACAATCGCTTGGTCTTTCATTTTAGCCATGTGGTCATGTGAAATAACATGGTAGTTACCAGTAGCAGTCACAAAAATATCTGCATGCTCACAAGCATAATCCATCGTCACTACGCGATAGCCTTCCATTGCCGCCTGTAGCGCGCAAATTGGGTCTACTTCTGTCACCCAAACTTGTGCAGATAAAGCACGTAAAGCTTGTGCAGAACCTTTACCTACATCGCCATAACCAGCAACCACGGCTACTTTACCGGCAATCATTACGTCAGTTGCGCGTTTAATGGCATCCACTAATGATTCGCGGCAACCATATAAGTTATCAAATTTTGATTTTGTTACAGAGTCATTGACGTTAATTGCAGGGAACGCCAATTTGCCTTCTTTATGCATTTGGTACAAACGATGCACGCCTGTAGTGGTTTCTTCAGTCACGCCGATGATTTTAGCTAAACGCACTGAGTACCAAGTTGGGTCTAATTTTAACTGTGCTTTAATGGCATCAAAAAGACAGATTTCTTCTTCTGAAGTTGGATTAGCAATCACTGACAAATCTTTTTCAGCACGCGTGCCTAGATGTAGCAACAAGGTCGCATCGCCGCCATCATCTAAAATCATATTAGTGAATTTTTGCACGCCATCTTCACCGGTTGTCCACTCAAAAATACGGTGCGTGTAATCCCAGTATTCAGTCAGCGTTTCGCCTTTAATAGCAAATACTGGCGTACCGCCAGCAGCAATCGCCGCAGCAGCGTGGTCTTGTGTAGAGTAAATGTTACATGATGCCCAACGTAACTCTGCACCTAAATCTTTTAAAGTTTCGATTAACACGGCGGTTTGAATCGTCATGTGCAGGCTACCTGTAATGTAGGCGCCTTTTAGTGGTTGTGCTTTGGCGAATTCTTCACGAATAGCCATTAAACCTGGCATTTCAGTTTCGGCAATGGCAATTTCTTTACGGCCAAAACCAGCTAAGCCAATATCGGCAATCACATAATCTTGAGCTGTATTTTTAACATCAGCAGTCACAATATTCATTTTCAGTTTCCTTAAATGTGTGACCGGAGGGATGGGGTTATGTAGTTAAACCTGAGATGCTAACGCTGTTCTCACCCGTATCCCGTGCCCGGCACGGTTAATAATGGTGAGCGTCGTTAAAACATTTTCCGAGCCTGGGAGGCTAAAACTTAGCCCTCGCAACGCTCCTCGGAATTTCTAAATTATACGCGATTTTTTTTAGCTGTCCAACAGTAAAAAAACAAGCTAAATATAGAGCGACTCTATCGCTTAAGGTTGCCAAATCTCATGCACATCGTTCACACCCCATGCCAAAGGGTTTTCATGACCAACAATTGAGTCTTGCTCATTGGGTTTAGATAAATCGAGCACTTCAACTTTGATGCGGGATTTTGATTTGGTTGAGAAAAACACTTTTAAAATAGGCGTTAATAAAGACTTTGGACTTTGGTCTATCACTACCGCCAGTCGGCCAGATTTTAATTTAACCATAGAGCCTATAGGATAAATGCCCACACTTTTGACAAAAGCCTTGAACACTTCATCATCAAAATGCTCAGCCCATTGCGCCATACGCTGCAATGAAACGCCAGGCTCCCAGCCATCCTTATACGGCCTGTTTGAGGTGATGGCATCATAAACATCGCACACCGCGCCCATTTTGGCAAATAGACTAATTTCATCATTTTTTAGTTGATGCGGATAACCCATGCCATTTACTTTTTCATGGTGATGCAAACATACGTCCAACACCACCGCATCGGTAATATTGGCTTCAATTAGCAATTTATGCCCTCGTTCTGGATGCAATTTAACTAAGGTGAATTCATCATCAGTCAGAACGCCTGGCTTGTTAAGTACATCGTTAGGAATCCCCGCTTTACCGATGTCGTGTAACAATCCGGCCAAACCAGCCTGTTTAGTTTCAGCATCAGATAAGCTCAACTCCTTAGATAGCGCAATCATCAGCGCACAAACCGCCACCGAGTGCATATAAGTGTAATCATCTTTGTTTTTTAAACGCACCAAGCTTATTAGTGCACCGCTATTACGCTCAACCGAATCAGTAATATCATCGACCAATTGCATTGCCGCCTCGGCACTAATGGCTTTACCCATGCGAGCATCGTGAAACATTGAAGTCACTGCTTTTTTCGAGGCATTAATGATGCGTTTAGCACGCTCATGTTCCTCTGCTGCAGTAATTCTTATTGTTTTTTGGGGAGAGTGTTGACTAACAACGCTGGCTGCTACTGAAATTTCAATCGCGTCCAATGGCATATCAATGGTCGCTTCTAGCTCCGCAACATCTAAGCCCTTAGAGGTGTCAATAACGACCTCTTTGATGGAGCTTGCTTGAAGCTTTATTAAATCCGCAGAATCATCTAATTTAAAGGCTTTTTTCCAGAAAGGATGGTCAATCCAAGGGCCTTTCAGCTCTTGGATGAACATACCTAATCGTACTTCGTGTGTAGAAACAATCTTTAGCATCTTCTATTACCAAGTTATAACCATTATTTTAATCGTTATTTTAACAATGGAATCTGCTAGTCAATTGCTCTAAATAGAAGCTTTTAATGCGGCAGCTTTATCAATCGCTTCCCAAGTAAACTCTGGCTCATCGCGACCAAAGTGGCCATAAGCGGCAGTTTTGGTATAAATTGGGCGTAATAAATCTAGCATTTTAACGATACCTTTAGGGCGTAAATCAAAATGCTCAAGCACCAATTGCTTTAATACTTCGTCTGAAACGATGCCTGTGCCGTAGGTTTCAACCATGATGCTGGTTGGTTGCGCAACGCCAATCGCGTAACTGACTTGCACCAAACAACGTGAAGCTAAGCCAGCCGCAACAATGTTTTTGGCCACATAACGACCTGCATAAGCTGCGCTACGGTCCACTTTCGAAGGATCTTTACCTGAGAACGCGCCGCCACCGTGAGGAGCTGCACCGCCATAAGTATCAACGATAATTTTACGACCAGTTAAACCGCAATCACCTTGTGGGCCGCCAATCACAAAACGTCCAGTTGGATTGACTAAGAATTTAATATCACCTTTAATCAACTCTTTTGGCAACATTGG
>CANFZA010000048.1 GCA_947451235.1 Methylophilaceae bacterium | reverse complement strand
CGTGAAGATGCGTTTCATTAATAATCAATAGAATTTTAAACGAATTTAAAAGTACACATGAACCTCAACCAAACCCTACTAAATCGCAGTTTAAAATCTGTTTGGCACCCTTGCACGCAGATGAAACAGCATGAATCTTATCCGCTTATTCCCATTAAACGCGGCGATGGCGTTTGGCTGTACGACACCGAAGGCACGCGCTATTTAGATGCGGTCAGTTCTTGGTGGGTGAATTTATTTGGGCATAATAACCCACGGATTAAAGACGCAATTAAGTTGCAGCTTGATACTTTAGAACATGTGATGTTGGCGGGTTTTACCCATGAACCGGTGGTGGAGTTGTCTGAAAAGCTTGCTAAGCTGACAGGTTTAGGCCACGCTTTTTATGCCAGTGACGGTGCGAGTGCTACAGAAATTGCACTGAAAATGAGTTTTCATTATTGGCGTAACAGTGGCCAAAGTAAAAAAACCAAATTTATCAGTTTGCAAAACAGTTATCACGGTGAAACTTTAGGCGCACTAGGCGTGACTGATGTGGCGATTTTTAAAGACACTTATGCGCCGCTATTAATGCAGTCTGCCCAAATGCCTAGCCCTGATTTTAGGTTAAGCGAGGCGGGCGAGGGTGCCGAAGCTTTTGCCTTACGTTGTGCCGATGCGCTAGCGTTTTATGTGAGCGAGCATCATGCAACATTGGCGGCATTTATTATTGAGCCGTTGATACAATGTGCCGCTGGCATGGGCATGTATCACCCAACCTATTTGCGCCGTGCGCGTGAAATTTGCAGTCAGTATGATGTGCATTTAATTGCCGATGAAATTGCCGTTGGCTTTGGTAGAACTGGCACCATGTTTGCCTGTGAGCAGGCCGGCATCACACCTGATTTTATTTGCTTGTCTAAAGGCATTACAGGCGGTTATTTACCTTTATCTGCCGTGCTGACCACCGATAAAATATACCAAGCTTTTTATGATGACAGCACGCTAAAAGGTTTTTTGCATAGCCATAGTTACACCGGTAATCCGTTGGCTTGCAGCGCGGCATTAGCAACTTTGGCGATATTTGAAGCAGACAATGTGATTGAAACTAATCGAGCAAAAGCGGCTTATTTAGGGTGTCAGATGCAAGTGCTTGCTAACCTGCCTATTGAACATATACGCCAGCAAGGCATGATTTTGGCGTTTGATGTTAAAAGTTCAAATGCTAAATTTGCTAGAGATTGTTACTCAGCAGCACTTAAGCAAGGTCTCTTGTTACGGCCAATCGGCAACACGGTTTATTATATGCCGCCGTACACGATTAGCGAGGCGGAAATTGATTTAATGATGCAAGCCACTTTGCAGGCAGTTCAACAATCTTTATGAAAAAACTATTCACCGCCTTAGTGTTTATCACGGCCAGTTTTTCTGCTTATGCTGAACTACCAAGCTCGGTAATCGATGCGCTGAAAAAAGCCGGCATTCCCCAAGAAAGCGTGGCGGTGGTGGTTCGTTCTGTCGATGGTTTGCACGAAAACGTTATCCATAATGCAACAAGTAGCTTTAACCCAGCCTCGGTAATGAAGTTAGTCACCACCAATGCAGCGCTAGATTTACTTACGCCTGCGTTTCGCTGGAAAACTGAAATTTACCAAAATGGCCTTGTGAATAACGGCGTGTTATCTGGCGATTTAATTATTAAAGCCTATGGCGACCCAAGTTTTAAAGCGCAGGAATTTTGGCGCTTATTAATGACTTTACAGCAAGCTGGCATCAAAGAAATTACTGGTAATTTAGTGATAGATAAAAGCTATTTTGCCAATGATATCGCAAAGAATATTGTGCATAAAAGCAGTTTTGATAATGAACCGTGGCGCGCCTATAACGCTATGCCTAGCGCTTTTTTAGTGAATGGTAGAAGTAGCAGTTTTAAATTTGTCGCAGATGCCAGCGATGCTGTTAATGGTCGCGTGCATATAGAACCAGAGTTTTCACTGCCTGAATTACAAATTATTAACGAGGTTAAATGGTCGCAAAGTGCTTGTGGTGATTGGCGCAGTCATGTTGCTTATACCGTTAAAACAGAAGATTCAAAAGATGTTGCAGCGAAAACTAGCGGTGCCGTCGCCACCTTTAACGGTACTTTTTCACCAGATTGTGGTGAGAGATATTTAGAGCTGAGCGTTTTTGACGATGAACAATATGCGTTCTACACCTTTAAAAAACTTTGGCTGGAGCTAGGCGGCAAGTTTTCTGGCCAGCTAAAAATTCAAGAGAAGCCTGCTAGCGCAGTGAAGGTGCTTGAGCAGTTATCTGACCCGCTAGGCTACGTGGTACGCGATATTAATAAATGGAGCAATAATTTAATGGCGAGGCAGTTGTTGCTGACAATAGCCGCTGAGAAAACATTACTGCCTGCCACTGAAATCAATGGTGCTACGGCAATTAAAAATTGGCTGGCCAGTAAATCTTTTAATGGTAAAAGTTTAAACTTTGATGAATTAGTCATAGAAAATGGCTCTGGTTTATCGCGCACAGAACGCATCAGCGCAGAGCATTTATCGCAAATGTTAGTGAGTGCCTACAACAGCCCGGTAATGCCCGAGTTCATTAGCTCGCTACCGATATTATCGTTAGATGGCACCGCAAAGAAGCGGCTTAAAGATAGCCCTGTTAGCGCACGCGCACATCTAAAAACGGGTTCTTTAGAAGGCGTGAGTACCATTGCTGGCTATGTGTTGGATAAAGACAATAAGCGTCAAGTAATTGTGATGATGGTTAATCATGCCAAAGCGGGCGCTAGCAAAGTGGCACAAGATGCATTAATTGAGTGGGTTTATTCCCATCCGTCGTGATTTTAATTAAATCCAATTAAATTTAATTCAATTCAATCATTGATGCCATTGTCAGATTAAGCAAAGCCTTCGCGCTACACATTTAATGCAGCTTCCACGCAGTTACGGCCATTGTTCTTTGCTTTGTAAAGTGCCCGATCTGCCTCGGCCAGCAACGCATCTAAACTAGCTTCTTTGCCTAGGCTAGGCACTACAGCACCAATGCTAATTGTAATTGGAAAAACTTGGTCACTTAGATGAAAATTACATGAAGCGACTGCCATACGTAAACGCTCAGCTGCAATGAGCGCTTTGTCCAAATTTGTATCTGGCATCACTACCAAAAACTCCTCGCCACCAATGCGACCGCAGATATCGATATTGCGCAATTCGCGGACCATAATTTCGGCTATTTGATGAAGTACTTGATCGCCAGCAGCATGGCCAAAGGTATCATTCACTTTTTTAAAATAATCGATGTCAATCATCAAAAAAGAAAATTGATGCTCAGTACGCAAAGCACGACTCATTTCAAATTTAGCTTTTTCTAATACTGAGCGTCTATTATCCAGCCCAGTCAAGGTGTCAAAATTTGCGAGTTTCTCAAGTTTAAAGCGCTGTAATTCTAAATTTTTGAAAAGTTGCCGCACACCATAGTTGCCTATCAGCATGAATATGGATATCGCCAAACCAAAGTTAGCATCTAAAAAACTACTTGATTGGCCTTGCACTAATAAGCGCCATAGCGGCGCTAATCGTCGTTCTACCATTAAAAGTAGTGCAAAACTAACGCATATCCAAGCGATTACATAGTTTCGTTTGACTGCATTTATTTGACTTGCAGCTATGATTGCTGATGCGGCCTGTAAGATTACAGATAATAATAAAATGGTAGCGAGCGGAAACTCTCTTTCAAATTGATACAGCATATTTATATCCTCGACTTTTACTAGTATCTGTTTACTAGTATCTGTTTAAAGGATATCTAATAGTTTGGATATAAGTGCATGCACTTACGGTGTTTGAGAGGCTAACAATTAGGTGTTAAATCTGTCGTAAAATACGCTAACACCAGACACAAAAAAGCCTAGTTAAAATTTAACTAGGCTAGTTATTTATTGCTAATGAGGCAGATTACTTGTTCATTACGTACATTGTTACTTCAAAGCCAAAACGCATTTCTGTCGCTGCTGGTGTAGTCCACATAATAATTCTCCAAAGTTTTTAAATTGTTGAACTGACAATATGTCTTGTTCGTATAAATTTAATTATGCGCTGACATTAAAACTTAGCACTATTGCTGTTCATGAATAGCGACTCAGTAAAATCATGAAAGAATTCAAAAGGAGTTCATAGACGTTGACGCTATGCTGTATCTTGCACCAATAAACTAAGCGTATCGCACAACGAACTTGTACGAGTTTGCGGTATCATATTGCCTGAAATATACTTTCACAAAATATAGTATTTAAATATATTTGCCACTTTTATTACTCAAGGTCGTTAATATGAAATTTTTTAGCCTATTGTTAGCTTGTGCGTGTGCTGTTACGCTCAGCGCTTGCAAAGCCGAATCAACGGCGTCAAAAACGCTTAATCCATCAACACAGGCATCAACCAAGGAAAACACAGCAATGACCGATACAATTACCGAATTACAAAAAATTGACACACAAGTGGGTACAGGTCGCGAGGCTGAAGCTGGCTTTAACGTAACTGTGCATTACACAGGCTGGCTTTATGAGGCTGCTGCAGAAGGCCATAAAGGCAAAAAATTTGATAGCAGCTTAGACCGCAATCAGCCGTTTAATTTCTTTTTAGGCGGCGGCCAAGTGATTCAAGGTTGGGACGAGGGCTTTGCGGGTATGAAAATTGGTGGCAAACGCACCTTAGTGATTCCTTCAGAAATGGGCTATGGCGCTCGCGGTGCTGGCGGTGCGATTCCACCTAATGCAGCGTTGATTTTTGATGTTGAGCTTTTAGACGTTAAATAATTTTTGTGGGAACGCTTATTGCGCTCCCATATTAGAAAGAGATCAATATGCACGTTAAAGTTAAATGGATAGATGGGGTCAGTTTTGTTGGTGAATCTGAATCTGGTCATGCCGTAGTATTAGATGGCGCGCCAGAAAATGGTGGCCGCAATATTGGCATGCGACCAATGGAAATGTTGCTAATTGGCATGGGCGGTTGCACATCGTTTGATGTAGTTGCCATCCTTAAAAAAGCGCGTCAGCCGATTGTGGCTTGTGTGGCAGAAATTGATGCGACACGCGCCGATGAGATTCCAAAAGTATTCACTAAAATTCATGTGCACTTTGTGGTGACTGGCGATAATTTAAATCCTGCACAAGTTGAGCGTGCGGTTAAATTGTCTGCTGAAAAGTATTGTTCAGCGTCTATTATGTTGAGCAAAAGCGTAGAAATTACGCACGACTTTGAAATCAAACCAAGTACGGTTGCAATAAGTACGGCTAGCAATAGCGATGTCTGATATTAAGCCGAATAAACCTGGTGGTATGTTAGGCATACGTCACGTGGCTTTGTTTGTAAAAGAGCTGGAAGTTTGCGTTAAGTTTTATGTCGACATTATGGGCATGCAGATTGAGTGGCAACCTGATGCAGATAATGTGTATTTGACTAATCAAAGTGATGTGTTTGCGCTACATCGGGTTGATTACACGCCACAAGCACAGCAAAGATTAGATCACATTGGTTTTGTGCTGAATTCAGCCGATGATGTTGATAGTTGGTACGAATATTTTGTAAAAAATGGTGTGAAAATTACTGAAGCACCAAAAACGCACCGTGACGGCGCGCGTGGGTTTTATTGTTTAGATGCGGTTGGGCATTTGCTTGAGTTGATTTATCATCCGCCTATTTCTCGCCTTCAAAAATCCTAAAGTGATTTAATTTAAGTTAAAAGTCCCGCAAGTTAAACGGGCTAGTAACTTAATTAAGCTTGGCTTTCAGTGACTTTAACCGACAATGGTTGCTCATCTTCTAAAAGATTAAGTAATCTGTCTACATTAGGGTGTTTGCCAGGGCAGTTTTCTGCATCACCAGTATGCTCCGCAAATAAACTCAAGCCTTCAACCGCGGCATCTAATGAAATCTCTCCATACATGCGAAACAGGTGGTAATACACTTTTACCGAACCGTGGCTACCTGGTTTGTTATCAATAACACCCGCTGGACTGCCGTCGCCATTAAATAACTCAATACGCTGCACATGCGAAGCATCGTCTAAAGTTTGTAATACATCGCTGAATTTTTGCATTTTGGTCTTACCTTTTATAAATAGTAAGTTGATGTTGTCATCAACGTTGAAACTTGTTTCATTAAAAACTTAGCGGGTGCGGGTAACTCTGCGGCACCAAGTTGCTTAGCCTCTTGGGCATGCTTAGCTTCATCCTGCTGCATTTTCTCAATAATTGTTCTGGTTTTTAAATCAGATTCTGGCAGTTTATTTAAGTGGCCTGCTAAGTGCGCTTCAACCTGCTTCTCAGTTTCTGCCACAAACCCCAAACTCCATTTATCGCCAAATGCACCAGCGATTGCGCCCATCGTAAACGAGCCGGCATAAAATAATGGATTAAGCAGGCTAGTGCGACCGCCTAGTTGATTGATGCGTGTTTCACACCAAGCTAAATGGTCGGTTTCTTCCTGAGCGGCCTGTCTTAATGCCAGTGTGGTTTCAGGTCTGTGCGCAGTTAGTGCTTGGCCGCTATATAAAGCCTGCGCGCAAACTTCACCGGTATGATTCACGCGCATCAAAGCACTAGCATGCGATTTTTCAGAGCTACTCAAGTCGGCTTCAGCAACATCGACATCTGGATGAGCTCGTGCACTATGTGGTTTAGCCAGCAAGGTGCGTAAGCCAGTATCTAGCTCTACAATAAAAGCATCCAATTTATCTAATCTGGTTTTATTTAACATAGTTTTTATTTAATCTGGTTTTATTTAATTTATTAATACATTTTATCTATAAACATGAGTTGTCTAATAATACGTTTTATCTAGGATGGTTATATTTAAAATTAGTTGTGCTTCAAGCTAAATATCTTTTGTCAGAATTATTTTACGCTTAAATGGGTTGCTTAAGCTAAGCCCATTTGTCTAGCAATTATTTGTATTGGATGCAGCACAGAAACATTTAAGTGTTGTTCGCGCAAGCCACTGGCAATCTGCAAGCTACAGCCAATGTTTGAAGTGGCTAAAATTACCACGTTATTCGCTTTAATGATGGCAATCTTGTCCTCACGTAAACTATTGGCCATGTCATTTTGCGTTAGCATGTAAGCGCCTGCACCACCGCAACATTGGCTATTGCCGGGCAATGCTTGAATATCCGCATTTGGGATTTTCTTAAGCAGTTGATAAACCGTTTGATGCGTCTTTTGTCCGTTACGCAATGAGCATGGATCTTGTACGTAAATGCGTTCAGCTAACGATTTAATTTGGACATTTGTCCAATCGCAAGCCATTAAAAATGCGCTAATATCTTGTACTTTGTGCTGTGGTAAATAATCATTTAAGCCGGTGCCACAGCCGCTTGCTGTCGTTAATATTGGCATGGATTCATCAAAGCTGGCGGCATTTAAATCTACTAATTTTGCAGCTTCTTCAGCATCACCCATTTGTCTGGCAATGCCGCCACAGCAAGTTTGCTGTGCTGGAATATGTACATCAAAACCTAATTTATTCAATACATAAATGCTGGCGCTGAGAGTTTGGCTATCTAAAGCGCTAGTAGTACAACCTAAAAACAGGCTAACTGCACCTTTTTTATTTGACGCACTGGCATCTGAGCTTGCCAAATAAAGCGGTTTCCATGAAGTAGGCTTTTCAATATTGGGTATTAGTTTTGCTACCGGTATCACTTGTTGCATCAAGCTATTTAGCTTGAATTTTTGCGCCAGCCAAATGCCCCAGCTTAGGCTATATGTTAAATAGCGGTGGCGAATAAAGGGTTTTGCCAGCGTTAACCAAACGCTTTTTTTAGGAATGAATAGCGCGCGTGTGGTATCCACTAAGGCGCCATAATTGACATTATTCGGGCAAGCAGTTTCACAACTACGACAATTTAAACACAAATCAATATGTTCTTTAAATCGGTCATTATTGGGCAAAATATCTTGTGCTACCGCACGCATTAGCTGAATTCTTCCACGCGGAGAATCTGCCTCAGAGCCAGTTTTTCTATAGGTCGGGCAGTGAGGTAAGCAAAGGCCGCAAGCCACGCAGCGATCTGCTTCTGAGATTAATTCTTTTATGTTGAATGCCATACTACTATTATAAACCTTAGCCTTATTCGCACAGGTGTTTGAAAGTGAATGTTTGTAAATTTATGTAATGATTTTGCATGCCATTTAGGTAAATCTTGCTCACATAAAAAATCCGCCTTGCTTAAGGGCGGACTTTCTATACTAAATTTCCGTATTGGCGCTGTTATCTATCGCTTATTGAAACTTAAGTTTTAGCCGGCTCAACTTTTGCTGGTTCAGTGTGAATCACTGGCTTGCCTTTTAAAAAGTTCATGGCTTGCGTGAACTGAATATCATCTTTACTTGCAGGCTCAATCGGGCCTGTAGGTTCTGCGTATTTTTTCTCATTTAACTTCGCTTTAGCCGCATCTTTAGTTGTAGATGTTTTGTCAGTCTGAGTGGCAACACCAGCTTGCGCATCTTTAGGATTCGATAAGTGACCAGTCAAATCAGCCTCATGAATATTGTTCGATTGATCAGTACCATCTTCAACAATATAGTCAGGATCAATGCCTTTAGCCTGTATCGAACGACCTTTTGGCGTAAAGTAACGCGCTGTGGTTAGTTTTATCGCAGCACCGTTGTTCATTGGCATAATCGTTTGCACAGAACCTTTACCAAAAGTGCGAATGCCGACCAATGTTGCACGTTTATGGTCTTGCAATGCGCCCGCTACAATTTCAGAAGCTGAAGCTGATCCAGCGTTAATCAACACCACCATAGGTACGGTTTTTAAATCGGCTGGAATGTCGCGAATATAATCATTGGTTGCACCGCCACGGGCGTAGTTTTCCGGATTAGCCGTTAATTGCATTTTGGAATCAGCGGCACGCCCTTCTGTGTAAACTACTAGGGTATCTTTGGGTAAAAATGCTGCGGCAACGCCCACTGCACCATTCAATAAACCACCTGGATCATTACGCAGATCTAAAATAAAGCCTTTGAAAGGGCCTTTATTTTCAGTGTGCATGGTTTGAATCGCTTTGGCTAAATCTTCACCGGTATGTTCTTGAAACTGCGTAACTCTTGCGTAGGCGTAACCAGGCTCAGTCATTTTGTACTTCACACTTTTATTTTTGATGACCGCGCGCACCAAGGTGAACGTCAGCGGTTTTGGCTCTGTTTTACGTAGTACCGTTAAAACGATAGGTGTGTCAGGTTTGCCGCGCATGCGTTTCACTGCATCGTTCAAGTTCAAGCCTTTAACTGGCGTGTCATCTAATTTCATAATCAGATCGCCACTTTTGATTCCCGCTTTGTAGGCTGGGGAATCTTCAATGGGTGAAATTACTTTCACTAAGCCATCTTCCATGCCGACTTCAATACCCAAGCCACCAAATTCACCTTGTGTGGCGGCTTGCATATCTTTAAATGCGTCTACATCCATATACGTTGAATGTGGATCTAAGCCAGTTAACATGCCACTAATAGCTTCTGAAATGAGTTTTTTGTCTGCTACCGGCTCAACATAATCACTTTTAATCTTACCAAATACTTCAGCAAACGCTCTTAGATCTTCAAGCGGCAACTGCGGCTTGACCATTTTCTCGGCCACAGCAGAGTAAGTTAAACTCAGCATGAGGCCAAGCACTAGGCCGCTGCTAACTAAACCTATTTTAGAAAATCGCTGATATTTATTTTGAGCTTGCATGTATTATTCCCAAACAATGATAACTTGATTTATTAAGACCAATTTAGTTTTAATAGTTTCAAGTGATAGTAAATTATATTTCGTACTAAATAAATTTTGTACTGCCAAATTTAAATTAGACAAATTTCTTTAGTAGCTAAATTAAAGTATAACAGTAAGGACATCTAAATTGAGTAAGCACAACATTGAAATTACTTATTGCACGCAATGCCGCTGGCTTTTAAGGGCAGCTTGGCTAGCGCAAGAATTGCTCACTACTTTTGAGCAAGACTTGGCAAGCGTAGCGCTTAAGCCAGGTGGCAACGGTATTTTTGAAATTAGCGTGAATCAGCAGTTAATTTTTTCACGCAAAGAAGCCGGGCGTTTTCCTGAAGCTAAAGAAGTGAAGCAGTTAGTGCGAGATGTCATTGACCCGGGTCGAGGATTGGGGCATAGCGATAGTGCTGTTGTTCTACCGCTTGTTTAACCTGCAATTTGACTTTTTTACTGCACTAACACAGCTTCTTTAGTGATGTTTTTCCCAGCATCTATGCGTTGCGCGCCGCTAAAACGTGTTGACCAGTAGCCCTCTTGCATATTATCTACGCGGACTTTTCCACCAGCGCTTGGCGAGTGTATAAAACGATTATTGCCTAAGTAAATACCTACGTGCGAAAAAGTATTTCTTAGCGTATTGAAAAACACTAAGTCACCAGGTTGTAAGTCAGTCTTAGGCACTGTTTTACCTAGTTGACTAATCGCTAAAGCGCTATGCGGTAAAGTTAAGCTAGCCGCTTGCTTAAATACATAGCGTACAAAACCACTGCAATCAAAACCGGTTTCAGGCGTATTGCCGCCACGCGCATACTTAATTCCGGTAAGGCTAAGCGCATTAATCAATACTTCACGCGCACGGTCTGACCAATTGTCTGAATTTGCATCGCTAATGGCTTGCTTTAGGCTAGTGGCTTGCTCTAGTGTGGTGCTATTTTCCGGCATCGGCATAGGCTCAATCGCCGCACATGATGCGCTGAATAAAGCCAGTATTATGCAGAGACAATAGCTTTTATTAATTTTAATGAATGTTTTAATCACAGTGCGATTATAAGAACTTAAATGGAAAAAGCAAAACGCTTATATTTAATCGCTAGCCATATTAAGCTAGACCTTTGCAAAATTTCATTCTTACAATCTTTTTCTGTTGATGTGCAAGGCGCTAACTCATGGGATAATCACAACCCTTATGAGCACACTCACCATTCAGCAAGTTTTTGAAAAAGACGGCATTTTAGCCACGCAGATTAAAGGCTATAGCGCACGTGCGCAGCAGCTGGAAATGGCTTTGGCCATTGCCGATGCGATCGAAAATAACACGCAGCTAGTGGCTGAGGCCGGCACTGGTACAGGTAAAACATTTGCTTATTTGGTGCCAGCGTTACTCACTGGCGGCAAAGTGATTATTTCTACCGGTACTAAAAATCTACAAGACCAGTTATACAGCCGCGATTTACCCAATGTGCGCGATGCCCTAAAAGTGCCGGTGACAGTGGCTATGCTAAAAGGCCGCGCCAATTACGTGTGTCATTATCATCTTAACCGCGCCGAGCAAGAAGGCCGTTTTGCCTCACGCGAGGACGCTAAATATTTACACGTAATTAAAACTTTTGCTGAAAATAGCAAAACGGGCGATAAAAGCGAGCTTAATTCTGTCCCAGAAAACGCCATGATTTGGACTAGCGTCACGTCTACGCGTGATAATTGTTTAGGCTCAGATTGCAGTTTTTACAAAGAATGCTTTGTGATGGAAGCGCGTAAAAAAGCACTGGCGGCTGACGTTGTGGTGGTTAATCATCATCTATTTTTTGCCGATGTGATGTTGCGCGACGAAGGCGTTGCCGAACTTTTGCCTACCGCCAATACGGTTATTTTTGATGAAGCGCATCAATTGCCAGAAGTCGCCGGCCTATTTTTTGGCGAAGACGTTTCCACCAGCCAATTGCATGAATTAGCGCAAGATTGCACTGCCGCTTATTTAACGCTGGCTAAAGATTGCATCGCGTTAAGCAAGGCGATTCCAACTTTAGAGAAAGCCGCCAAAGATTTTCGGCTGATTTTTGCTTACGAAGGCTCGCGCTTGCCTGTGCAAAAAGCCTTAGCTTTAAAAGGCTTTGACGACGCTTACAAGCACATGCAAAGCGAATTAAAAGCGTTGGCAAAAGTGCTTGAAACCCAAGCAGCGCGTGACCCATTGCTAGAGAAATGCTGGCAACGCAGCGAAGCTTTGTACGATTTATTCAGCCGCTGGCAAACCGCAGAAAATAATAATCTAGTGCGCTGGGTGGAGGTATTTACCCATTCGGTACAACTGCACGCTACGCCATTAAGTGTGGCCGAAGGCTTCGGCAAGCAACTGAATGCGCAACCACGGGCTTGGATATTTACCTCAGCCACGCTGGCCGTAAAAAGTGATTTTAGCCACTATATTCAGCAAATGGGTTTGCAAGCCGCTAAAACCGGATTTTGGGAAAGCCCGTTTAACTATCAAGAACAAGCGCTTTTATACGTGCCGCCAGAAATGCCAGACCCAAACAGCCCAAGTTACACCGCATGCGTAGTCGCCGCAGCGTTACCGGTATTGCAAGCCAGCGGAGGCAGAGCTTTTGTGCTTTCTACCAGCTTGCGTGCCATGCGCGAAATTCACGCTTTACTCAAAGAAGAGTTTTCTCAAAATGGCATAGAAAGCCCGTTGTTATTACAAGGCGAATGCTCACGCACCGAGTTATTAGACCGCTTTCGAAAATTAGGCAACGCCGTATTAGTCGGCTCGCAAAGCTTTTGGGAAGGCGTAGACGTGCGCGGCGAAGCGCTAAGCGTGGTGATTATCGATAAACTGCCTTTTGCACCGCCAGATGACCCAGTATTGTCAGCCCGCGTCGATAAACTGAATGAAGAAGGCAAAAATGCCTTTATGGAATATCAACTGCCTTATTCTGTCATCACCTTAAAACAAGGCGCAGGACGCTTGATTCGTGATGAAAATGACAGAGGCGTGCTAATGATTTGCGACCCGCGCTTGATTACGAAGTCTTACGGGAAAAGAATTTGGCAAAGCTTGCCGCCGTTTAAGCGGACTAGAGAAATTAAGGATGTGCAGGCTTTTTTTGTGTAATATTTTTACTTTGGCACCCATAATCATCGCGTTTTACATGGGTGTTGCTTCATTGTTTACCAATTTACTTATTTACTTATCAATAAGAGGCATCTGTATTTTATAAACTTGTGAAGTTTAAATTTAATTATTTGAATATCCGTATAACCGGCGCACAGAAACTTCACTTCCTACCTAGCTGAGACGTTCACTCAATTTCACTAAATGACAGTTAAATCCCTATTCTGTTGAAAACTCATTTTTTGTTATAAGTTGAGAAAATGGCCTTTAGTAGCGATTTTCAAACACATTCCTTGCTTGGAACGCCCTTCGGCAAGATTTTGGTGGCCCCAGAAAAAAGAGTTTTTCAATAGAATATCCCGATAAATGCCTGTCGCCACATGGTAATTGAAACTTAACTAACACAAACTTTATTACGCCCAGTTTCCTTAGCTTCATACAATGCTTTATCAGCCTGATTGAGCAACATATCAATATTGACGTTTTTATCATGAAGCGTGGTGATGCCAATAGAAACCATAAAATGAATCGGCAAACCAAGAGGTAGCTTCACTTCCATTTTGGCGACAGATTCCCGCAGCCGCTCTGCAACCTCAATAGCGTCTTCAATCGTAGTTTCAGGCAAAATAACAGCAAACTCTTCACCACCCAAACGGCCGACTACGTCAATTTGACGCAGTGTATCTTGACAGATTTTACTTAAAACTTGCAGTACGATATCTCCCACTTGGTGTCCATAAGTGTCGTTCACATTTTTGAAGAAATCAATATCTAGCATCAGTAAGGAGAGCGGCGTGTCGTAGCGTATTGCGCGTGACAACTCAACCTCGGCTTGCGCCATAAAATGCCGGCGATTGGATAAGCCAGTGAGGTAATCAAGATGAGCCTGCTTGGTAAGCTCTGATTCAAGGCCTTTACGTTCGCTGATGTCAGTGAGCGTCGCCACATAGTTGGTGAAGATACCAGAAGCATCCTTAACAGTAGTGATGGTAAGTTGTTCTGGATAAACTTCACCGCTCTTACGCCTATTTAAGATTTCACCTGCCCAATAACCTTCACGGTTAAGGCTTTTCCACATAGAAGCGTAAAAATCTTTGTCTTGTTGGCCTGATTTGAATAGGCTAGGTGTTTTCCCTATCGCTTCTTCTGCACTATAGCCTGTGATCCTAGTGAAAGCGTGATTCACACGTAGGATAACGCTGTTAGTATCGGTGATGAACATGCCTTCTTGGGACTCAAAGATGGTAGCGGCGATGCGGAGGCTGTCATGCGCCTGACGGAGTGACATGTCACGTTGATATAATGATTTCAACACCAGGACTGCTGTTGTTCCGCCAACAGTCAGCATGAAGATGGCAAAGCCTAGTATTGAAAGTCGGAGTTGGACATGCAAAAACTTAGACCTATCTTGCGCTTGCTTAACTAATTCCTCAGCTTTTTTTGATGAAAAATCTACGATATAGTCAACTCGTACTTGCAACGCTTCATAGATTGGCGTGGCTTTTGTTTTAATGAAATATGTTGCTTCGGCATTACGTTCATTGATGATGAGATTGATGAGTTCTGCACGGTCTTTATGCCAGACTCTAGCAAGTTCACGAGCTTCACGCACTTTTTCCATGTCACCTAGAAAGCTTTCTTCTATGATGGATAGACTTTTGTCTAGCAAGGCTTCGCTTTGGATAAGTTCCTTTTGATAAGTCGTATGTTCTAAGCTTTCTGGGGATAGTGTGGCGGTAAGATTTTCAGCTCGAATTTTTGTGATAGCAAATCTGGCGTCACGTGCCGCAGCATTGACACGAAACGGATGATGATAGAGATTGGCTGTTTGAGCAGTGAGTTTAGTAATTTCATCGTTGAGTTGTCGCTCAAGAACGACTAACCCAACTACCATAACGATAAAGCCAGCGATGGTGATGCGCAGGATTTGAAAGTACGGTCTAAAGTTTAACTGTAACGACATTGCCACCTCGATTCCGTTTTACCAAGTCACAGAATAGTGTTGATAAAATAATACACCTAAATATCAAGCGACTACTAATTTTGGTTGAATTCAAGGCCCATAACAGCCCAACGGCATATTAATTGTTCTACTTATTAAGAAGGTGTCCGCAATAAAAAAGGCTGGAATTTACTCCAGCCCTTCGCTATTTAATCCCTTTTGGGTGAGCAGCGTAGTAGTACCCCTCAACATAAAAATGAATATTTATCCCCTTGAATAATGGAAATTATAAATAAAACACGTACAATTACACGTACATGTTTAAAGGGTTCAAAAAATGGACGCAATTACTTACACAACCGCGCGTGCGCAACTGGCAAGCAATATGAATCGCGTGTGTGAAAACCACGAGCCTTTGATTATTACGCGCAATCGTGAACAATCGGTGGTGATGCTTTCGCTTGCGGATTATCAGGCTTTAGAAGAAACCGCTTATTTATTACGCAGTCCAATTAATGCAAAACGATTGATAGATGCGGTGATTGAGTTAAACGCCGGCAATGGCACAGAAAGAATACTGGCAGAATGAAGCTGGTTTTTGCTGAAGCGGCTTGGCAAGATTACCTTTATTGGCAGACCAACGATAAACAAATGCTACAACGTATTAATAAGTTGATTCAAGAAATTCAGCGCGAACCGTTTGCGGGGATAGGCAAGCCTGAGCCGTTAAAGCATGCGCTGAGTGGTTTTTGGTCGCGGCGTATTAATGATGAGCATCGAATTGTTTATAAAGTGGATAACGACAGTTTGCTGATAGCGCAACTGTACTTTCGCTACTAGCATGATGATCGTCATCCCCGAAACCGACTACGAACTCAGCGCCATTCGCGCACAGGGCGCGGGCGGGCAAAATGTGAACAAAGTTTCAAGCGCGATACATTTACGTTTTGATATTCCAGCTTCGTCATTAAGCGATTGGTTAAAAGAGCGTTTGATGCATTTGAAAGATAGCCGCATTACCGAAGAAGGTGTTTTGATTTTAAAAGCCCAGCAATATCGTACTCAAGAGGCCAATAAAAAAGATGCGATTAAGCGTCTGCATGAGATTATTAACGCGGCAAATCAAGTAAAACCTATGCGTTATGCCACTAGGCCTAGTTATGGTTCTAAGCAACGGCGTTTAGAAAGTAAAACACAACGCGGGCATATTAAGCAGATGCGTGGCAAAATAGCGTCTGACAAAAATGAGCATTAAACCAACGTGAATTTACTTGCACTCGACACTTCTACCGAATATTTATCGCTGGCTTTGCTAAAAGGCGATGACATTTTTAGCTTTGATACTAATGCCGGGCAAACGCACTCGCAAATCATTTTGCCGCAGTTGCAAACCTTACTTAATGAAGCCAATTTGCAATTAAATATGTTGCAAGGCATTGCTTTTGGCGCAGGTCCAGGCTCGTTTACCGGTGTGCGCATTGCCGCTGGCGTGGCGCAGGGCTTAGGTTTTGGTGCCAATTTGCCCGTGGTAAGTATTTGCACATTATTGGCTTTGGCTGAAGCGAGCGGTGCGGCTAAAGTGATTG
>CANFZA010000047.1 GCA_947451235.1 Methylophilaceae bacterium | reverse complement strand
TTTACTTCATAATATGTTGGTTATTTAAATAACCATTTATTAATCATTAGTGGTGTATACTTAAGCGGTGTAAATATCATTTTTATCAATTATAATTAGCTGTGGAGTAAGAAAAATGCAAGCATTCAAAAAAATAATTCAAGTTTTGTTAGCTGATGAGGAAGGCGCTAGCGCAATAGAATATGCGCTAATCGCAGCGATGGTGGCAATTGCATTGATTGCATTTGTAACACCAATTAGAACTGCTATCAGTGCAATCTTCACAAATATTCAAGCTGCTTTGCAAACCACAGCATAATCAACGAGGGTGATATTTAATTCTAATATGATTATCGTCGCATGGGCTATGCTAATTATTTTCTATGATATTAGAAGTCGAACTATTCCCAATTACCTAAGTATAGGCGCACTCCTCTTAGCTCTTCTTGTATTAAGTGTTACAGGCCAGACCGTCACACATGAGCCCATGTATTCTGCAATTTTTGGATTGATCATTGCCTTGTTAATAACAATCCCTGCCTATGCATTCAAGCTCTTGGGTGGGGGTGATGTGAAGTTACTCTGTGGTATTAGCTTGTTGTGTGGTGTCAATGTAATGATTACAAGCTTTGTTATTGCATCATTAAGTTTATTCGTAATTTTAATTATTTTGTCGAGATTATATTTATTAAATATTATTCTACCTCTTGACATTAAACCTTTAGTTCAGAGAGCTCCTAAAGAAAAATATATACCCTTTGGTGCTGTTATAGCCGTTGGTTTGGTCTTGACTCAAGTTTATCCGAATATATTTCGTTTGCCTTATCCAATCTGATGACTTGGTTTATGAGGGAGTTAGAGATGTTTATATGCGACCACTCATTAAATAATGTAAAAACTCAAGTTAGCCATGTGAGTTGTAAAAGTACATTTTTAATAAAGAAGTCGCCAAAGTTAAAAGCTCAATGTGGCGCTGTAGCAATAGAATTTGTGCTGTTATTCATGATTTTCTTTACTTTTTTTTATGCAATTGCCACATATTCAATAGTATTTCTGTTGCAAACTTCGTTTTACTATGCAGCAAACGAAGGAGCAAGGTCTGCAATATCAGTTGATCATCAATCGTTTGCAAGTGATGCTGATTATTTAGATAAAGGTCTCCTACCTATAGTTCGTAGTACTGTCGGAAATGCACTTAAATGGTTACCCAAAAAAGCCCTTAATCAAGTTTTAGGTCAAAACAACAGTAACGTGGATGTCTCTCTAAGTAACAATATTTTAACTGTACGTGTTTTGTATCGTGGATATGTGACGAATCCGCTAATACCATTGTTATCTATTCCTGGGATTGGCCCCATATTTTCAACACCTTCAGATCTTAAAGGTGTAGCAGTAATCAGGCTGATATAAATAGATATCTATAATTATCTAAATATAAATTTTGTAGCAAGTATTAAAGGTCATACTTTTAGTCACTAATTTACATCTTTGGTAGAAAGCTTTAGCTATGAATACGAATATTTTAAGAATATTGGCATTATTAATGTTTATTGGAGCATTGTTTTTCGGTTGGTATGGTTACCAGGCGAGGAAATCTCAAGAAAAGCCTTTAGTGCCTTCTCCTGCAGCGCAAAAGGCCGCTCAGGTGCTTCTTATTCGCAATGTTACAGCCGGTGAAAAATTAAATGAAGCCGATCTACGAATTGAACAAGTGTCACAATTCAATGCGAGTGGGTTTTCATCGACCACTCAAGTGGTTGGTAATATTGTTAATCAAGATCTTGTCGCTAACACAGTATTGTTAGACAGTAGTTTTCAGAAATTAGGACCTGCTGCACGATTACTTAAGAGTGACGAACGGGCCGTTGCAGTAAAAATCGATGAAGTTTCTGGTGTCGGAGGGTATATTAAGCCTGGAGATTACGTGGATGTTTTGCTGTTTGCTAATGATGATCGCGATATGAAGCGTAAAAGTATTGCGCAGATTGTACTGAGTAATTTGCGAGTAATTAGTTTTGGAGAGGTTATTCAGGAGGTAAATAAAACTAGCGATACTACTGTTACTACGCCAATTGCAAGCGAAGTCAATCAGCTTCAGGCTAATCGTGAAGATAAACCAAATACGACTACACGATCAGCGGTATTGGCAGTCAAGGAGGGCGAAGCAACTAGATTGATGTTAGCAGCAAGTATTGGACAGTTGCGCTTAGCACTAAGAGGCGAAGAGTCTTTGCCTACCAGTTCAGGCTTGGTTGATGTGCAAAATAATAAGTCCGCAGTGGAGTCTAGTATCTCTAGCATTGGGATCAACAATGACGAAAAAACAAATATACCTAAAAATGAGCAAAAAGTAGCGTTTATAGCAAAAAAATATGAAAGTCATTACATTCAGAATGATGAATTGCTTAAAGGGCCAACAGAAAGATTTCAAAATTCAACTTTTAGTAGTGACAAAAGCAATATTGTGAAATCGAAAAAAATCATAAAAAACATACAGCCCATGCGTATTATCGTCCATGCTGGCGATAAAACTGAGTCGATTTTAGTGACAAATGCTGCTGTGAGGGATATTAAGTAATGAGAAATATTTACCTGCAATTATGTTCAATCATCACCGGGCTTGTTGGTGGATTTTTAGTTTGTCAGCTTAGTTTTGCTGAGTCATTGAACTTAGAAGCCACAATAGATAAGCAGGAAGTTTATCAGCAAAAAAATACACTAAAACGTGTAGCAATTGCTAACCCAACAGTTGCAAGCGTCACAGTTATTGGACCTAAATCATTACTCATTACCCCGAAAGCGATTGGCGTTACTCAGATTAGCCTTTGGGATAATCTGCAGGCAGGTAAGCCTGTGACAACGATTAACTTAACCGTTAGTCAATCTAGCGAATTAGAAAAGCTGGCGCTAAAAACATCTGGAAATAATGAGCTTGCAGTGAGCTCTGTTGGAAATAGATTATTGCTTAAAGGGAAAGTCGATTCTTTAGAAGCGCACCACCAAGCGGTTGGGGCGCTTAAGCAAGATCCGAAAGCGCCTGTAGATGCAACGGAAACTAATTTTGATAGCCACGTACAGATCGATATTAAAGTAGTGGAAGTGAGTCGTAAGAATGTATTAAGGTTTGGTCTCTTTCTTAGTAAGAATAATTCAGATAATCCAGCGTTGGCCATATCTTCACCAGGCGCATTAAGCGGAGTAGATACCAGTAAGGGAGGATTTAACTTTAGTACAACTTCAGGATTCTTGCCTGTACTCAACGCATTTAATGTTGCTATGGGAAATAAAGGATCTGGCTTACTTGGTACTTTGAGTATTCTTGAATCAAATGGTTACGCCTACACCTTGGCCGAACCTTCACTTTCAGCAATTTCTGGTCAGACTGCAAACTTTCTTGCAGGCGGTGAATTTCCCGTGCCAATCAGAACAGGCGGCGGTTCAGATAGTGCGATTACCATTCTTTATAAAGAGTATGGGGTGCGCTTGCTATTGACACCAACTGTTCTTGATAACAACCGAATTTTTATGAAAATTTCACCTGAAGTAAGTGAGCTTGATTTTAGTAATGCCGTGCAAACCGGAGGTGTAGCTGTGCCTGGTTTAAGAGTTAGGCGCACAGATACCTCTGTTTCTATGGGGGATGGGGAAAGCTTTGTGATTAGCGGAATGGTTAGTCGCAATACTATTAATAATGTTGACCAGTTTCCAGGCTTGGCTAAGTTACCAATTATAGGTGCATTTTTTCAATCTAAACGATTCGATAGAGAAGATAAAGAGTTGCTGATGGTTGTTACACCGCACCTAGTTAGACCAATTGCCCGCGATGCAAAATTACCAGACTTACCAGGAAAGGAGTTTTCAGATTACAAGCCATCCTTTAGTGAGTTTTTCTTTTCAAATGATGGTAATCCAAAACCATCTACTGGAATGTCACGCTAATGGATCAGTCACATAACTATATCGTCATTACAAATAAAAGCAATTGCTATCGCTGGTTGTATAGTCTTAATGATAATTTAACTAATTTAATATTTGTCGAGCCAGCAGACAAAGAGCGCATCAATACTTTGTTAGATTCAGTTGATGTAAGTGCGGTGTTAATTCATTTGGAATCCCAAGTTTCGAATGTTGAAGTAATCTCTGACGAAGTATTGTCTCCAAACATCAGTGCAATATTAACGCACTTAGATTCGCAGGATGCTTCAGGGGCTGTCATTGCTAACAATGCCACATCAATTGGATTACCTATTGATTTGGCGTTGATAGAGGAGCTATTAATTAATAGACCAATGTTAACTGTGATTGGATTGGCTGATGCAATTAATCATAATCTATTGTTGCCCATTATGCGTGCAGGTGCTCGGGATATTATTAAAATAGGCACACCGGCATATGAGGCTTCTGCAATTATCGCGCGACATAATAAGCGTACACCAGAACTCAATCGTGCAGAAAAGACTGTACTTGGAAAAATCACACCATTGCTAAACGCAAGAGCGGAGGATGGTTCGGCATTATTGTCGATTCATCTTGCGCTAGAGATGCAGAAATTTGGCCCGACCTTATTGATTGATCTAGGCGCACCTCATGCAGATATCATGCTTATTGCGGGTGTCCCAGTTAAATTCAATTTTATGGATGTTATTAAAAACAGTGCGAGATTGGACTCCACATTGATTCAGACTGGCTTTGCTAAGCACTCATCAGGATTAACCTTACTTCCAATGCCAGAGAGTAGTGATGAAACTGAACTTACACCGACTGAGATTTACCTAGTTTTACATGCACTAAAAAGTCATTTTAAATATATATTCATCAATCTTGGTGGCGTGATTAATATAGAGTTGTTGAAAGTGGTGCTTTCAACGGCAAGCTCAACGCTAATTTTAGTGGAGCAGTCTGTGCCAAGCTGCAAGCGAAATTATGATATTTTACAAGCACTTCGTGAACAAAAAATCACCATTCCACGTCCTTATTTGGTTGTAGACCGATATATGAAGAATGCGATTCCAAATGCGGAAAGCATTGCAAAGTCATTAAATATCCCACTGCTTTGTAAGCTTCCTTCTTTGGGGCAACTACGCTTGCTTGCAATCAATACTGGCGAGTCAATGTTTGAATTTGCACCTAAATGTGATTACGTTAAAACAATTAAGTATATGGCTAATCAGATATTTGGCATTGGCGAAGAGGGGGTGGACAAAAGCTTTAGTGCTTACCTCTCTAAATTACGACATTTCTTAACTGTAAGAAGCTAGGTAAAACTATGCGAATCACGACCAGTAAAATGGAGCTTAAAAGTTCTGTAGAGTATCAGGATGTGAAATATCTTCTGCACAACTATCTAATCGCTGAGATTGAGTTTGATCAATTGGATATAACACTTGCAAGCAAGCAACAAATAATCACTTACGTTAGTGCTAAGGTGATGAAATATGTAGCCGATACCGACTATGTGTTGAATTTAAGCGATTTAAATAAGCTTACATCTGAGATGGTTGATGAGATATCCGGATGGGGACCCCTAGAGCAGCTTATTAAAAGTGAGCATATCAACGATATTTTAGTAAACGGTGCTGATCGTATTTTCATCGAAAAAAATGGAAAATTAGAGTTAACTAATTTAAGATTTATCGATGAAGATCATGTGTTGCGGGTAATACGTCGAATTTTAGCGCCTCTTGGGCGTAGAGTTGATGAATCCAGCCCTCTAGTGGATGCACGGTTGCCTGATGGCAGTCGGGTTAATATTATTATTCCACCACTGGCTTTAAATGGCTCTTGCTTGTCAATACGAAAATTTCGTAAGGAGCCGTTTACCGAGAGTGACCTAATTGCATTTCAAACGCTTAATCAAGACATGATGTCTTTTTTGCTTAATGCTATTGAGCAAAAAGTTAACATTTTAGTGAGTGGTGGCACGGGTGCAGGCAAAACTACCTTGTTGAATTTGTTGAGTCGGTCTATACCAATTAATCAGCGTATTGTTACTATTGAGGATGCCGCTGAGTTGCAATTAGACCATATTCATGTGGTCAGACTTGAAACTAGGCCAAGTAATCTAGAGGGTGTCGGTGAAGTTTCTGCGCGTGATTTAGTTCGTAATGCCTTACGAATGCGTCCGGACCGTATTATTCTTGGCGAAATTCGCGGCAATGAAGTGATTGATGTATTGCAAGCAATGAACACTGGTCATGAAGGCTCAATGAGTACTATTCATGCGAATAATCCTCATGATGCCTTGTTAAGAATGGAAATGTTGGCAGGTCTTGCTGGCTTTCAAGGTGCAGAGCTCACTTTAAGAAAGATGATTGTGGCCTCAGTTGAAATGATTGTACAAATAAGTCGTTTGGCTAGCGGTGAAAGAAAAGTTACCTCTATTATTGAAGTGGTAGGTATTCGTGATGGTGATTTCGTCATTAATGAGCTCTACAGTTACGTGCCAGAACAAAAAAGTTTTTTAACGCATAGAGTTTCGACGATGAATCCTAAGCTTAAATCATTGCTTAAAGGGTTTTGACACAATAGATATGTGGTTATTTTTAATACCAACATTGCTGTGCGTGATTATTGCTTACTTCTTGGTATTAGCCAGCAAGCAATCTGCTACTAATAAAAAAGTTGTCCAAAGACTGGGTCTAGAGTTGCCATTAAATAATGGATATTCTGATGTAAATTCAAAATTATCGAAATATACCCAGACAATTACAGGCATATTATCCAATTTTTTTGAATTTAACTTCAAGAGTGAGTGGGTTGGAAATTACATGCTCATTACTTCGACTATCTTTATTGTGAGTTTATTCATCATTGGTTTTAAAGTGGCGGCCATTATTACGATTGCACCAATGATTGTTTTGATTATCTATTTTATTTATAGGAAAAATAAGTATAAACAGTTAATGATTTCACAAATGCCACTTTTTATTGATCAGCTTATTCGAAGTCTTGGCACTGGGCGCAGCCTTGAATCAGCGATTAGGCTGGTATCTAATGAAACGCCGGCACCACTGGGTTCATTGCTAGACAAGGTGGTGAGGGCTGCTGACTTAGGTGCTGGATTTACTGAGTCATTAGTAAAAGAAGCAACGTTGCATCATATTAAAGAGCTTCAGATTGTTGCTTTAAGTATTAAAGTCAGTAATAGCTACGGTAGTTCGCCAAAAGAGATGTTGAATAGCGTCATGCAAATGATTAATAACCAAGATCAGGCTAGACGTGAGCTAGCCGCCATTACTGGCGAAACCAAAGTTTCAGCCTTGATTTTAACTTTGACACCCATCGCTATACTGCTGTACATGATGGTTATGAATCCAGGTTATTTAGACATGATGCTAGCTAATCCTAGTGGAATTAAGATTTTTTGGGTCACCATTAGCATGCAGGTAATAGGCGCGCTGTTATTTTGGCGTATGTTGAAAAGTTTGTGAATCTGCACTTAAAATGAACTATTTGATTATTATTTTTATTGTTCTAATGCTAATTAGCATGGCATTTCTATTCGTTGATATTATGATTGTTAATAAAAGAACAAAATCATCGCATCGTTTTGAAGTCGCGCTACATAGTCAGCAGTCAGTCAGTAATAGGCTGAGCAACTTATTACGCAAATGCTTAAAACCAAACTTTGTCGATGACAGCGCTGTTAGTCAATTGCTTCTGCAAGCCGGATGGGACTCTGCATCAGGTCGCTTATTGTTTTGGAGCTTAGGTAGAATTATGCCTATGGTAATTTCAGTGATTGTATACATTGCCTATGCAACGCTAGGCAACGACAAGCTGAATGCTTTATTAATGGCAATATTTGCTTTTGCATTTATATTTGTTGCTGCAAATATGGTTTTACGCTGGCGTGCTACAGTCGTACAAAAAGCAATTACAAAAGAGCTGATTCCGTTTTTACATATGCTACGCATGTTGTTTAATGCAGGACTTTCTCTAGAGCACGCCTTAATTATATTGGTTGAGCAGTCGGGTAATTTATTCCCTCACTTTTCAAGACAATTGCAACGCGTTTTACTTAATATGCGCGCTGGTCAAGATCAAACTGATGCTTTAATGAATATGGCTAAATCGGTGAACATTCAAGAAGTGAGTGATATGGTTTCTATACTTTCTCAAGTCAGTAAATATGGTGGAAATGTACAGGATTCGTTAAGTCAATATATTTCACTCATTGAGATGCGACAATTTTCTGGTCTGCGCGAATATGTGAGTAAGTTGTCGGCAAAGATGAGTATTGTGATGATTGTGTTTATGTTTCCGGCATTGATTATTTTTATAGCAGGGCCAGGTTTTATTGGAATTGCCGATGCATTGAAGGGGAATTTACTCTAATGCAAATTATTCAAGTAATAAGCAATTTGGCAATATTAGCCAACATAACTTCATCAAGAGTTTTGCTTGCGCATAGATTTTTTGTTTATGCACTACTTGCTACCATAAGCACAGTTTCTTTTGCCGAGGTGGATAACAACATTCGTCCGTATGAATCGCAAGGCACTCAACCTAATGGTACTTTGTTGAAGTGCAAAGAATTGAAAGCTGAGGACAGCACCAATATCGACATGGTGAATCAACTTTTGATTCAAAAAAAACCTTATGCGGCATTAGCTTTTATCGATTCATTTGAAATCGCAGCGCCTCAACTCGAATTGTTAAAAGCGAATAGTTTGCGCCAAATAGGTCGTGATGCAGAGGCTGAAGCCCTTTACCATACATTAAAAAATAGCTGTGTCGGTGCTTTTGTTTATCAAGGCTTAGGCTTAATTCATAATCAGCGTGGGCAGTACCTAGAATCTGTTAATTATCTAAAGATAGCCACTAAATTAGCGCCTATTAATTCTACGATAAGAAGTGATTATGGCTTCTCCCTAATGTCTATCGGAGATTACAAAATGTCGCTAAATGAGTATCTAACCGCCATTGAACTGGATGATAGAAACCTGTTGGCAAAATACAATCTCATCGCGCTTCTGTATAAAAATAATCAAATTGACAAGGCGAATCAGTTCGCAAAACGTTATGGATTATCTGACATTGAAATAAATAAAATTAGACAAGATTTAATGCTTCAGCAAGATGCTCACTTGATAAAAAACTACTCAACAAGTTTAAAAGATCATGAATCTAATAACGCTATTAAATCAAGTGATGTTGAACTGCATGCTGTCACTTTAGATGAGGTGCACAAAGTTAACGATTTCGAAGTCGTCAACAAAGCTAATAATCGCTTGTCAGATTCAACAACAAAGACTGATGTAAATAAAGAAACGGTTTGTTTAGGCGCATCTGATGTTTGTACTGGAATACTCACAATGAAATTGGAGGGCAATATTTATGAATAAAAAACTAACGGTAGCCATGATATTTTTTCTAACGATTACTCATCAGCAGATAATGGCGGCAGAGTCGCAAGATGTTAAATTGGCAAATAAAACCCAAGTAGTAGAGCCTCTATCAACTAATAATCAATTGGAGCTAGAAGTAAAAGGTCCAAGTTCTGTGAAATCTTGGCTAGCGCTACAACCGTCAGGCAGTCAAGCCTCTAAGTATAAGCAAACGCTTTCTGGCCCGGTGCTAGATAAAGTTTATGATCGCTACAAAGACAGTTTTAGCCGACCCATCCCTCCTTTGGCGGAGCAAAGTGTGAGAAAAAACAATTAAACGTTATCAGCATGGAGCCATTGGGCTGTTTGGCATACTGACTTTATTATTAGCCGTGTTGTTTACAGCGCTGGCGGTTGATAGTGGCCGGCTATGGATGATTAAGCGGCAATTGCAAACTGTTGCAGACATTAGTGCAATTGAAGCCTCAAAAGGGCTTGGCTGTAATGTACGATTAGACGACGTAATTGCTCGAGCGCAACAGGCTGCATTAGCTAACGGTTATGCTGGTAACTTGTCCAATGCACCCAATATTGTAGAGATTGGCAGTGTTAAAACGGTTGCAGGTAATCGAAAATTTGTTGCCGACGGCACAATGGGCGCGGTTCACGTGGTCGCAACTAGGCGGGTTCCTTCTAGCTTAATTGCACGAGGTTTCTTTAAGAATGACATTACACTTTCAGCTCAAGCGGTCTCTTTACCCAATGTTCCAATAGCCTCTTTTTCGGTTGGCACAACCGCTTTAACCCTAAATACCAAAGATTCTGTTTTACTTAATGGTTTGTTAGGTGGCATGTTAGGAGCATCCATCGGTCTAAGCCTCGCGTCTTATCAAGGTCTAGCTAGCACTAATATTACCCTAGCTAATATCATCAAAGCACAAGGTCAGGCACTGAGTGTTGATGAGTTATTGGCTTTGCAGCTGAGCTCTGGTGAGCTTCTTGCCCTGCTTTCTAACGCAGCCGGTCTGAGTGCTAATGCGGCACCAAGCGCGATTAATGACACCTTATCCTTATCACAAGCTTCGTTAAGTAATACTAAAGTAAGTTTGGGCCAAATATTACAGGTTAATCAAAATACCCAAGCAGAAGCGCTCAATGTGAATCTAAATGTACTGAACTTGGTGACTGCGATTGTCAGTTTGTCTAATGGCCAGAATGCGATAACTATCCCTGTGGGCGTTAATTTACCAGGTCTTGCCAGCGTGAACGCTCTTGTAAAGATTATTGAACCGCCACAAGTAGCAATTGGCCCTGCGGCTGATGCTGATGGCGGTATTTGTACTGTAGCTAAATCTGCACAGGTGCGTGTTAGCTTGGCCGTGCTGGTGAATCTTGTGGTTGCTACCGTTGATCTGTCACTTAACGTTAATGCGGCTAATGGCAGTGCTGGCCTGCGTACAATTGAAGGAAATAACAATACTACTGATGTAACATTCGATGCCAGTACCAGCCTTTTGAGCATAAAGTTATCAAATGTTTCTGGCACGGCACCGGCTAATATATCTTTACTAGGAATACCTTTAGCCACCATAGGCCTAAATTTAGCGCCACCGAATGCTAGCTCTAGTGCTGCAACCATACAAATTGAACGACCGGTAAAAGGTAATTTACCTAAGATGCTCTCAGTGACGGGATCTCTTAGCGGTAGCTTCGAACAATTATTCTCAAAATCCTCTGCCTTGGTTGTTAAGGTTCTTGGCATTAACCTTCCGGTCATTAATGACTTGGTTACTTCGGTAGTTCAACCATTACTTGTACAAGTCAGTATTAGCTTATTAGACCCCCTGCTTAAGTTGCTTGGTATTAGTGTTGCCAATATGGATATCGTAGTAGAAGACGTTATTTTAAGTAATACCAATCCGCTAGTGATTTAACTTCTGCAGTATTTTATTGGTAACTTTTAACTCGCCAGTACCAAGCGGTGTCTCTTACTTCTATTAGTAGGGGTATTTATTATGGTATCGGTGTGGTGCCTATAACCGTAGTACACAAAAGATGTTGATTTGTCTTTAGCTATTGATATTTAGACTTTTTTTCATTTCTAAACTAGTGCTAAATCTAGGCAAGTGAATGACCTTTAAATTTAAGTGTTAAATATTTGCCGGGCTATTTTTATTAATTAGCTGAATCACCAATGCTTTTATTTCTTCGAAGGGAATTGGATTTTTACAGAAAAGTTTAATATCTTCAGGAATATCCCATTGCTCTGAAATTTCTTGGCGATCTTTGCCCGTCACTACAACAATCACCATGTTTGGTAGGTCGCTAAGGCTCCTAAGTGCCTTAATCATTGAAAAGCCATCCATTAATGGCATGTTTAGATCTGTAATCACTAAATCAGGAACGTTTTCTGAAATATCTACAATGCCATTCCAGCCATTTCCCATAGAAGTAATCTCTATTGGTAGTTCCCACGACTCTATGTTCATTTTGTATAATAATTGTGTTGAGATATCATCCTCAACGATTAATACTTTAAGTTTGTAAGCTTCTTTTAATTCTTTATTAAATGCCATTTATATATATCCAGATAATATAAAACGCAAATTGTGCGTTAAAAAGTAACTACTTTTCAGGCTAGCATCATTTTAAATTTATATGCATCCTTAGCCATTACTTTTGTTCGTGTTTTTTATCAATCAAAGTATTGGGTATTTAAAATACTCAATACTTTGTGAGCTTCCGCAATATTTTACACGTACTACATTATAGGTTGTAACTCTCCAAATATACCGTTATTTCATTTGAGCGGTATATTTGACAATATTTACTTACTTTCTTTCGTTATTTGCTCCTGTGTTTCTATCGCTATTACCACGCGTCTATTAGGCTGTAGGCAATCAATGACTTTTTGACTGCGAGTACCAGAACACGTAACTAGTGGTTCAGTGGAGCTTTTTCCAATAGTGCGTAAACGATCCTTAGCGACACCTTGGCTTACTAAATACTGCTTAACGTTATTAGCTCGTCTTGTAGATAAGCTTTCGTTCAAGGCATTGCTACCAAGTCTATCGGTATGTCCTTCAATGACTACACTAGTCACTTCAAGATGTTTTAGCATTTGGTTGCTGATTTTACTTTTCAGCTCGTATTTACCAGTTTCTGTAATTACATCACTATTCAGCGCAAATAATGCGCCAGCAGAAAATGTTTGTTTTTCAAAAACAAGAGGTGCTGGTGCTGGGGTTGGTGGCGATGGCACATACTTTACAACCTCAACAACACGTTCTACGATACGCTCAGTTGGTGGAGGTGCCACCACAACGGCTGCGACTGCCGCTGGTTTTCCACCAAAACGATACATCAAGCCTAGGTTTAACTGGTTGTTCGCTATAGAACCAGAGTTAGCACCATAAATAGATTGGCTTACATCGGCATTACTGAAAATTCGTCTAGCATCCACCTGAAGGCCAAAGCTGTCATTGAGTAAATACTGAAAGCCTGCACCAACATTACCTGCAAAAGAGGTATTTGAACCTGAGTTTTGGTAATAGTTTATTTGATTTCTAGAGGCGCCTAGTCCTACCATTAAAAAAGGTCGGAAGCTTTCTCTCGTTAGTAAATATAGCGCATCAACTGAAAAGTTTGTTTGTTTGTAGTTGCCAGCGTCTGTGTATGGTGATTCTTCATAGGCTTTGTTATAAGACACGCCAACTTGCAGATCGACGTTATCTGTAAGCTCACGCCCCAGTCTTAAATGTATGCCAGGAGTATCTTGCGCAGCATTCAGGTCTGCGTCAGGGTAGAACAGGCTGGTGCCACCTATTGCATACCAAGACTCAGTTGAAAATGCTTGTTTTTCGGCAGATACCACGTTACTACTGGCGATTAAAGTGCCGACAGTAAGAGCAACCAGTAAGTTATTTCTTTTATAAAATTTTAACGCTTTATTGTTAGTCATTTAGAACCCCATTCTAAGTTTGTGAGCACGTAGCAGTTTTGGCCAAAAAGTAATATTGGCGGTTATATGAGTTGGCAAAGTTCATGGTATTAATTATTTGAGCCAACCGTAATTTTGCGCTGATTCAAATAAGAGCCCCTTTTCCTAAATACCGCGCTTACCTTAATAATTTTTCTTCATATAATACCTTTAAAATGATAAAAGTATTTATTTATTTATTTATTGTTTGTTGTCTTAGATAATTTTTAATTAAAATTTTCAAATAAAATCAATTGCTTGTGAAAAAATACATCTATTTTAAAAAATATTGTTTGACTTATATTAAATATATGATAAAAATGATAGTTATTGTTAAGCGTGTATGTAACGCACTTTGTTATATTTCAAACATCATTTTATTATTTTTAGGTATTCATCATGCTACTAAAACCTGCTTGTAAAGTTATCCCATTATTATTAACAACTTCACTATTTTTGGCTGGTTGTGCTGGCATGAATAGTGATGGCTTAGGTATGAACAACCCTCCACCGACAAATGGTCAGGGTGCAACTGGCAACACAGGTGCAACTGGCAACACAGGTGCAACTGGAAGTACTGGCGCAACTGGCAACACAGGCGCAACAGGAGGTACCGGTACAACTGGAGGAGCAACTGCTGGACTAATCCCTGCCGTAGGTAGTTTGTTGACAAATGTGGTTGGTACGACCAGTACTACCGGTACGGGTGCCGGCGCAACAACCGCTACTACTGGATTAGTGCCGTCTGTTACTGGCTTGGTAACCAACGTGTTAGGTACGACTACCACAGCCACAACTGGCACAACAGGAGGTACAACAACCGCTACTACTGGATTAGTGCCATCTGTTACTGGCTTGGTAACCAACGTGTTAGGAACGACTACCCCAGCCGCAACTGGCACAACAGGAGGTACAACAACCGCTACTACTGGATTAGTGCCGTCTGTTACTGGCTTGGTAACCAACGTGTTAGGTACGACTACCACAGCCACAACTGGCACAACAGGAGGTACAACAACCGCTACTACTGGATTATTACCGCCTGTAACTGGTTTTGTAACCAACGTTTTAGCTACCACCACAGGTGCAACCGGTACAACAACAGGCACAACGACCACGGCTACTACTGGATTAGTGCCTGCAGTAACGGGTTTAGTAAACGGTGTGGTTGGAACCACGATTGTACCTTAATGCTGTTTTAGTCAATTATTAGCATTAACCATAAGCTAGGCGCTAGTTAGCCATCACAAAGTTAACTAGGGCCTACGTGAATATGATTAAAATTTTCGAATCTTCAAATAATGATAAATAAATCCACGTTTTTTATTCAAACAATAATACTGGTTTTCACTTTTGCATTGCCTCGATATGCTTTTGCAAATGCTAGCCCTGAAGGCACTTTGCCTCAAGTTGGTGAGGTGGTTAGCGCACCTAAAGCCGTGGTTGTAGAGGTTCCTGCTGATGTGAAGTTGCAGCAGTTATTAGACACCAAGTTAACCGTTGATTATTTTGATATTCAAGGTGTTAAGTCAGTTTCACTTGAAGAACTTAATGCAGTTTTTACGTCATCATTAAACAAGCCGTTGAAATTGCAGAATGTGATCGATTTAGCCAATGTTGTGACTAAGATTTATGCAGATAAAGGCTACCCATTATCTTTTGCCTATATTCCAGCACAAGACTTTAGTAATCATAAGGTCGTTGTTTTGGTGATTGAAGGCTATGTAGGCAATGTCAATGTGCAGGGTAATTTTGGCGGAACCGAAAGCAAAATACGCTCTATCGTTGAGCCTATGCTGCGTGAAAAACCGCTCACAAAAAACACAATGGAGCGTTGCAATGGCTTGCTTTCACTGCTGCCAGGCTTAGCGATACAAGCCTCATTAAATTTACCTGAACGGCGTGATGGAGCGTCTGAATTATTAATCTCAGCAAACAGAATAACCATCGCTGCAGGGGTTAATGTCGAATCCATGCGACCAAAAGCGCGTGGTGTTATTACCATTCAAACCAACAGTCAAACCGCTTCTGCCGAACAATTTACATTTACAGCCTTAGCTTCACAGCAAGATGAGGAATACTACGCCGCTGGCTACTCGCAAATGCTTGGAAGTAAAGGTCTAACGCTTAAAGTTAATGGCTCTATGTATGACGGCACCACAGAAGAATATATGCCGGCAAATGAAAAGCGGAAGGTTCTTTCTTTAAGATTAAGTTCATCGCTTAGTTACCCTTTATTGATTAATCGTAATGAGAGCTTAATTGGCTCTGTGACCTTATCTGCCATCAATTATGAGGATAAATTCCAGAATAAGACAGAACCTAGAAGTGTTACATCCAAAACAAATTCAAGGGCGCTGGCCATCGGCGCTATATATACAAACATAAAGCCAGGGCAGGCACAGCGCTTGCAACTCACTTTAACCAAAGGCCTAGATATTTTAGAGTCTGCTAAAAGTTACAAGGCCAACTTCGATACGAGTCAAATATTTGTAAATCCAGATGATCTGCAATTTACCAAGCTAAACCTTGCGCTTGTGCAAAATAATGCATATGCAATGGGTTTTGGGTCAGCTATGTCACTTTCTGCACAATTTAGTGCTGACCAATTGCCTTTATCTGAGCGTATTCAGTTTGGTGGTTATCAGTATGGGCGTGCTTTTGCGCCCGGCGTTTTGGCCGGCGATTCTGGCTGGGGTTTAGGTTTGGAGATCAATAAGCCGCTGCCGCTGTTTTATGACTTTTCCTATTTTAAGCTGGTTGCGCTTCAGCCATACGTCTTATTCGAGGCGGCTCGCACCATTCAAAACAATAAAGCCACTGATTCTACGAGCATTCAACACTTAAGCTCTTTGGCTACAGGCTTACGTTTTCAAACGGATAAAGCTGGAACTCTGGACATGTCTATAGCAAAGGCACTCAGTGACCAAAGCCTGAACATCTCTACGACTGGCCTGACGTTTAATTTGAACTACGGCATGCTTTTGAATTGATTTTTAAAATTTAACCACGTTAATCATGTGTTTTTGATTAATAAGGTTTCTACCTCCCTTAATCGGGAGGCTTTTGTTGTTCATATGTTTTTTTACTAAGGATTATGTTATGAAAAGATTAGTTATTAGTACGCTTGTAATGCTTGCATTCCCATTGGCTCAAGTTGCTCACGCTGACGTTCTTAGTGGTTTGCCAGTTGCAGGTTTACCAACTGCCGGTTTGCCAGCAGTTGGTGGTCTAAGCTCAGTAACAGGTTTATTGCCGACAGTAACGGGTTTACTTAGCGGTTTGCCAGTTGCAGGTTTACCAACTGCCGGTTTGCCAGCGGTTGGTGGTCTAAGCTCAGTAACAGGTTTATTAGCACCAGTAACAGGTTTATTGCCAACAGTAACGGGTTTACTTAGCGGTTTGCCAGTTGCAGGTTTACCAACTGCCGGTTTGCCAGCGGTTGGTGGTCTAAGCTCAGTAACAGGTT
>CANFZA010000046.1 GCA_947451235.1 Methylophilaceae bacterium | reverse complement strand
TAACAGTATTCAGCCTATAATTTATTGTTGAAAAACATAAGTTATTAGCTAACTACTTAAGTTAGTTTAAAAATAGAAGCACCCCGACTTGTCGGGGTGCTTTTTTTTTGAGAAAACAAATAGATTGATTGTAAATAACTAGTAGTACCTAAGAGAAAAACTCCATACAAAGCAACAAATTAGTTACAATACGAAGTCGTTTTTAACCCTATTTGTTAAGCATGTAAAAAGGGTAAGAACTTTTATTTCAGTAAGTACTCTATAGATTGAAGCGGCTAAATATAAACCGCACATTTGACGATAAGGAACAAATAATGTTGAAACATGTTAAGACCCAGTTAGGATTGATCGCATTGTTGGCAGCGGTAGCTAATGTCAGCCATGCAGCAGATCCAGACATTCCTACGCTTAACGCAGATGAAGGCCGTATTGGTGAAGTTAGGCGTGTTGTTGATGAATCTGAATTTAAAGTATGTGCTGACCCTGATCTTATGCCATATTCAAACGCTAAGCAGGAAGGTTTTGAAGATAAAATCGCCGAAGTTTTAGCAAAAGATTTAGGTAAAAAACTGACTTATACCTATGCTTATAGCCGCCAAGGTTTTTTAAGAAATACATTAAACGCCATGCGTTGTGATGTAATGATGGGTACTACACCAGATAATGATGCTATCAGAGCAACAAAACCATATTACCGCACAGGTAATTTGTTTATTTATAGAAAAGACAGTGGTTACAATATTACTGACTGGAATAGCCCAGATTTAGCAAAGGCTCGTATCGGTGTTGTTGGTCAAAGCCCAGCAACCATTCCACTGAACGACCATAATTTAATGGGTAATGCTAGACCATACCGTATGCAGCGCGATCTTAACCTTCCACCAAGCTATTTGGTAGACGATCTGGTTAAAGGTGATATCGATGTAGCCATTGTTTGGGGTCCAATTGGAGGCTATTTTGCTAAACAAGCGAAAATACCTTTAGTAACAGTGAATATTCCGGAGTACGAAAATACCAATGTAAAAGGCAAGGAATACTGGAATATCTCAATTGGTGTGCGTAAAGGCGATAAAAAACGCATGGAACAGATCCAGGGTGCTTTAGACAGAAATCAAGATAAAATCAATAAGATTTTAGATGATTATGGTATTCCTCACGTTGCTGTTGTAGATGGCGATAACTTAATGAAAACTTATCGTAAAGATATTGCCCGTGATAGAGAAACGCGTGCTGATGCTAAGCCAGCAGCTCAGTAATTACCTCATAGATAATTAGCTGTTAAAACCTTATTTTTATTAGTTTGAATTATAAAAATAAGGTTTGCAACTATAAGTCTTGAGTAATTAAGGCTGATTTCTAGTAAAAAGTTATTAAAAAGTCGCTGATATCAAGTGCCTTAGTGTAATAAACTAAAGGGCTATTGTATAATTGCAATGGCCGTTTTTTATAGTTATATAAGTAAAAGCAAGCTCAAAAATATTTTAAAGATATTTAGTCAACCAATTAAATAATTAGTACGTTAATTTAGGACACGTTCAATAGTGCGTATGCATAGTTGATAGTAGATAAAATTGAATAAACTAGGAGATAACATGTTAGGTAATAAAGCAGTTAAAGTAGCATTATTAATTACAATGCTTGGGTTTGCAGGTTTAACTTTATCCACTCAAGCAAGCGCAGCGTGTAATTTAATTTCAACAAAAGATAGTTCACCACTACTAGTAAAAGCGTCAGATACTGATACGCCTGAAGCTAAATCATTTTTAGAAACATGTATTAATCCATACACAAAAGCATATGCTGCAGATCCTTCACTGATCAAGGCCGGTGGTAAAAAATTGTTTGGCTACAATGGATGTTCAGGCTGTCATGGTGGAAAACTTGAAGGCATTATGGCTCCATCATTGAAGAAAAACGGTGGTCAGGGTGCTTACGATACGAGATGGGTTTATGCTAAAAACTCAACAGACAAAGGTATGTTTGAAACTATTGCTGGAGGCACACCGGGTGTTTCTGGCGGTAATATGTACATTTGGCATCAATCACTAGAAGGTCATATTGGCGATGGCTTGCCTACAGATGATATCTTGAAACTGATTGCTTATATTCGTACAGAATATAAAGGTGACGGTACTAAAGATTGGATGAACTAAATTGTTCTAAATTATTAAAGTCTCGATTAGCCTATAGCTGATTGACACTGTAATAACTGAAAAGGCTACTGTATAATTACAGTAGCCTTTTTTTTATGCATCAGATTAAAATGATTTCTTAGTATAAAGTCATTGTAATGAAGCATTATTTAAGATTAGTACTTTTAAAGATTAGTACTTATTAATATTAGAGCGCTAGCGCTTAGCGATCATATTTTAGAATCGGGAGATTGAAAATGAGTAAAAGTAAGTTTGGTTTAGTCTTAGTGCTAATGTTAGTTGCATTGAGTGCATGCGGTAAAAAAGAGGGTGGTTCTGCTAGTTCAGCTTCAGCATCTTCAGGATCATGTGATTTAGTTTCTACAAAAGATGGTAGCCCTTTGGCAATAAAAGTAACCGCTACGGATACTGCGGAAGCAAAAGAGTTTCTAGCAACATGTAAAAACCCTTACACAAAGCTTTACGCTAAAGATGCAGAAGCAGCAAAAGCTGGACATAAGCAATTTAATTTTCAAGGTTGTAGTGGTTGCCACGGTGGAAATGCAAACGGTTTAATGGGCCCGAGCATTATTGATGCACAATGGGAATATCCAAAACATAATACCGATAAAGGTATGTTTGAAACGATTGCTGGTGGTACTAATGGTAAAGGCGCAACAGCGCGTGGTAGCATGCTTACATGGCACGCTCAGCTTCCTGGCCATACTGGTGACGGCTTAGATACTGATACCATTTTGAAAATTATGGCTTGGTTACGTACTCAGTATACTGGTGGTGGTGAAACGCCTTGGTTGAGCTAAATGCTTAGTTAACGTTTGCCTATATGTTGTATAGGCCAAACTGTTGAAGTACAGATCAATTAAACGGCTACTGTAAGATTTCAGTAGCCGTTTTTTGTTATATTAGAATTGAATTGGCATGCAATAAATAGCTTTTTCTATTGCTGGAAAATGACAGTTACAAGGTATTCTTAAGCACTGTTACAAATACATTCTAGGTTAAAATTTTTAATTAAGGTTCAAATGAACAACACAGTTGATACTCCCTTGCACCATGTTGTGATTGTCGGCGGTGGTGCTGGCGGTTTAGAGCTTGCAACAAAGCTTGGTGATAGCTTAGGCCGTAAAGGTAAAGCGCTGATTACACTGATTGATAAATCTAAAACGCACGTTTGGAAACCGCTATTGCATGAAATTGCCGCAGGTAGTATGAACCCTGAACGGCATGAGCTGGTTTATATTGCGCAAGCGCATTGGCATCATTTTAAATTCCGCTTGGGTAGTATGGATAGCCTTGATCGGGCAAAGCGTGAGATATCCATCTCTGCACATTATGATGAAGATGGTGTTGAGGTGATCCCTAGACGCACTTTGCAATACGATACTTTAATTATTGCCGTGGGCAGTACTACCAATGATTTTGGTGTGAAGGGGGCAAGTGAGTATTCAATTGCTTTAGATACACAAGAGCAAGCTGAACGTTTTCATAGGCGATTACATAATGCTTTATTACGCGCCCAAACGCAGCTTGCACCAGTCAAACCTGGGCAACTAGAAGTCGTCATTGTAGGCGCTGGTGCAACTGGCGTAGAACTATCAGCAGAATTGCACAATACCACGCGTGAACTTGCGGCTTATGGCTTGGATAAAATTGATCCAGACCATGATATTAAAATATCTTTAATTGAGGCTAGTGATCGCGTTTTGCCTGCATTACCGCCACAGCTTTCTAACTCTGTAGATTTAGAGCTTAGAAAACTTAACGTGAATCTATATACCGGGGAACGTGTGACAGAGGTGACGGATAAAGGCATATTTACCCATAGTGGTTTATTTATACCATCGGTGTTAGTCGTTTGGGCTGCGGGTATCAAGGCGCCAGATTTTCTGCGTGAAATAGATGGTTTGGAAACTAACCGCATTAATCAATTAGTGGTACGCCGTACTTTACAAACCACATTAGATGAAAATGTGTTTGCATTCGGTGATTGTGCCGCTTGCCCAATGACGCATGTGACTAAGGGTCTGGTAGATGAAAATGTACCACCTCGCGCGCAAGCCGCACATCAGCAGGCTTCTATGTTGATTAAAACCGTTAAGTGCCGTGTGGCAGGTAAAAAAGAGTTGCCTGAATATAGTTATCGCGATTATGGTTCGCTGGTTAATTTAGGTCATTACTCTACGGTAGGTAGTTTGATGGGGTCTATTACTGGAGGCAGCCTTTTCATTGAGGGCATGTTTGCTAGATTGATGTATAAATCATTATACAAAATGCATCTGATGGCACTGCATGGTTTTTGGAGTACGGCGCTACAAACACTAGCGCGTATTATTACGCGGCGTACTGAGGCGCAAGTTAAGCTTCACTAGTTAGGTTTTACTAAAAAGAAGATGTTATGCTAAAAAACTAGACTACTTTTATATTTGTCTGCGATAAAGCCGATTAATCATGCTCATAGAAATAATAACGAATAATCCAAAAATAACGACGATATGATCAATGTGTAAATTGGCTTTCACCATTAAAGTATAAGCGCCGCTCAATATCAGAATGCCAAGATTCTCGTTAAAGTTTTGCACAGCAATCGAATGGCCTGCACCGATGAGCAAGTGGCCTCTGTGCTGCAGTAGGGCATTAAGCGGCACTACAAAGAATCCGCTTAGTACGCCTATTAAGAACAATAAAGTAGCCGCAATATGCCATTCGCGCACCAGTACCATTGCAATCACCATTAAACCCATTACGATGCCGGCTGGTAGCACTTTAATCGAGTTTTCAAGGCTGATATAGCGTGCGGCCACAATTGAGCCTACAGCAACGCCTAGTGCAACCATCGCAGTCATTTGTGTGGCGTGGTCTAGGTTAAGGTTAAGTGCAATCCCCGCCCAGGCAATCACTACCAGTCTTAAAGTAGCCCCTGCACCCCAAAATAAGGTGGTGACCGATAATGAAACTTGGCCTTGCGGATCGCGCCAAAGTGCGATGAATGAGCGGTAAAAGTCGCTTAACAAAGACACTAAATCTTTCTTTGGAATCGTGTGGTCAATGGGTAGTTTTGGAATAAATAGATTAAAGCCGGCGGCAACTAAATATAGGCCGGTAATAGCAATAATGGCTGCTTGCGCGTCAATATTAGCCATTTTTCCACCGATAATCGCCCCTAAAATAATGGCGATAACGGTTGATCCTTCCATCCAACCATTCGCGCTGACTAACTTACTAGGCGGTAGTAGCTCAGTTAAAATGCCATACTTGGCTGGCGAATATGCAGCAGCGCCGATACCTACAATGCCATAAGCATAAAGCGGTGGCATGCCCAATATCATGGACAAGCTGCCTATGAATTTAATGCCATTTGAAATGAACATCACTCGCCCTTTTGGTAGCGCATCAGCAAATGAGCCAACAAAAGGGGCAAGTACAATGTAAGAAATGACAAAAAATTGCAGTAAGAGCGGCTTGTGCCAATCGGGCGCATGCATTTGTTGCAGTAAAGCAATGGCGGCAAATAATAAAGCATTATCAGCAAGTGCTGATAAAAACTGTGCAACTAGTAATGTGTAAAAGCCTTTACGCATCCTAATTACAATACTTCCGCAGCAAAATCAGCCAGACGTGAGCGCTCACCGCGAAGTAAGGTCACATGGCCATTATGGCCCCAGCCTTTGAAGCGGTCGACCACATAAGTGAGGCCTGAGCTACCTTCAGTTAAATACGGCGTATCAATTTGTGCAATATTGCCTAGACAAACCACTTTAGTGCCTGGGCCTGCGCGAGTGATAAGTGTTTTCATTTGTTTCGGTGTTAGATTTTGCGCTTCATCAATAATTAAAAATTTGTTTAAAAAGGTGCGACCACGCATAAAGTTAAGTGATTTAACTTTAATCCGGCTACGAATTAAATCTTGTGTCGCAGCACGACCCCATTCGCCAGCATCTTCATCACTTTTATTCAGAACCTCTAAATTGTCGTCTAGCGCACCCATCCATGGCCCCATTTTTTCTTCTTCGGTGCCTGGTAAAAAGCCAATATCTTCACCGACAGAAACGGTGACGCGGGTCATGATAATTTCAGAGTAAATTTTTGTATCGAGCACTTGTGTGAGTGCTGAAGCTAATGTAAGTAAGGTTTTTCCAGTACCCGCTTGCCCTAATAGACTGACAAAATCCACTTCAGGATCCATCAGCAAGTTAAGCGCAAAGTTTTGTTCACGGTTGCGTGCTGTAATGCCCCAAACATTGTTTTTTGGTATCAAGTGGTCTTTCACTACTTCTAATACGGCCGTGTTACCTTCGATACTGCGCACCATGGCATGAAAAGGTTTTTCATATTCGAAAAATACAAATTCATTGATTAAAAATGTTTTACATAACGGGCCAGTCAGGCGGTAAAACATGCGACCAGACTCCTGCCATGATTCCATTTCCTTGCTATGCTTTTCCCAAAAATCGGCGGGCAGTTCTTTCATGCCGCTGTATAAAAGCTCGGTATCTTCTAAGACTTTATCGTTAAAATAATCTTCGGCCGGCATGCCTAGCGCACGGGCTTTAATGCGAATATTAATATCTTTACTAACTAAAATAACTTGGCGATTAGGGTGGCTGTGTTGCAAAGCCATCACTACGCCAAGAATTTGATTGTCTGCTTTGCTACCCGCTAAGCCTGGCAATTCAACATTCACTTGGCTGGTTTGTAAAAATAAACGGCCTGTTACGTGCTTGTTGCCATGAATAGAAAGCGGGCATCCCAGCTCTAAGTCTATTAAAGTAGTACCAACAATTTCTTCTAAATTACGACTTGCTTGACGCGCATTACGCGCAACTTCGGTTAAGCCTTTTTTGTTGTTATCAAGCTCTTCCAGCGTCACCATAGGCAAGTAAATGTCATGCTCTTCAAAGCGAAACAGGCTAGAAGGATCATGCATTAAAACGTTGGTATCTAGAACGAAAAGTTTTGCGGCTTCGATTTGTTTTTTGGTCATAAAGTGACTTTCTATGAAAGAGTTGAGATGAACCGCATCGTTAAATTTAAAGCTGAATCCATGATTACATTTAAAGTGATTTAATAAAATTAAGTACTTCTGTCGCATGACCGTCTACTTTGACGCCACGCCATTCTTTTACTAAGGTTCCGTTTTTATCAATGATAAAGGTGCTACGTTCTATGCCTCTTACTTGCTTGCCGTACATATTTTTCATCTTAATCACACCAAATAAGCCGCAGGCTAGCTCTTCAGTATCCGCTAATAATTCAAACGGAAAAGTGAATTTGGCTTTGAAGTTTTCGTGTGATTTTAAACTGTCTCGTGACACACCAAAAATCTCGGTATTGTTCGCTTGAAAGTCAGCGTAAGCATCTCTAAATTGTATGCCTTGTGTGGTGCAACCTGGGGTTGAATCTTTTGGATAAAAATAGATGACTACATTTTTGCCGAGGTATTCAGACAGTTGGAAAGTTTTACCACTGGTTGCAGGTAACTGGAAATCTGCAACAGCTTGATTAAGCATAGAGGTGTCTGTCATTTAGGTGTTCGCATTCTTGATATTTAAGCCTTGCTCTATTGTTGATAAAAAGCCAGATTAAGGCAATAGAATATAACAATAATGTGACAATATTTATTCACTATTAATTCCATGCAAACTACTTAACAAAACAGACTTACATAAATTGATTGCTAGCCGAGTTTAAAGTTTTAGGTAATAAGATTGTAATCACAGTGCCACCTTCAGGCCTAGCCTCATACTTTAATTCACCACCTAAAGCATCGCACACTTTAAAGGCAAACGGAATGCCTAAGCCAGTGCCAAATCTTTTGGTGGTGGGTGCGCTAATGGCGCTGGGGTCTGGCGTAAATGGCATGCCGCAACCATTGTCGAGTAATTGAAGTTCATAAACTTGTTGCGCAATGTTTAGTCTTATTTCTAGCTTTCCAGCTTTGCTAGAAGCGTCTATTGCATTGAGAAGCAAGTTGTAAATAACCTGTTCTAATAAATGTTGATCAGTAAAAATCGTATTATTTTTTCGCCATGATGGCAGTAAAACCTCTATCGACTTTTCTTTGATTTTTTGTTGTAGCGGCGCAAGGGCACCTTCAATAATGTCTTTGAAACTAGTGTTGTTAGGCTGTGGCTTTAGTGGCAGTAAGTAGGCTAACAGTGCACCTGTCCAGCGCTCTAATCTATCTACCGTATTAATAATTCCCAGTAAGTATTCATTTGTTTCAGTGCTGTTTTCTGGGTCATCCATCACTTGTGCAACAGCGCGTATGCTGGCGAGTGGGTTGCGAATGTTATGCGCTAGCATGGGTACTAATAAACCTTGTGCGGCTTGTTTTTCGGTACGCACTAAGGCTTCTTGGCTAAGTCCTAATTGATCTGCCATGTCGTTGACTGCTTTAGAAACGGCGGCAAGCTCGGCAACGCCTTCTTCAGGCGCTCTATGCGTTAGGTTGCCAGCACTAATTTCTGCGGTGGCTTTTAGTACGCCGTTTATGGGTTTTACAATAGCGCGTTTGAGAAATACCCTAGAGAACATTAGTAGCAAAACAGCCAATATAAGTGGGATGACTAATAAGATTGTTGAGATACGTTTAGTGTCGATGAGTTGCTTATCTAGCTCGGATTGTTTCTGGCTAAGTAGGCTTTCTGTGTGCGCTAAAATGTCTTCGTAACGTTTAAATAAGCCAGTTTCTAGGCCGGAATTTAAAGAACGTTTGATCGCATTTTTGGTTGCATCATTGGAAATGCCTTTGCCTTGATCAAATAAACTTGAGGTTTCAAACACAAATTCTTTATAGCTCGCATGTAGATCGTCAATGGCAGTTTTTTCTGCATTACCTACCGTGATTTTCTTGAGTTGAACAAAGTGCTTTTCTACGGAAATCGTAAAATTGTTGTATTCAGCATGTGCCCCTAAATCATCCAGAAAGTAGGCATCAAACAACTCTTTCATCTGTCTATATAAATCACCACGTGTTTGTTGTACTTCGGTGACTAATGAGTTGATTCGATTGGATTCTTGACTAGAATTTCCCCAGAGATAGATGCCGATTGCACCAGAAGTAGCCGCGAGGAGAATCAGAAATATAAAGGCTAGTTCATGAATTAGCAGTAAATCTTTAAGTGATTTATTTTTTTTGATCATCGCAGTTGGTGCATTTCTGCAACATTATTCTTTGAAATTACTGTTTTTAAATATTTTTTTAAAAACTATTGATCTTCAATCTTAAAAGGAATTGGCACTTTAATGCTAAAGCTACTGCCGCGTAAGGTATCTGGCGGCGCTGGAAAAGGCGCCGCTTTATCGACCATTTCTAAGGCTTTTTCATCCAATAAGCTATGGCCGCTGGACTGAATTATTTTTTTTGATTTCAATTTACCGCTACCGTCTAATTGCAACTCAACCACTACATCGCCTTGCCAACCACGCAAAAGGGCAACTTTTGGATATTGCTTTTGTTTGCCGATAGCACCCCATAAAGTATTGCCGTAACGGCCCTTGGCATCGTCTATATCCGCCTGACTTGGGCCAGTGGGTGGCGGCGGAGTTGCTGCAACAACAGGCGCCGGTGGCATGGGTGAGGGTGTGGCTTCTGGCTTTGGTGCCACCGCAATAACTTCAGTTTGAGGCGCTACATTAGTAGGTGGTGGCTGATAGGGTGCCGCCTCATTTTTGACTACGGTAGGCGTTTTTAACGGTTTAAGTTCAGGCTTAGTCTCCGCTTTTGGCTGAACGGCCTTAGCTTGTGGTTGAATTGGTTCAGGCAATGCCACTGGTGGTGGAAGGTCAGGTTTTTTGACAAGCTCAATTTCCAAAATTTCAGGTTTCTTAACGATATCGAACTTCATGTTAGGAATCACCACTGCCAGTAAACCATGCAATAACACTGAGCCGATAATTGCCCAAATAAGAGAGTTATTGCCCAATTTATAATGACTGGTTGTGGGGTTGTTAACGGCGAGGTTCAAAGACAAAAAAGGCCTAGATTAGTTAGAAAAAGTTTGATTGAAGTATTAGAGCAACTAAAAATTATACAACAAGCTTAGCTAATATTGGTCGGTCGATTGAAATTGGCTGTTTTCAGCCAATATCCTAGCAAGGTTCATTATCTACAATCACTTGAAATCATTAAACGATTCCATCCAACACTTGCACTGCGACTAAACTACCCGCCTCAAGATTGCCTACAGATTCGTTTAGCACAATAAAACAATTGGCCAATGACATAGAACTTAAAATCGCCGACCCCTGCGAGCCTGTCGGTTTAACTTTCCAAAGACCATCTTGATCGGAAAATAATATCCCGCGCTGAAACTCTGTACGACCTGTCATTTTTTTGATTTTCTTGGTGCATTCAACCTGAAATGTAGGTAGCGGTGGCGGATTAGCTTGCCCCATTAATACCAGCATTGCCTCACGCACAAATTGATAAAACGTGACCATGACCGCCACAGGATTTCCCGGTAAGCCAAAATAATGCGCGGTGTTGTCGTTATTGCCTTGGATTTTTCCGTAGGCTAATGGACGGCCTGGCTTCATGGCTATTTTCCAAAATACCACTTGGCCGTGTTTAGCTAAAAGTAACTTCATGTGATCTGCCTCGCCGACGGAAACGCCACCGCTGGTAATCACCACCTCTGCTTGGCTGGCAGCGGCGAGTAAAGTACTTTCTAGCAAAGCTGGATCATCCGGAATCGCGCCTAGGTCAATAATTTCAACGCCCATGCGGTTTAACATGCCATGCAGCGTATAACGATTGCTGTCGTACACTTGGCCAATTTTTAGCACTTCACCCACGCCAGCTAATTCATCGCCAGTAGAGAAAAATGCGACTTTTAGTTTGCGATACACGCTTACTTCGGCGATGCCTAGCGAAGCAATTAAGCCTAAATCAGCCGCACGCACACAATGGCCAGCCGCTAATACGGTTCGGCCTTGTTGCAAGTCTTCGCCAGCGTAGCGCACATTCATGCCGCGTTTTGCGGTTTCGGTAAAAGTGATGTTGCCATCTTCAACAGTGACGCGCTCTTGCATGATTACGCTGTCTGCACCGCTTGGCATCATGCCGCCAGTCATAATTCTGGCGCATTCGCCACTTTTTAAAGCAATATCTGATGATTTTCCTGCAAAAATGGTCATCGTCACTTTTAGTCGTGTAGGCTTATCCGCAATAATATCGTCCGCATTAAAGGCATAGCCATCCATCGCCGAATTATCATAATTAGGCACGTTGGCTGGCGATAGTATATTCGCAGCTAAAACCCGGCCTAAGCTATCACGTAGCGCTAAAGTTTCAGTGTGCTGCACTGGGCTTAAATATTGTTTAATAAATTGCCGTGCTTTTTCTACAGGCATGGAGTTTGGATCGTAATCATCCATGTCACTAGGCGTTAAAAATGGGTTTGCTAGCGGGTTTTTTTGGCTCATGGCTGGATTATTTCTTGCATAATAAAATCGGCAATTTGGTTAATATTGTTTAAATCTAACACGGGAATGCTGAGGTTTGTATTTTCCGCTAGCGGTGCATCGCTAGCTACTGCAATAATGTTTGGGTCTTGCTCTGCTAATAATGGAATGTTCAAGCTTGGCCTGAACACTTCAATTTTGCGGATAAGCGCAGATTTAAAGCCTTCAACTAAAATTAAATCTGCATACTCAGGATTAATTTGTTGTATTAATGCTTCCAAATTAGCTTCTTCGTCTGTGTCAGGTAATTCGGTCATCAAGGCCCAGCGTTTACTTGAAGCAATTAAAGTTTGTACCGCACCCGCTTCACGAATTTTATAACTGTCTTTACCCGGATGGTCAATATCAAACTTGTGGTGCGCATGTTTAATCACCGAAACGCGGATGTTACGTAATTTGAGTGCAGGGATTAATTGCGTTACCAAGGTGGTTTTGCCGGCGTTGCTACCGGCGGCGCAAATGCCTAACACTGACATAGATTTTGGATGGGTAATCATAAGAATTATTTGGCTGCTGGTTTTAAGACAAGTTCTAATGTAGTTACATCTTCCAAACTGTTAAGGTTGATAAAGGCATCATTGCCATTTTCATCTAGACAATCGCTGAAATCTACTTCAATATAAGTTTGGCTTTTTTGCCAAGCGCTTACTTTTCGACCGCCAGTATTTAAGTACTCATCCAAACTTTTAGCCACACTTTTTTTGCATAAACAAAATACTGGGTGAACATCACCATTGCTAGTGGCTACGGCAATATCGGCGTTATTTTCCAGTAAAGCGGCCATTAAGCGTGAAGCTAAATCTAGCGGTAGTAATGGTGAATCGCATGGAACGGTGAGCAAATAATCATACTTGGCGTGTTTTAAGCCTAAACTAATACCGGCTAACGGTCCTAAAAACGCAGCAATTTCATCTTGCCATGTGGCGTAACCTAAAGATTGGTATTGGTTAATTTCACGATTGGCGTTAATGATAATTTCATCTACTTGTTCGGTTAAGCGTTCAATCACATGCTGAATAAGTGGCTTATTGTGTAGCGGTACTAGCCCTTTATCGATGCCACCCATGCGCGTTGCCCTACCGCCTGCCAGAATGATGCTTGAAATTTCCATGATTATTTAATGAGAAACCTAGCCGCCAGTGTGCGACATAAAACGTATTACCGCGGGCTCAGCACGCTTCAAATCAAAGTCGTGGCCTTTAGGTTTAATTGCCATACTGCTTAAAATGGCGTCAATTAGTGGCTGGTCATTCTCTGGGTGATCTCTTAACAAAGGCATTAAATCGACTTTATCTTCTTGCCCCAAACATAAATACAGCTCGCCCTTACAGGTAATACGTACTCGGTTGCAGCTTTCGCAAAAGTTATGGCTATGCGGTGAAATAAAGCCAACTCTAGTTTCAGTATTTGCCACCCGCCAATAACGGGCTGGGCCGCCTGTAGTTTCGGCGCTGGCTGTAAGTGTATGCTTACTTTGTAGCATTTTTAAGGTGTCTGTATTGCTGCAAAAGCTTGATTCTCTGGAGTGATCCACATCACCCAAAGGCATTTCTTCTATGAAGGAAATATCAATTTTTTGGGCAATGGCGAAATCTAACAAGCTTAGCGCTTCGTCATCGTTCACACCGCGCATGAGTACTGTGTTTAGCTTGATATTTTCAAAGCCGGCTAGTTTCGCGGCTTGTATGCCACGCAATACTTTATCTAATTCGCCAGTGCGGGTGATTTTTTTGAAGCGTTCAGGATTAAGGCTATCGACACTAATATTGATGCGTTTAACGCCAGCATTTTTTAAATCTTGCGCTTGTTTTTCTAGTTGGCTGCCGTTTGTAGTAAGCACTAACTCATTAAGCCCATCAAGCTTGCCTATGGTTTCAAATAACCATAAAGCATTTTTACGCACTAAAGGTTCGCCGCCAGTAATGCGTACTTTACTCACACCTAATGAAACAAAAACCTTAACCAGACGTGCGCATTCTTCTAGACTTAACACTTCATTTCGTGGCAAAAAAGTCATTTCTTCTGCCATGCAATACACACAGCGAAAGTCACAGCGATCTGTAATAGACAGGCGAATGTAGTCAACGGTACGGCCAAATTGGTCTATGAGCGTTTGACTTGCCTTAGCTGGAATGTTTTGCTTGGTGGATGGCACTTTATTAATCATGATTTGTCGTATTTGCTATACTGTTTAAGCAGTGTAATATATTAATATAGTTAGTAATAACACTTTAGTTGTTTTGGAGAATTTAGTTTGCCAGCCTTACAAACAAAAATAGATGGCTTGATTGCTGAGCATCAAAACATGCCGGGCGCCCTGTTACCCTTGTTGCATGCTATTCAAGACAACGTTGGTTACATACCAGAGTCTGCTTACACACATATTGCTAAAGCCTTGAGCTTGTCTGTGGCCGAGGTGCATGGTGTCGTGACTTTTTATCATCATTTCCGCACGCACAAGCCAGGTCGTCATATATTGCAAATATGTCGCGCTGAATCTTGCCAGTCTATGGGCTCTGAGGCCTTAGAAGCGCACGCAAAAAAATGTTTAAATGTGGATTATCACCAAACGACTACTGACGATGCGATTACCTTAGAGCCTGTGTATTGCTTAGGTAATTGTGCATTATCACCAGCCGTTATGCTGGATGATGAAGTGTATGGCCGTGTTTCTGCCGCAGATTTGGATAGCCTAATTGCAGAGGCGAAAGCATAAAATGACTACTAAAGTATATATTCCCCGTGATTCAAGCGCACTTTCAATGGGTGCTGAAAAAGTAGCAATCGCCATTGCCTTAGAAGCAAAAACACGTGGTTTAAACATTGAAATTATTCGTAATGGTTCACGTGGCCTTTATTGGCTAGAAACCATGGTTGAAGTGGCTACTGAGCAAGGCCGCGTGGCTTATGGCCCAGTTAAAGTGAGTGATGTTGCCTCGCTGTTTGATGCTGATTTTTTAAGCGCCAATGTTGAAAATACGAAGCCCCATGCTTTAAGTTTAGGTTTAACTGAAGAGATAGATTGGCTAAAAAAACAACAACGTTTAACGTTTGCACGCGTTGGTATTACCGATCCAATTTCACTGACGGATTACATTGCGCATGATGGCTATAAAGGCCTAAAAAACGCACTGCAATTATCCGCGGCCGACATCGTAAAAACCGTGACAGACTCTGGTTTGCGTGGTCGTGGCGGCGCTGCTTTCCCGACGGGTATTAAATGGAAAACCGTCTTAGGTTGCGAAGCTGAACAAAAATACATCGTCTGTAATGCCGATGAAGGCGATTCAGGTACTTTTTCAGATCGTATGATTATGGAAAATGATCCGTTTGTGCTGATTGAAGGCATGACGATTGCCGGCATTGCCGTTGGCGCTACGCAAGGTTATATCTATTTACGCTCAGAATATCCACATGCTTTAGTCGCGTTAAACGCGGCGATTGCTGCAGCCACAGCGGCAGGTTATTTAGGTGATGATTTATTAGCTAGCGGTAAAGCGTTTCATTTAGAAGTACGTCGCGCAGCCGGTGCTTATGTATGCGGTGAAGAAACTTCTTTATTAGAAAGCCTAGAAGGCAAACGAGGCGTCGTGCGTTTTAAACCACCGCTACCAGCCATAGAAGGTTTGTTCGGCAAACCAACGGTGGTGAATAACGTTATTTCACTGGCCACTGTGCCGATTATTTTAGATAAAGGTGCGCAGTATTACGCGGATTACGGTATGGGTCGCTCACGCGGTACGTTGCCGATTCAGTTGGCGGGTAATCTTAAACATGGTGGCTTAGTAGAGTTAGCGTTTGGCATTACTTTGCGTGAGTTACTTTATGATTTTGGTGGCGGTTCAGCCACTGGCAAACCTATTCGTGCGGTGCAAGTGGGCGGTCCATTAGGCGCATTTTTGCCAGAAAGCCAATTTGACACGCCATTAGATTACGAAGAATTTACCAAAATTTGGGCGGTATTGGGTCACGGCGGTATTGTGGCGTTTGATGATACGGTCGATATGGCCAAAATGGCACGTTATGCCTTTGAGTTTTGTGCAATCGAATCTTGCGGAAAATGTACGCCGTGTCGTATTGGTTCTACCCGTGGCGTTGAAGTGATTGATAAAATTATCGCTGGCAAAGATACGGTTAAAAATATCAAACTGGTGCGCGATTTAAGCGACACGATGCTAAATGGTTCTTTATGTGCCTTGGGCGGCATGACGCCTTATCCGGTATTGAGTGCGATGAATCATTTTCCTGAAGATTTTGGTATTGCAAAAGCTTAGGTATTTCAAAGGCTTAGGTATTTTAGAAACTTAGTTACAAAGATTGAAATTTAAAGAACGCAAAAGCTACGGCTACCTAAAATTAGGCCGTAAGCAGGAGAGCTAAAATGGACGATATTAAATACAGCAACACGCCGCAGCATGATCATGAACATAGCCGCACCAGTTATGACGATCAGAAAGACTACGGCACGCCGGCAATCCAATCTGACGTACAGATTACGCTGACCATTGATGATAGAGAAATTACCGTGCCAGAAGGTACTTCTATCATGCGCGCTTCTATTTTGGCGGGTATTAATGTGCCAAAACTGTGCGCTACCGATAGCTTAGAGCCGTTTGGTTCGTGCCGCTTGTGCGTGGTTGAAATTGAAGGCCGTCGCGGTTTCCCTGCCTCTTGTACTACGCCTGTCGCTGAAGGTTTAGTTATTCGCACGCAAACGCCAAAACTGGCAGATATTCGTCGTGGCACCATGGAATTGTATATTTCAGACCATCCTCTAGATTGTTTAACCTGCGCGACCAATGGCGATTGTGAACTGCAAGATATGGCAGGCGCGGTTGGTTTGCGTGAAGTACGCTACGGCTACGATGGCGAGAACCATCTTAAAGCTGAGAAAGACGAATCGAACCCATATTTTAGTTTTGATCCAAGTAAATGTATCGTTTGCTCACGCTGTGTGCGCGCTTGCGAAGAAACGCAAGGCACGTTTGCACTGACGATTTCAGGTCGTGGTTTTGACTCAAAAGTCTCAGCCGGTATTACTAACTTTTTAGATTCAGAATGTGTGTCGTGTGGCGCTTGTGTGCAAGCTTGCCCAACGGCTACATTGATAGAAAAAACCGTCATAGAACACGGCGTTCCAGAACACAGCGTGACCACCACTTGCGCCTATTGTGGTGTTGGTTGCTCGTTTAATGCGGAAATGAAGGGTGAAGAAGTGATTCGCATGGTGCCTAATAAAAATGGCGGCGCAAATCACGGACACTCCTGCGTTAAAGGCCGCTTTGCCTGGGGTTATGCTACCCATAAAGACCGCATTACCACACCAATGATACGCAAAAGTATTCATGATGAATGGCAGCAAGTGGGCTGGGATG
>CANFZA010000045.1 GCA_947451235.1 Methylophilaceae bacterium | reverse complement strand
TAAAGACGCCTTATCTTGGCTATGGTTTCCATACAGATCATCCTAGGTGAGCCTCGCAAAATTGCGAGAGTTTAACAACTCCTAGGGTGGTGCACTTCTACACGCAAATCCCTAAGAGATCTGGTGCATTTTTGCACTGAAATTAACAGCTGACGGTCAGCTAAGTGGATGTTGCCGCCGACACGACTTAATTATTGTATGACCGCTTAGGATTTTACTTGCAGCAAAAATCTCAACATTGCCAAACTTACTTAAGCAAACAGATTGCGCGTCAACTTAAATAAGACCATAATTCAGTACTGTATTTGGTTCTTTTTAGGAGATGGATGTGGAAAACTTACATGCAAACCGTTCAGTTAGTATTACTGAACTGAAACGTAGCCCTAGCGCGGTGTTGGCAGCAGCTAACTTTGAACCCGTTGCAGTGTTAAACCACAACAAACCTGCGGCCTATTTATTGCCTGCTGCCACATACGAGGCTATGTTGAGTCATTTAGAAACAGATTTTATTCGCAAAGCAATTGCATTAAGCCGAGCTGACTCGCGCCCTGCTATTCCTGCGGAGGATGTATTTTCTGCGCTTGAAGCAAGTATCTCGCAAGTTGAAAGTCAGTCGGCACTTCACGGTGAAGCAGCATGAAACAATTGCAGTTTTCAGCTTATGCACAAGATGATTTACTGAAAATCGCACGTTACATTGCTTTAGATAGTCCAGTTCGTGCTCGAAGTTTTGTTGCAGAGTTACGTAAACAGTGTGAGCTGACGGCACAGTTTTCTAACATTGGTGTCGCTAAGCCGGAATATGCAGATGGTTTACGCATGCTTGCATACCAACGTTATCTCATATTTTTCTCAGCAACCGACGACGCTGTAAACATTGAGCGCGTGTTGCATAGCGCAAGAGATTTACAGCAGTTGTTTGGTTCAGGTAAGTAATACTTGAAAGTTTTGCAGGTAGGCTTTGCTCTAGCGGAGCAATTATGTTATGTCCCAAATTTGTCACACTGACAGCCAGAAAACAGGGATAAGTAGCAACAGTCTAGAATAATAAAAAAACATCAACCTGTTGATTCTATTGCTTTAGTTTGTTGTAGAATGTGCTGGCTTACTTATTTTATGAGATTGAAAATCCGCGTGTCACTGGTTCGATTCCAGTCTCGGCCACCAAAAACACTATATAAATCAAGCTCATAGAAATATGGGCTTTTTTTACGACTAGGGGTTCGCCCCCATGTAGGGTTGCATAGGGATTTTCTCCTTACACACATCAACTTAATTGCCTATTTGCTAAAATAACAAAAATCCACAGCTTAAACTTTCCCCTAAAAGTTGGACATTAAGCTCACAATAAAAAAGGTGATATTACTATCACCTTTTTTAAACCAAATCGCTATTTAAAATCGATAACTATAGCAATTTAAACACACCATTCATGACGCCTGCATGGCCAGGAAAGCTGCAGTAAAACACATAGGCTTCTTTCGCATCTAAGTTGCTGACCTTAAATTTGATATTGGTTGTTTCACCACCACCAAGAACTACCGTGTGTGCAATGACACGATCATCATTATCTTTGACATAATTTTTTGCTAATCCTGCGGCGCTACCGTCTGTTAAAACGGCTTGCATGGTAGATTTTTTGCTAATCACCACATTGTGGCCCATCATTGCTTTTGCCATGGTGCCTACATTTTTAAATGTGAGGCTAACTTCTTTACATGTTTTACTAACTGCGATTTCTTTTAACGAAAAAGCCATGCTTGCCGTGGCTTCTATTGCAACATCACATTGGCCAGCAAAAGCACCGGTTGATATAACGCTGAGCAAAACTGCTGCACCTAATTTTGTTCTTAACATAATGATTGCCTCTAAATAATTAACAAGAAATACATAGTTAAGAATAGCTTTAGTTGCATTAGTTCTTTTGGTGAACAATAAATTAGCGTTTAATTTTCTTAAGTAAAATAGCCCAATGAGCATAAACTTATTGGATAGTTTTTTATCTAGGCACTTTTGCGAAGATCATGTGTTTAGTCTGGCAATACCGCAATTTACACAGAAGCTAGATTTGTGTGCACCTAAAGACTCTGTTTTGCAATCGAGCACGTCAATTTAGCCGGTTGCTCACCACTTAAATTCGCCACTATCTACACAAAACAGCTTACTACTGGCTTGATCTGAATTCGTCCAGCCTACTCAATAAGGCTCGAAGCAATATGGACTTTTTTTACGCTACATCATGTTTCACGAAACGGGTCACATCACTATAATGTCAGCATTATCCTTTAAGAAGGTATTATGAGTGTTTTTAAGTGCACCCAGCATCATTAACATTCTATTACTGCGGCCATCCCTATGATCTACATACGTTTACATCAGCCCAGTTTTTGGATGCTGCACTTTCTGTTACCGTTAATACTAGCGTTTTCGCTTCTACTGTTATATCCACTAACCGGCTTAGATGCACTATTGATTGACCAATATTACAGCAGGCATACACTAACCTTCCCACTTAAAAATGATTGGTTTCTAGAGAATGTGATGCATATCTACCTTAAGTATCTGATAGTTGCTGTGGGTCTAATGATGTTGAGCTTTTGGCTGCTGGGCTTTTTGTTACGGAGTAATTTCCGGACAAAAAAAACCTCCTCATTGGGTAAAGTGCCCACTTTTCAGTTTGCATGGCTACAAAACTACCACCCACAATTTCTATGGCTTTTTGTCGCCATGATTATTTCTACGACGACTATTTCCATTTTGAAGCACTTTAGCGAACATGCTTGCCCTTGGGATTTGATTTTATATGGTGGAACGCAACCACTAATTGCTTTACTTGGTAGCTTGCCGATAGGCGCAACCCCTGGTCACTGCTTTCCTGGTGGCCATGCTAGCGGTGGTTTTGCGCTGATGGCCTTTTATTTTGGCTTTAGAGACACGCAACCAAAACTTGCAACCGTTGGACTAATGCTAGGTCTACTGTTCGGACTTGCCATGGGCTGGACACAAATGATGCGTGGCGCGCATTTTATGTCACATAATTTATGGACGGCTTGGATAGTTTGGATGATTTTATTACTGCAATACCTCTTATGGCCTCCCAGCTTAGTTAGCCAACATAATCAACCAAAACAGACATAGCTAAAATATAAGAAAACAGTTAAGAAAACAGTAAGGTTTGCATGTTACGATTTACTATCGTATCGCATATTTAGATTACATTTAGGTTAAAAGCACGATGACAATCGCACAAAAAAACAGCCCAACAAGCCACTATAAAATATCATTTACTTTATTCATTTCAGCCATTGCATTGGCGATTTGGTTACTTTTGCGCGTGGTACTTTGGCTAGATGTTGGCGTTAGTCAAATGTCGTTTGGCCAAGCGCTAAAGGCTTTTGCGGTAGGTTTTTGGTTTGATTTAAACGCTTTGTGCTACTTAGTGGTGCCATTTTTACTAGGTTCATTATTGCTGCCAAATAGCTGGAGAACCAAGCATTGGGTCGCCAAAGCGCGCTGGATACTGGCATTTATGATGACCTTTGGCCTTATTTTTGGCGTAGCTTCTGAATATATTTTTTGGCAAGAATTCACCACGCGCTTTAACTTTATTGCGGTCGATTATTTAATTTACACCAAAGAAGTCATTGGCAATATTCGTGAATCTTATCCTGTACCGCTCATCGTTTTGGGGATTGCTTTGATTGCAGTCGCTATTTTATTCAGTCTTAGCCGATTAATCACATTTAATAAAACGCTTAAACCGGTTAAGCAAAAAATAAAATTACTTATTACTATCGTTGCCTTACCTGTTGTTAGTTTTCAGCTTGCCAACGTAGACCAAATGGAGTTCAGCAAAAATGCTTATGCCAATGAACTAAGCGGTAATGGCCTATTCAGCTTTGCTGCCGCCGCACGCCGTAATGAGCTGGATTATGATAAATTTTACAAAACGATTCCTGCTTCCTTAGCATTGAGCACCTTGCAGTCTGTCGGTTCAAATAGGCAATCAACTTCTGCCACCTTGCAGGTTAAAAATAACAGCAAAGTAATGCTTGGCCCATTTACACGTAACCCCAAAAACGTGGTGCTCATTTCGGTAGAAAGTTTATCTGCCGAATATTTGGGCACTTATGGCAATAAGCAAAACATTACGCCTTACCTTGATAAATTAGCTGGCGAAAGTTTAGTATTTGACCAATTTTTTGCTACTGGCACACGTACAGTTCGTGGCTTAGATGCACTTTCCATCGCCACGCCGCCAATCCCTGGGCAAGCCATTGTTCACAGACCCAATAGCGATCATTTGGCTGGCATTGGTGAATTATTGCGCCAACAAAATTACGAAACGTTTTTTATCTACGGCGGCTATGGCGTATTCGACAGCATGAATACCTACTTTGCCAGCAACGATTATAAAGTAATAGACCGCACCGACTTTGATGCTAAAACCATACAAAGTGAAAACATTTGGGGCGTAGATGACGAAAGTTTATTCAATAACTCAATCGCCATTTTTGACGAAAATGTAAAGTCAAATAAGCCGTTTTTTGCGCATATTATGACTACCAGCAACCATAGACCCTATACCTTTCCTGAAGGTAAGATTGATTTGCCACAAGGTAGCCGTGAAGGCGCAGTTAAATATACCGACTACGCCATAGGCAAATTTATTGAAAATTCTAAAAATAAGCAATGGTTTAAAGATACGCTATTTGTCATCGTCGCGGATCATTGCGCTTCGGTGGCCGGTAAGAGCAAATTGCCGGTCGATAAATATCATATTCCACTATTTTTGTACGCGCCAGATATGTTGCCCGCTAGCCACTACAACCGCGTTGCCAGTCAAATTGATATTGTGCCTACGCTGTTAGATGTACTCGGCAAAAAGGGCGCTGAACATTTTTATGGACAATCGCTTTTTACCGCGCAAGCCAACAAATTGCCAGCGCGTGCGTTTGTAAGCAATTATCAAGCGCTGGGCTATTACAGCGACGATACTTTAATTGTGTTATCGCCTAAGCAAAAGGTAGAAGCCTACAAAATAGACCCTTTAAGTTTTGAAGCCACGCCAACCAGCATGAATGAAAAACTACTCAATGAGGCGATTGCTTATTACCAAACTGCCAGCCGTGACTACAAAACAGGGGCGTTAAAGCTACATCAGCTTAACTAAAAACGTGCAATTGCGGCCAAATTCAAATGTCTTTAAATTTAAATACCTGGCGGCATTCAACTAATCATTAAAGCTTATGAACAATACAACAAAACTTGCACTGACTAAAGTACCCGAGGTGACGCTGGGATTCTGGATCATCAAAATTCTTGCAACTACATTGGGTGAAACTGGCGGCGACGCCGTTTCTATGTCTATGCAATTAGGTTATCTGATTAGCACGATAATATTTGCGGCAATTTTCATACTTGCCGTGGCTACGCAAATTAAAGCCAAGCACTTTCAGCCGTTTTTATATTGGATAACCATCATCGCAACCACCACGGTAGGCACCACGTTAGCTGATTTTGCCGATCGCTCGCTTGGCATTGGTTATGCTGGCGGTTCGGCCTTATTGTTTTCGCTATTAATTGCGTCTTTAGCAATATGGTACAAAACGCAAGGCTCAGTTTCAGTGGCGTCCGTAAGCACGCCTAAAGTAGAAGTTTTTTATTGGGTCACCATCATGTTTTCACAAACATTAGGTACGGCTTTGGGTGATTGGACAGCAGATACCGCCGGTCTAGGTTATGGCGGTGGCGCCATTATTTTCAGCGCATTATTGGCGCTGGTGTTGGCCGGCTATTTATGGAGCAGTATTTCTAAAACCTTACTTTTTTGGGCTGCGTTTATTATTACGCGCCCACTAGGTGCAGTCGTCGGTGACTTTCTAGATAAGCCAATCGCTGCTGGTGGCCTTGCTTTAAGCCGCTACACTGCATCAGTAACACTGCTTTTAATGATGCTAGCCTGCATCCTGATTTTTTCGCAGCGCGCTGCGAATTCTGCAACGCATTAATCAGACTGATTCACTTTTTAGAGGCTTAATATGGAACGCTGGGTGTTATATGCTTTTATCTCCATGTGCTTTGCCGGTTTTACTTCGGTAGTCGCCAAACAGGGCTTAACAGGCATTTCAGCGGAGTTAGGCCTCACAGTACGCACCATTTTTGTTTGTATATTCGTATTGATATTTGCCGCGCTTGCTGTTGATCCGGTTGAGATTAAAGCGCTGCAAAAAGTGAATTATATCTGGTTGGGGCTTTCAGCTATTACTACCGCAGGTTCTTGGATTTTTTATTACAAAGCTTTGAAAATAGGCGATGTGGCCACGGTTGCGCTAATAGACAAAGGCAGCGTAGTGATTGCAATTTTACTTGCGTGGGTGTTGCTCAAAGAAGTGATTAGCGTCCGCATGGTATTAGGCGCTGCGTTTATTGTGCTAGGTTTAATTATTATTGCTAAAAAATAAGCATGTATCTTTAATGAACGTATTAGGAATGTATTAAGAATGAATAATAGCCGTTTAATACTCGCTGTTTTATTAATGTGGCTGTCTACAATGGCTTATAGTTTAACTGCGTATAGCTTAGAGTCAGCTACATTAGAAGGTTTATGGAAAACCTTTGATGATGATGGCCAAATCAGCGGCTACGTTAGAATTATGAAAGACCATGACATTTATACCGGTGTGATTGAAAAGGGTGTGAATGAAAAAGCTTTGACCGAAAAAGGCCTTGCTAGTCATAAAGAAGAATACTGCACCGCCTGTAAGGACGAAAGAAAAGATCAAAAATTAATCGGCATGACCATTATTAAAAACGTAACAGCACATGGCGAATGCTATGAGGGCGGTGAAATTTTAGATCCTTTTTCGGGCAGTACTTATCGCGTTAAATTAAAACTAAAAGAGGCAGGTAAACAATTAGAAGTGCGCGGATTTATAGGCCTTAGCTTATTTGGCAGAACGCAAATTTGGCAAAGAGAACCTCATGCATAATTGGCCTGCGAGTTATTTTTAGCGCGACATTGCGATGTTTTTCTATGCGTGAAGTCGCTAAACAATCGATACAAATATTAATTAACTGACGAGTGACGAGATAAATGGACTTTGGAATATGAAAATTTTAGGCTTAGTAATATTGCTCTTGCTAGTCGCTTGCGATAAACAGCCCGTACCACCTGCTCCACCACGTCCGGCATTAGTCATGGTAGTTGGCGCAAATAGCGCTAGTCATAACATGGTGCTGGTTGGCGAGGTGCGACCCAGATATGAATCTAATCAAGGCTTTAGGATTGATGGAAAAATTATAGCGCGCAAGGTAGAAACTGGCACGCAAGTTAAAACAGGTCAAATTATTGCCAATATAGACGCTGCTGATGCAAGTCTTAATAGCGCCGCCGCAGCGGCAAATGTACGGGCAGCAGAAGCAAGTTACGCGCTGACAGTATCCGAAGTAGAGCGTCAACGCCAGTTATTTTCTCAAAAGTTCATTTCAGCCTCAGCTTTAGATATGCATGAAGCCGAGCTAAAAACGGCAAGCGCACGTTTAGCGCAGGTAAAAGCGCAAGCGAGCATTACCGGCAACCAAGCGCAATATACCCAATTAAGGGCAGACCGCGATGGCGTGGTCACCATGATCCGCGCCGAACCTGGCCAAGTCGTCAAAGCAGGCGAGGCTATTGCAAAAATCGCTGATACCAAAGAGTTTGAAGTGCTGGTTGCTGTACCAGAGTCGCGCATGGCAGAGGTGAAATTAAACGCCGCCGCCGAAGTGAGAATGTGGGCCGCTATGCAAAAGCCTTACGCTGGAATTGTGCGAGAAATTTCACCCGCTGCCGATTCTGCAACACGGACATTTAGTGTGCGCGTGAGCATTAAAAATGTTGATGAGGCCGTGCGTTTTGGCATGACGGCCGGCGTGAGTTTTGGTCCAGATATTGGCAAAAATAACGCCACTTTGCTCATTCCTAGTAGCGCACTGACCGCAATCAATGGTAAAAAAATGGTTTGGGTGATAGACGCTAATAATAAAGCTCAGCCGCGTGAAGTGGTGACTGGCCAGTTTAGTGAAGATGGCGTATTGATTACGAGCGGCCTACAAATCGGTGAAAAAATTGCTATTGCTGGCGTGCATACTTTGATTAAAAATCAACTAGTGCGCCCTGTCATTGAGCCAAAAACTGTCACTGAAAATTCAATATGAGCGAGCTAAATAAAGACCAGCAAACTGCGGCAGAAAACGCATCACAAATAAGCTCAGGTTTTAATTTATCCGACTGGGCACTCAAGCATCAAGCCTTAGTGCTGTACTTTATGTTGGTACTCACTATCGCCGGTTTGGTTGCCTACACTAAGCTTGGTCAATCTGAAGACCCGCCATTTACTTTTAAAGTAATGCTGGTGCGCACTTCTTGGCCGGGTGCTAGCGCGCAAGAAGTTGAACAGCAAGTGACGGATAAGCTAGAAAAGAAAATCCAAGAAGTGCCGCATTTAGATTATTCCAACAGCTATTCTCGCCCCGGCGAATCAATGATTTTTATTGTCGCCAAAGATGATACGTTTTCAAAAGATGTGCCTGATGTTTGGTATCAGGTGCGTAAAAAAATTGGTGACATTCGCAACACATTGCCGCAAGGGGTTGAAAGCCTGACGTTTAATGATGAATTTAGCGATGTTTACGGCACCATGTATGCCTTAACGGGCGATGGTTTTGATTTTGCCGCACTGAAAAAACAAGCTGAGTTGATTAGAACAGAGTTGTTAAAGGTGAAAGATGTTGCCAAGGTGGAATTTTTTGGTGAACAAAAGCAGCGTATTTTTATTGAGCTGACCAACGCAAAATTGGTCACTTTAGGCCTGAACACCAGCACTTTAGTGAATATTTTGCAGGCGCAAAATGCCGTGGTGCGCAGTGGCACTTTTGATTCTGCGGCCGAGCGTATTCGTGTCGCGGTTTCTGGACGCTATTCCAATTTAGAAGATTTACGCGAGCTACGCTTACGCGCCAATAACCAGGATTTTCGTTTAGGTGATGTTGCGCGTATTTATCGAGGCTTCGAAGACCCGCCGCATGATAGGGTACGTTTTCAAGGCAAAGATTCACTACTGCTAGGCGTTAGCATGAAGGAAGGCGGCGATGTGATTGCTTTAGGCCATGCGCTGGATAAAGTCACGGCACGCGTTAAGCAACAATTAACAGTAGGTTTAGCGCTAGAAACCGTTACCTCACAACCAAAAATAGTGGCCAATTCAGTCAATGATTTCGTTCACTCTTTAATCGAAGCCTTAATTATTGTGCTGGGTGTTAGCCTAATTTCTTTGGGCTTGCGTAGCGGTATTATTGTGGCGATTACCATTCCAGTGGTGTTGGCTAGCACCTTTTTAGTCATGTATTTACTGAATATTGGTTTGCATAAAATATCGCTAGGCGCGCTGATTTTAGCGTTAGGCTTATTGGTAGACGATGCGATTATTGCTGTCGAAATGATGTCGTCTAAAATGGAGCAAGGTTGGGATAGAGCTAAAGCGGCATCGTTTGCCTATAATTCCACCGCCATGCCTATGTTAACTGGCACCTTGGTGACGGTAGCGGGCTTTTTGCCAATTGCGACGGCGGCATCTTCTACAGGCGAATATACGCGTTCTATTTTTCAAGTTTCTGCCATTGCGCTTATTATTTCGTGGTTTGCCGCAGTGATATTTGTGCCGTATTTAGGTTTCCATCTACTGCCTAGTTATGACGAAGCACCGAAACAAACTAGATTTAAAGCATGGCTAATAAACCGACTTCGCTTACAAACCAAGACTCAGCCCGATAAAATAACTGATAACCATCACCACGATATTTATAACACCAAGTTCTATCAGACTTTCAGAATGGTAGTAACCGCCTGTGTGCGTTACCGCAAAACGGTGATTGCCAGCACACTAGGCTTATTTGTGTTGGCAGTGATTGGTTTTGGTCAGGTACAGCAACAGTTTTTCCCTGATTCAACGCGCTTAGAATTAGTCGTAGATTTACGCATGACCGAGGGTGCTTCTTACGCGGCAACAAATAATCAGGTAAAAAAACTAGAGCTTTGGTTGCATGATTGGAATGAGCGTTATCAAAAAAATACACCTAACGAAACAGTAGGCATAGAAAATTTTGTAGCCTATATCGGCAATGGTGGCCCGCGTTTTTACTTGCCGCTAGACATTCAAATGCCGCATCGAGGCTTTGGGCAATTTGTGATTTTGAGCAAATCCTTAGCCTCGCGTGAAGCTTTGCGCAACGACTTACTGACCGTATTCGAAAATGATTTTCCTGCCCTACGTGGCTCAGTTTTACGGTTAGAAAATGGCCCGCCTGTGGGTTTTCCTGTGCAATTCAGGGTGTCAGGCAGCAACATTACGCAAATTCGCGGTATTTCACGCCAAATTGCCGACATCATGCGTGCAAATAGCAACTTGGTGAATGTGCAATTAAGCTGGGAAGAACCCAGCAAAGTGGTACATGTAAAGATAGATCAAGCCAAGGCGCGCTTGCTCGGCATCAGCTCGGTGGATATTTCTAATCTGCTGAACGGCGCCATGCAAGAGCTTTATATTACCGAGTTTAGAGAAGGCAATGAGCGCATAGATTTAGTGGTACGCGGCTCACAAACCGATAGATCGCAGCTATCACGCCTGCCAGATTTGATGATTAACCTGCCTAGCGGTGCAACGGTGCCACTGTCACAATTAGCCACCATTACTTCAGACTTTGAAGAAGGCGTAATTTGGCGACGTAACCGTGAGCCATCGGTGACTGTACGCGCGAATTTACAAGGCAATATGCAAGCGCCTGTGGTTTCGCAACAAATTGAAGATCAACTGACGCAGATTAAAGCCAATTTACCATTAGGCGTGAACATAGAAACCGGCGGCGCAGTTGAAGCTTCAGCCAAAGGTGCGGCCTCGGTTGCGGCAGGTTTCCCGTTATTTTTAATTGCTGTACTGACTTTATTGATGATTCAATTACAAAGTTTTTCAAGGGTATTTTTAGTGCTGTTAACCGCACCTTTGGGTTTAATCGGCGTCACAACCGCGTTATTACTCTTTGATAAACCTTTCGGCTTCGTCGCCATGCTAGGCACTATTGCGCTTTCAGGCATGATTATGCGAAATTCCGTGATTTTGGTCGACCAAATTGATCAGGATAAAGCCTCAGGCTTAGCCGAATGGCAAGCCATTATTGAATCGACCATTAGGCGCTTCAGGCCTATTGTTTTAACCGCCGCCGCCGCAATATTAGCCATGATCCCGCTCACTAGAAGCGTGTTTTTTGGCCCAATGGCAGTAGCGATTATGGGTGGTTTAGCGGTAGCAACTTTACTGACTGTGCTATTTTTACCAGCCTTATATGCTGCTTGGTTTAAAGTCAAAATGCCGCCAAAAACGTAATTTAAACATTGAAAGCCTGCGTAAATTCAGCTTGCTGACTAAGTGCATGCGCTATAATAATTGAAATTGATAGGAACAAAATTGCCATGACACAATCTGCAAACGTTGTACAAACACCAAGCGACTTCTCAAACGAAGCTAGATTCAATATTGCTGGCGATGCCGCTGGTTTCAGCAACCGTGAAGCTACGTTTAATATGATAGAACAGCAAATTCGCACATGGGAAGTGCTAGACCCAGTAGTGCTGGAATTATTTAACCAAGTGCCGCGTGAAAATTTTGTTGCTGAATCGCAGCAAGGCTTAGCCTTTGCTGACGTTGAACTGCCGATTGGTCATGGCCAAACTATGCTTTCACCGAAATTAGAAGGTCGAATTTTACAGGCACTTAACGTTAAAAAAACCGACAAAGTGCTAGTAGTTGGTACCGGTAGCGGTTATTTAACGGCTCTGTTAGCAACACTGGCTCAGCATGTTGATACGGTTGAAGTTCATCAAGAGTTATCAGACCTTGCCAAAGCGCGCTTACAAAAACAAAATATTCACAATGTGACGTTGCATGTAGGCGATGCCGTTAACGGCTTTACCGCCAACGCGCCATATGATGTGATTGTGTTTACTGGCTCTTTGCCACTACGCCCAACAGCGGCAGAAAAAATGCTTAACGTTGGTGGACGCTTATTTGCCGTGATTGGTGAAATGCCAATTATGCAAGCTACACTCACTACACGCGTGAGCGAAGATAGCTTTAGACATGACGCATTTTTTGAAACATGTTTACCAGCGTTAATAAACGCTCCACAAGCCACTAAGTTTGAGTTTTAGTTCGCTTTGAATATGTCCAAAAAACTGTTTTTTACTCTATCGCGGGCTTTTACAAGTAGACTGGTTTTTACACAGCTATTTACCGCAGTTTTTTTTGCAAATTCTGGCTTTGCTGCGGAGCTTTCGGCCGCAAACAATAAAACGCAATCTCTAGTGGATGTTTATCAGCAAGCGCTATCACACGACCCAACTTTAGCCTCTGCACTTAGTGCGAATCAAGCAGCACAGGAGTTGATTGAGCAAGGTAAAGCCTTGTATCGACCGACGGTGAATTTTACGGCAGAAGCCAATGCCATTGGTTCAGACATTCGCTATTTAAATGCCACTACGCCGCCAGGCCGCTCTAATTTTGAAACGTATAAATATGGTGTTGATGCGCGCCAACCTATTTATCGCAAGCAAAATTTGGTGCAGATGGATCAAACTTTAACGCAAGTCAGCCAAGCGGATAAACAGTTATATTTAAGCCAGCAATCCCTTATCTTACGCACCACACAAGTGTATTTTGAAGTACTTATAGCACAAGATAAAATTGACTTAATCATTGCACAAAAAGCAGCCATTCTGAGCCAGTTAGAGCAGGCCAAAGCGACTTTTGAAGTAGGCACAGCGACCATTACCGATGTTAACGAGGCGCAGGCGCGCTATGATTTAGTGGTTGCGCAAGAAATTGCTGCAGTCAACGAATATGAAATCGCCAAACGTTCTGTACAAGCTATAACCGGTGATATTCCACAAAAATTAGCCTCGGTAAAAGCCGACATTAAAATCAACACAGTCACGCAAAATATGGACAAATGGCTAGAAGTGGCCGCACAAAACAACCTAAATATCCAAATTCTGCAAGATACTTTAAAGTATTCTGAGCAAGAAATTGAGCGTGCAAAAGCAGGGCATTTGCCGACTTTAGATGCGGTAGCAAGCTATAGTGATAACTACGCCAATGGTAGCGTTTCTGTGTTTGGTACTGGCAATGAACTTAAAACAGGCACCATAGGTTTACAGTTGCAAATACCTTTGTACCAAGGTGGCGCGACCACTTCACGCGTTAGGCAAGCCGTACTTAATAAACAGAAAGCACAAGATGACGTTGAAATCTCACGTCGCCAAACTGAGCTGGAAACCCAACGCGATTATTTAAATTTAAACACCAGCATCGCTCAGGTTAAAGCTTACGAACAAGCTTTAATCAGTAGCCAAAGTCAGGTTGATTCTACAAAATTAGGCTATGAAGTCGGCGTGCGTACCAGTGTGGATGTATTAAACGCGCAACAACAATTTTTTAGCGCCAAGCGCGATTTATTACAATCACGTTATAACTATTTAGTGAATATCATTCGCTTAAAAGCCGCTTCTGGCGTGGTTGCAGAGGCCGATTTAGCCGATATTAATCAGCAATTACTAATTAAGTAATTAGCTAGTTAAATAATGTTAAATATTAAAGAGTTAGGTAATTAAATGATCCGTAATCAAATGTCACGCACAGCCTTAAGCCAACTGGTTATTATCGATATGCAAACGCGTCTGTTAAGCGCCATGCCGCAAGAGGCTATGACAGCCGTGATTAAGAATTGCAGTATCTTAGCGCAAGCGGCAACGATGCTAGAAGTGCCCATTCTTTTGACTGAGCAATATCCACAAGGTTTGGGTAACACCGCGCCTGAGTTATTAGCCTTTTTACCCAATATTAAACCTGTAGAGAAACTCAGCTTTTCTTGCATGTCTGAGCCTAAATTCAGTCGCCAATTAACCCGTGACCATTCTCAGGTAATTATTGCCGGTATGGAAGCGCATATTTGCGTGTTGCAAACCGCTTTAGATTTGCAAAATAGCAAACAAGTATTTGTGGCAGAAGACGCTATCATTTCACGTAACCCAGCGAACAAAGCCAATGCCATCGCTAGAATGCGTGAAGCTGGCTGCATTATTAGCAATACTGAATCCATCGTGTTTGAATGGCTAGGTAAAGCTGATGGCGATGCCTTTAAAGCGATTAGCAAGCTCATACGCTAGAAAATAGTGCGTTAACGCCAAGCACTAACAGCAGCCTGAAAGCCATCAATTCAACCTCAAAAGCAACTAAATACAAACTTTGTATTTAATCGGTTGGAAAACTCTAAAAGTTGTTGTACAATGCCGTCCTTGTTGGCTAGGCAGGGTGCTTAGCTCAGTTGGTAGAGCGTCGCCCTTACAAGGCGAATGTCAGCGGTTCGACCCCGTTAGCACCCACCAAAATAGTTAGCAACAATGTGACAAAAGTCGTTTCTAGTTGTAAAGTCAGGAATGCTAAAGTTTAAGAAACCTTTGTTTTAAGTAACCTTAGTTTCAAGCAACCCTGATTTTTGGTAAAAATTAGTACGCAAAATTTAAAACGTAATTAGTTAATAACGATATTAATTAATAACTACGTAAGTTTTACGGAGTGGTAGTTCAGTTGGTTAGAATGCCTGCCTGTCACGCAGGAGGTCGCGGGTTCGAGTCCCGTCCGCTCCGCCAACATCAGATAAGCCTGTTAATTCTTTGAATTAGCAGGCTTTTTTGTTTTTGTATTACCTGAATGAAATTTAGAATTTCTAAGCATCAGGCGAACGACCTTCGCATAACTTAAATTCAACAAACTCTGCACGTTTCATACACCACGCCGTGTTTTCCCCATGCGCGCTGTACGCACAACTTTCTTGTAGGACAAACACCTACACGAGAAGTGCTAATTTCTTACATAAAATACAGACAACACCCAATTGGTAATTTCTATTAAAAAGCTCAGAGTACGCCTGACGCAACAAATAAAATATTTAATAAAAACAATGAATTGGGAATTGAAATGAATGTAATAGATATGATGTCGGAAATTAAGGATGCCAACCTCAACTATTTAATGCTGGCGCAGCAACTCATTCGTTCTGATAAATCTACTGCCATATTCCTTTTAGGCATTAGTAAAGAGATTGCTGATCTGTTGGAAAGCTTAAGTAACTTACAGTTGGTTAAGCTTAGCGGCACTAACATGATGCTGGCTCGCTTTCGCTTTGATGACAGCGTTATTTTAGGCATGCTTACCAATTACACTAAAGAGCGCCAGCAAGCACATTTACATACAGCGCTTTTGTTGGCTAGCCAAGCCGCAGAAGTGATGGATTAATTGAAAGAGGCTAATTTAATTAGCAATACCAAACTAATTATTATTTTTATATCGATAAAAGCATCATCCGTTTTACAACCTATACGTTTGACTAGCACTACTGAAAGTAAAGCATGAACATTAGACAATTCTTTGGAAAGAACTCACGTGAAGCACTTAATATGGTGCGTATGGCCTTGGGTGAAAATGCCGTCATTCTCTCCAACCGCGCGGTAGATGGGGGCAACAAAATCATGGCATTCAAAGAAGAAGACCTAGATGCTTATGTTGATGATGATTCATACCGCCGCCACGTTAGTAGTGATACCAGCGAGGAAACTTCTACATTATTATCAGTACTAAATAAAAAAATTGAGGGTTTTCATGCAAACCAGGCCGAACCATTTGTACCTGAGCGCCTAGAACCAGTAGCAATTGTCAAACCTGTACAGCAAGCGCAAGTAGCGACAACACCAATGCAAACTGTGCAACCAGCAACGGTAAACACCGTCGATTTAAACTTATCCAACTCAAATATGAATAATGTAAACGCCGGCGTCAATAAACAAATGTCTGAAATGCTGGCTGAGATGCGTAGCATGCGCAGCGTGATTGAATCACAACTGACCACCATTGCTTGGGGCAACATTCAACAGCGTGATCCGGTTAAATCAGAAATATTAAACACCTTACTGTCTGCAGGCTTTAGCGCTTCTTTAGCTAGGTTAATGGCTGAAAAAATGCCAGCCAATTTAGATCTCGAAAAAGGCATGAACTGGGTCAAGTCGATTCTTGCAAGAAATTTTGACACAATACAAAACGAAACGGAAATTTTAGACCAAGGCGGCATATTTGCCTTAATTGGCCCAACTGGCGTTGGTAAAACCACCACCACGGCCAAACTAGCCGCACGTTATGTGATGAAGCACGGCACACAAAATATCGGCTTAATCACGACCGATGCTTATCGTATCGGCGGTCATGAGCAACTCAGAATATACGGCAAAATTTTGGGCGTAATGGTGCATGCCGTTAAAGATGAAGCTGATTTAAAAATCGCCTTGAACGAGCTTAAAAACAAACACACTATTTTGATTGATACCGTAGGCGTAAGCCAACGCGACCGCATGGTAGCAGAGCAAATCGCCATGCTTTCGAACACTAAAACGCCAATTAAAAAACTGTTATGCCTAAACGCAACCAGCACTGGCGAAACGCTGACTGATGTGATTCGCGCCTACAAAGGAAAAGGTTTAGATGGCTGTATTATTACCAAGCTAGATGAAGCCGCCACCATCGGTAGCGCGCTAGACGTGATTATTAGAGGCAAATTAAAGCTTTATTACGTAGCCAATGGGCAACGCGTGCCAGAAGATATTCATTTGGCAAACAAACAATATTTGATTCAGCATGCATTAAAACTAAATTCCAGCCGAAATCTGCCGTTTAAGTTTATGGACGACGAATTACCTTTTGTCATGGGTAGCAACGCACAAGCTTCAAGTCGTAAAACCGCTAATATTCACGGAGATTAGCAATGGCTGATTTTCAAAATGACCAAGCAGCGGGCCTGCGCCGCATTATGGCCGCCCCAAAACCTAGAGTGGTGTCTATCATTGCGGCGGCCTCTATTTCAGC
>CANFZA010000044.1 GCA_947451235.1 Methylophilaceae bacterium | reverse complement strand
GTCACGCGTTCTGCCTTGCAAAACGCGGCTTCTGTGGCTGGCTTGATGTTGACTACTGAATGTATGATCGGTGAGTTACCAAGTGACGGCGGCCCAGCAATGGGTGGCGGTGATATGGGCGGTATGGGTGGCATGGGCGGTATGATGTAATTCCAACATTCACTTCTTCGGTGATGCTTCGTTGGTTTCATCATTTATTCCTTGCCGTACTTAACGTACTGCCTGCGTCACAAATGATTTCACCGCCTCGCCTCGCCATCGAATTGAAGCTGGAATGTGCTATGTAACATAAAAAAGTCCCGCAAACTTGCGGGACTTTTTTTACATTTAAACACACACATTTAAACACACTTAAAAACTACAAAAAAAACCCCGATTCAAGGGGATGAGAATCGGGGCAAAATGCCTGTTTATAAGGCTTCCGCTCAGGGAGGAAAGAAGCGGAAAGTTAGGTAAAACTCAATCTAACTAACATGCTAATTCAGACTAACCATATTAGATATTAGTTCTTATTTATTTGTAAAAGTTTGTATCTGTTTGTAACATTCATAAGGTGCTTATTTTTTCATCAGTCATGCGATAATATCGCCATGGAAACTCAAAACTCACCTTTCGCACCAGATCCGCTATTAGCCGGGCTTAATAATAAACAATTAGAAGCAGTCACGTTGCCACATCAGTCGGCCTTGATATTGGCAGGCGCTGGCAGTGGTAAAACGCGTGTGCTCACGGCGCGTATTGCATGGTTGATCCAAACTGGCCAAGTATCACCGACTGGTTTATTAGCGGTAACTTTTACCAATAAAGCCGCCAAAGAAATGTTGACGCGCATCACCTCGTCGCTACCTATCAATACGCGTGGCATGTGGGTGGGCACTTTTCACGGCTTATGTAATCGCTTATTACGCGCCCATCATCGTGAGGCTGGCTTACCTGCCAGCTTTCAGATTCTAGATATTGCTGATCAATTATCTGTCATTAAGCGTTTGATGAAACTGATGAATGTAGATGATGAAAAGTTTCCGCCTAAGCAAGTGCAACAGTTTATTAATGGCTGTAAAGACGAGGGTTTACGCGCCCATGCGGTGGATGCTTACGACCCGCATTCAACCAAAATGCGTGAGATTTTTGAAGAATACGACAAACAATGTCAGCGTGATGGCGTAGCCGATTTTGCTGAATTGTTATTGCGTTGCTATGAGTTACTAGAGCGCGATGCCAACATACGCCAACATTACCAAAGCCGCTTTAAATACATCTTGGTGGATGAGTTTCAAGATACCAACCGCCTACAATATTTATGGCTAAAATTGCTCACCGGCCATAAAGATGGCCAACAAGTTAACTGCATGTTTGCCGTGGGTGATGACGACCAATCTATTTACGGGTTCCGCGGTGCGCGTGTGGGCAATATGCGTGATTTTGAAAAAGATTTCAACATTCAACATATTGTTAAGCTGGAAGAAAACTACCGCTCGCATAGCAATATTTTGGATGCCGCGAATGCGATTATTGCCAACAATACCAATCGCTTGGGCAAAAATCTTTGGACAGCCGCAGGCGCAGGTGAACCAGTACGCGTTTACGATGCTTATAACGATACCGACGAAGCGCAATTCATCGTCGATGAAATTAAAATGCTGCACTGCGAAGGCACTTCTTTAGGTGAAATCGCCCTGCTATACCGTAGCAATGCGCAGTCGCGTATTTTAGAGCATGCCCTATTTTCGGCTAATTTACCTTACCGCGTTTATGGCGGCTTACGCTTTTTTGAACGTGCAGAAATCAAACATTCACTGGCTTATATGCGCTTAATTGCCAACGCTAATGACGACACCGCGTTATTAAGGGTGATTAACTTTCCGGCACGCGGCATAGGTGCGCGTAGCTTAGAACAGTTGCAAGAAAGCGCCCGCGCAGAAAACTGTAGCTTATGGCAAGCGGCCATTAATAAAGTAGGCAATGGAAAACTGGGTGGCAAAGGCATAGAAGGTTTTGTGGCCTTGATAAGACACATGGTAGACAGCGCTTACGGCATCACTTTGCCAGAATTAGCCGAACTTGCCACCACTACCTCTGGCCTAAAAGCGCATTACCAGCTTGATAAAGAAGGCGAAGACCGCGTTGCCAACTTAGAAGAATTAGTCACGGCAGCCGTAGCATTTACCAATCAGGGTTTTGGTAACCACAACAACGTAGATGGCGAAACTGAACAAGATTTACTTACACAATTTTTAAGTCACGCTAGTTTAGAAGCCGGTGAACATCAGGCCGATGTAGGTCGCGATGCTTTGCAATTAATGACGGTACACGCTTCTAAAGGCTTGGAGTTTAAAGCGGTATTCATCAGCGGCTTAGAAGAAGGCTTATGCCCGCATGAGCAAAGTTTATTCGAAAATACCGCCTTAGAAGAAGAGCGACGACTGATGTATGTGGCTGTTACACGCGCTAGACAACGTTTATATTTAAGCCATGCTCAAAGCCGTATGTTGCACGGAAAAGTACGCTACGGCATTCCATCACGTTTTTTAGATGAGATTCCTGAAGTTTTGCTCAAGCGCTTAAACAGCAAACCAGTGGCCAGATCTGGTGGCAGCCGTGATTATAGCGAACTGCCAGCCATGATGAGCAAGCAACAAAGTAGCACGCAAAAAAATGCCATGCCTTGGAAAATAGGTCAGCAAGTGGCGCATGCAAAGTTTGGTGAAGGTGTGGTGGTGAGTTACGAAGGCAATGCCAGCGATATGCGCGTGCAAGTGAATTTTGGCCGTGAAGGTTTAAAATGGCTGGCGATGGAGTTTGCTAAATTGACGCCAATTTAGCGCGAATTTAACGCCAAATTAACATCACTTTAAGCCGCTCTAAACACATCTCGGTAGCTTACATATTGAAAAGCCAACATCAGCGCCGTGGCCAACAACAAGCAACCAAACAGTAATATTGGCATGAGTAACTGGCCTAGCATAGGGGCAAAATTACCCACAATTGCGATAACAAGCCCGACTAGCGCCAATAAAGCAAAAATGCCTAAAGTCAGCAATAACCAAGCAACGCCTAAAGCCAACATATATTGTAGCGAACCGGCAATGCTAGATTTAATCGCCTTAGCCACCGTGTAATTATTAAAAGCAATCAGCATAGGTGAAAACCAAGTAGCCATCATCATCGGAATCAATGCGAGCGTTAGCTTTAATAAAAGTGGTAGCATCATTTGGAATAGCGCTTCAGCTTGCGTATCGGTCATGCGATCTACGCTTTTTGTCATGCCGACCAAGCCATCAATATCACTATTGAGTAGCAAACTGACCAACACACCATAAAGCAAAAATATGCCCCCAAGTGCTATTAATGGCCGCATTTTTGGCTTAATCATGGCAATGATTTCACTCAAAGTTTGCGTCACATTATTGTCGGCATTGCGGTACATGGTGATGGCAATGACCATGAAAATTGGCCAGATTAAAATAGTAATTAACGAGAATAGCTGAAAGCCCGGTAGCGATGGAATCATCATAAATACCGCGACATATGCGGACGCAAGTAGTATCCATTTATTGGGAGCAGATTTATACAAAGCGAGACTCTCGCTTATCCAACTTTTGCCGGTTTTAGCGCTGGTTTCCAAAATAGCCATCTTGTAACAATTCCTTTTTTTCTATCGTTCTGGCGCAGAGTTTAAACTGTGCGCAACTTAATATTTAAATCTCAATATTTAAAACTTAAAGCATTAAACTTACAGCTTAGCTCTGTGTTGTAAAATATTTTTAAAATGGTCAGGGTCTTTTGCATGAGTTAATTCACCCGCCTGCGGGAAAATTTGATCATACAAACGTGACAACCAAAAACGTAGCGCAGCAATACGCAACAAGCCAGCCCAAGCATCGCGCTCGGCGGCGCTTAGTGGCCTAATCCCTTGATAAGCACTCAACATGGCGTTTAATCTCGCCTCATCTAAGCTGCCATCAGCATTCACACACCAATCATTTACGGCAATGGCTAAATCGTAAGCCAATACATCGTGACAGGCGTAATAAAAATCAATTAAGCCGCCAATTTCGTCGCCATCAAGCAATACATTATCGCGGAATAAATCGGCATGAATTACACCCATCGCTAATTGGCTGGTATCAAAGTTAGCTTGAAAAGCCATCGTTTCTTGCAATAATTGTTGGTCTGCAGCTGATAAATACGGCATCACCAGCGCGGCAGTTTTAGTGCGCCATTCGGCACCACGTGGATTATGCGTATTTTGGTGATTTGGCTGAACATCAAAGGATAAACTAGCCACATGCATTTGCGCTAGTACACGCCCAACAGCGGCACACTGAAGCACATTCGGCGCTTCAACATCCTGCCCTTTTAGGCAACTGATTAATGCAGCAGGCTTACCATTAAGCATGTGTAAACTTACGCCAGCTTTATCTGGAATAGGTTTAGGGCAAGGAATACCATGCGCCGCTAAATGGCTCATTAAATCAATAAAATAAGGCAACTCTTCAATAGAATTGTGTTCAAACAATGTAAGCACATACTTAGTCTGTACCGTCTTATTCTCTAGCGCGCTTTCTTGCTGGGTTGTTACAAAGTAATTGGTATTAGTAATACCCGATGAAATGCCTTTAAGCTCAACCAGATCACCAATTGCGTAATCTAGTAGCCATACTTGTAATTGTGGAATACTGACGGAGGTAAATACTGACATAAGTTTAGCGGCTATTAAATTTGAACACGTTGAAGGCTAGAAACTACTACTTAAAACATTAGATAATTGATTTCTTTCAGGCATTTAATGCAAATAAATAAAGAGGGCTTAACGCCCTCTTTATTTATTTAAAATCTAAAAATCGTCCATTTTGGAATACTCAATGGCTGGTTAGGACCATCCATTAACCAACCACCATTTTGATCTTCTTTATGCATGTAATAAGGCACACCGTGCGCTGGCGTAACTTTCATCATATAAAGTTGGCCGTTGATACGATATTCTTCTACCGTTTCACCTTTTTTCTGCACAATTGTCACTTGCGGCTCACCGGTCACTTGCTCTTCAGCAGTCATTGGCGGCGGCGGGATTTCTTCTAATGGCTGCAAACCAGCCGGTGGCGTTGTCGCTTTAGGCGCTTCTGCAAGCGCCACTAAAGGCAATTGCACTGCCACAAAGGTTAATAAAAAAGCAAAGTTTTGATAGATTTTACGCATAAGCCAAACACCTATTCTTTAAAATAAATTGAGACACTCAATCAATGATTTATTTTAACAAATTACCTGTCACAAAACGGTATTCGTTATAAATAAACCTGCACGCGCTCTTCCGCAGGGGATAATTTGAAGCCACGTGTTTCGTAATGCTTAAATATCGCTTCGACGATCTTTGCTGGCTCATCAATCACTTGAATTAAATCAAGATCGCAAGCATCCACCATACCCTCATTCACCAAAGTTGTTTTAATCCAGTCTAGCAAGCCGCGCCAAAAAGGTTCGCAAACTAAAATAATCGGTATTTTTAAGGTTTTACCGGTTTGTACCAAAGTAATCGCTTCCATTACTTCATCTAAAGTACCAAAACCACCCGGCATGACCACATAGGCGCTGGCATATTTAACAAACATCACTTTACGCATGAAAAAATGTTTGAAATTTTGGCTCACATCCTGATAAGGATTGCGCGTTTGCTCGTGCGGAAGCTCAATATTTAAGCCTATGCTGGGTGACTTTCCAGCAAAAGCACCTTTATTGGCCGCCTCCATAATGCCGGGACCGCCGCCAGAAATAACGCTAAAACCAGCGTCGGATAATAGTCGCGCAATATCTTCCGTTAATTGATAATAAGGACTATCTGGCTTGGTGCGCGCACTGCCAAAAATAGAAACCGCCGGCCTGATTTCTTTAAGCCGCTCCGTTGCATCGACAAATTCTGCCATAATCTCGAATGCATGCCATGATTCATGCCCAGTTTGATGGCTACCCTGCACATCAGGATCAGATATTTTGGGTACTTTTTTTGCGTAAGACATAATTTAGAAGTCCTGTTTTATAGTCGCCAGTTTTATAATTATTTAAGTACAGTTGAAAGCCAATATGAAAACGTTGTTATTAGTCGATGGATCATCCTACCTGTATCGCGCGTTTCACGCCATGCCTGACTTAAGAAATCGTCAGAATGAGCCCACAGGCGCCATTCAAGGCGTACTCAACATGTTACGCCGTTTGCATAAAGATTACCCTAGCGATTATAGCGCTTGTGTTTTTGATGCTAAAGGCAAAACTTTTCGCGACGATATTTATGCTGAATATAAAGCCAATCGAGCATCTATGCCTGAGGATTTACGCCCGCAAATAGAGCCCCTACATGAAGCGATTAAAGCAATGGGCTGGCCGCTGATCATGATAGAAGGTGTTGAAGCCGACGATGTAATCGGTGCGCTAGCCAAACAAGCCGAGCGTGAAGGTGTGCGCGTGATTATTTCTACCGGCGATAAAGATATATCGCAACTGGTAAACGCGCATATTACCGTGGTGAACACCATGCGCGATGCTTTTAGAAGAGTGGATGATGTGCTGGATATTGCCGGCGTTGAACGCAAATTTGGCATACCGCCTAGCCTAATGGTGGATTACCTGGTGTTGGTTGGCGACACCTCAGACAACGTACCTGGCGTAGAAAAAGTAGGACCAAAAACAGCTGTGAAATGGCTAAAAGAATATGGTTCGCTAGATAATATTGTCGCCAATGCCGACAACATTAAAGGCGTGGTGGGCGAAAATTTACGCAAAGCTTTGCCGTGGTTACCTACCGCACGCCAATTAATTACCATCCGCTGCGATGTTGGCATTCAAGAAAACTTATCTGACCTTGCACCGCAAGTACAAAACAAAGCCAAACTGGCTGAATTATTTGACCGTTTTGAATTTAGAAGCTGGCGTAAAGAGCTGGATAATATGCCAGATTTAGCGCCTACAACGTCTACAAAAACAATATCATCAAGCCCAATACAATCCGAAACAACGGATATGTTTGCCGTAATTCAGCACACTGCCAACACCAACAGAAATTACGAAACGATACTAACAAACGAGCAACTAGACCACTGGCTGGCCAAATTAAGCGCTGCAGATTTAGTCTGCTTCGATACAGAAACCACCTCACTAGACCCAATGACGGCGAAAATTGTAGGCATGTCGTTTAGCGTAGAAGCTGGTAGCGCGGCTTACTTGCCGTTAAAACATGATTATTTTGATGCGCCTGAACAGCTCAGTTTTGCTGACACTTTGGCTAAAATCAAACCCATTCTAGAAAACCCTGCCATCAAAAAAGTCGGGCAAAACTTTAAATATGACCAACACGTATTGGCTAATCACGGCATTGCATTAAACGGCATTGCGCACGATACTTTATTGCAATCTTACGTATTCGAATCGCACAAAACGCACGGCATGGACGACCTTGCCATGCGTCATTTGGACCTTAAAACCATCACTTTTCAAGAAGTGGCAGGCAAAGGTGCTAAACAAGTCACCTTTAACCAAGTGACGGTAGAAGTAGCGGCTGAATATGCAGCTGAAGACGCCGACATTACCTTGCAATTGCATCAGGCCATGTACCCGCAAATTGCCGCCGATGCTAAATTGGAATACATTTACAGCCACATTGAAATGCCCAGTTCTAACGTACTTTTCAGCATAGAGCGCAACGGTGTTTTAATAGACCGAGACATGCTGAATATTCAAAGCAATGAAATTGGCATGAAATTGGTGGCTTTAGAAAATAAAGCCTATGAACTGGCCGGCCAACCGTTCAATTTAGCGTCGCCCAAACAATTGCAAGAAATTCTGTTCGGCAAGCTAGGTATTAAACCGACCAAAAAAACCCCTAGCGGCGCGCCTTCTACCGATGAAGATGTTTTACAAGAACTGGCTTTAGATTATCCACTGCCAAAAGTGTTGCTCGAATATCGTGGCTTGGCCAAACTAAAATCCACCTACACTGACAAACTGCCGCGCATGATTAACCCCACGACTGGCCGCGTGCACACCAGCTACAATCAAGCCGTGGCCATTACTGGCCGGCTTGCCAGTTCAGACCCTAATTTGCAAAATATTCCAGTGCGCTCAGCCGAAGGCCGCCGAATTCGTGAAGCGTTTATCGCGCCAGTAGGCAGCCACATTGTATCGGCCGATTATTCACAAATCGAATTACGCATCATGGCGCACTTGTCGCAAGATGAAGGCATGTTACAAGCCTTTGCCAATAATGAAGATATTCACCGCGCCACTGCCGCCGAAGTGTTTGGCGTAGAACGCGAAGCGGTCGATAACGAGCAACGCCGTTACGCAAAAGTCATCAACTTTGGCCTCATTTACGGCATGAGCGCGTTTGGCTTGGCACAGAATCTGAATATTGAACGCAGCGCCGCCGCCAGCTATATAGAACGCTATTTTTCACGCTACCCCGGCGTGCGTAAATACATGGAAAACACCCGAGAAATCGCCAAACAAAAAGGCTATGTAGAAACCTACTTTGGCCGCCGCTTATGGGTGCCAGAAATCAACAGCGCCAATGGCATGAAACGCGCCGGCGCAGAACGTGCCGCCATTAATGCGCCTATGCAAGGCACCGCGGCCGATTTAATTAAGCTAGCCATGATTGCGGTGGATAAATGGCTACAAGATGAAAAACTGGCGGCTAAACTCATCATGCAAGTACACGATGAGCTGGTGCTAGAAGTGCCGGATAATGAACTTGAGTTGGTTAAAACGCAGCTACCCTTATTGATGCAACATGTGGCTAAATTAGATGTGCCCTTGTTGGCAGAAGTGGGCGTGGGCTGTAATTGGGAAAGTGCGCATTAATTAAGCGGTATTATTGACAATCTAGACCTAAATGGACTAGACTTAGTCCATAAAGAGCCGTTAATTAAATTGGCTAAGGAAGCTAATATGCAAATCGTTAATATTCATGAAGCGAAAACCCAATTTTCGCGTTACATAGACCAAGCCACACATGGAGAAAGCATTATTATTGCCCGCGCAGGCCGCCCTGTAGCGCGACTGGTGCCGCTAGAGGCGGCTAAAAAAACGCGTCAATTAGGCTTAGGCAAAGCTTTGTACAACATGCCCGCTAGTTTCGACACCTTACATGCAGATGAAATTCAAGCCATGTTTGACGCGAGTTAGCCCATGACGCAGCGCACCTTATTATTGGATACCAACATTCTGCTTTGCGCGCTCATTGCGCCGGAGCGTTTAAATGACAATATACACGCGCAACTGAGCGATGCCGAAAACACCATTTATTTTAGCGCAGCGAGCATTTGGGAAATTGCGATTAAAAGTAGTTTAAATAAAGTAGACTTTAATTTTCTACCGCAAAATATTCACCAACTAGCCATTGAAACAGGCTTTACCGAACTAGCCATACAAGCGCAACACACCTTTGCCATCAGCAATATGGCTTGGCACCATCGCGATCCTTTTGATCGATTACTCATTGCCCAAACATTGAGCTTGCCGGCATATTTACTGACTAGCGACAGCATATTGGCTCAATATTCTGAATTAGTACAAGTAACCGTTTTAAAGTAAATCCCCACTAGACTTTTACTTTTTTGTGTTTTTATAAGTCACCAAGCTGGCTAATCCAAAAGTATGACTAGTTTAAAAAAATCGTTAAAATAACCTTTCTTAATCAACCTTAACTCATTTATGCAAAACATCGGCATCTACATCATCGGCGACGAAATTCTCTCTGGCAAGCGAGAAGACAAACATCTCAGCAACGCCATTCAAACGCTAAAAGCACGCGGATTATCACTGGCTTGGGCAGAATATTTAGGCGATGACCCAGCACGATTAGTCGCCAGTTTTAAACGTAGTTTAGCGACTTCTGACCTTGTATTTTCCTTCGGCGGCATCGGTGCAACGCCGGACGATTTTACCCGTCAGGCCTCAGCCAGTGCTTTAGACGTAGCCATAGTGCGGCATGCTGGCGCGGTGGCAGAGTTGGAAGCGCAATTTGGCGAAGGCGCTTACCCAAAAAGAGTGCTAATGGCAGATTTTCCAGCCGGTGCTGATCTAATTCCTAACCCAGTCAATCGTTGTGCAGGCTTTTCTGTACAGTCACATTATTTTCTACCGGGCTTTCCGCAGATGGCCTGGCCCATGATGGAATGGGTGCTAGACACGCATTACAGCCACTTATTTAATCAGCTAATATTGATTGAAAAAGCGATTAACGTTTATGAAGCTGGCGAAAGTCAGCTGATTGATTTTATGAATGAAATTGTGGCGAAACACCCAGATACCAAATTATTCAGTTTGCCAAAAATTGGCGCAAACAGAAAAATTGAGTTGGGTGTTAAAGGCGAAGAAAGTGCGGTATTACCAGCCATTGCAGAGATAAAAGCCGGCATCACCGCGCTAGGATTCACTTGGGATGATTGCTAGTTTTTATGGATTGCCGACCAAACTGCGGCGCTTGCTGCATTGCGCCGTCCATTAACAGCCCTATCCCCGGCATGCCAAACGGCAAAGCCGCCGGCGAGCGTTGCATACAATTAGCCGCAGATAATCGCTGCATGATTTTTGGCAAACCAGAGCGCCCCGCTTTTTGTGCTGGCTTGCAACCCAGCGTAGAAATGTGCGGAGAAACCAACACACAGGCGATGATTTGGCTGACCAATTTAGAGCTGCTTACTCGGCCTGATTAGATTTTTTTACCGCTAAAGCTTTGTGCTAAAAAGAAAATATTTAAAGTCCACAATCAGCCTTGAAACCACCATCATCTAATTGCGTTTACCCCCTATTATTCTTATTTTAGTCGATTGCATTGCGCATTAATCACCTTCTTATTTTATGCAATCTATCAAAACATTCGAGTAGTCGTAATGCAAAATCGGCACTTCAACCGCGAATCCAAATTATTTCGTGTTAGTATCATTAGATAAAATCTACTTTTTAATATTTAATTTAGCTATTTGCTGTGGGTTTTGTGCTGAGACTGCCTGCAAAACTGACATTGCACACTACACAAAGAAAAATAAATAACCATCATCTCTCGAGTGTGATCAATATCGTATTTTTAATTTTAGGAATTCCATGAAATCCCTTTTTAGACTCCTTGAAAAAACGGCTGGACCTATTGGACTTTTAACCGCAATAATTACAGGGCTTTTTGATTTCCTAGCCCCTCTAGGAAATTACATATATATACTTATTTCATTATTACTTCTAATTACAATATGTACGGGAATATGTAGCACTAGTCTAGTGCTGAGCCAGAAAGCTAAAGCTACTTTTTCTTTCTTACCTAACTTTATTAAAGAAGAAGTTGCTGAATTATGGCAACCGAACGATGTGATTTTTTATCGTAAAGGGCTGTTTCAAGTGTTTGCTTTTTTTACTACACTTTCCTTTGGATTTGCAGCATACGCAAATGATAACCCTAAGGGGTTTTTAGCAACTAAAATAGAATCCATTTCCGACTTACAAATATCATTTGGGATGATCAATACTCAATTAGCTGAAATATCCACCAAGCAAGATAAGATAATTGATATTGTTGATATGACAAATCAAAAACTTGATTTAGTTAAAAAAGAAACTAGTAAAGATCCAAGAAAAGAGCTGGCAAACTTAGGAATACCTTGGACTGAAAATGCGCTTATAAACTCTATTAAAATGGCTGATTTTCAAACTATAGAACTGTTTTTAAAAGGCGGAATGATAAATGTAGAGAATGTATCAATAAGTAATTCAAACCATTCAATAATCAGTTTGATTGTTTTTTGGAAAGTTGAAAAAATTATTGAAATAATAAACACCTTCGAAAAATATGGATTTGATATAAATAAGATGATCTTTACTACAACATTCTCAAATTCTATTGAAGGGATGCAAGTTCACTACTCATTATTAACTATTGCAATTGAGTCAAACAATCTAGATTTAATTAATTACCTAGTGACACAAAGACACTTTAATCTTGAGACTAAATACGATGTTGCTGGTAACCTATATCTATATGCGGCAGGAAATTTGTTAGTTAAACCAGATACTTTTGAGTTGCTAACTAAATTATCAAATGATGAAGCTCAGAAACAATTGGCTAGTAGCATAATTGAAGATGAATTGTTTAAGCTAGAGAATTGTCTTGCTAAGCCAAATTCGTTGTGCATAGGTACTTATCAACATGCGGATATTCAATCTAAACTCAAAATAGCTAAAGGCTCTTGAGTCGCCAAAATAATAGAAAGTAATAGGGGACAGAACACGTTTTACTTATCCTTTAATTGTGGTCACTAGACCTATCATTACTTGAGATGTGCAGCGAAGCGCCTTGGCAAACCATTCAAGCGTTACTTGATTTATAAAAAGCTAGGGCACCGAATGAGCGTAATATCTTGTCAGCGGTAAAATCTATTTAGATTAAGCTACCAGAGGATAATTGATAATGATCATTTACGATATTGTTCTAGATGCGACCCAAGAAGACTGCCCCGTACCAACCATACTGACTAAAAACACTTTAGACACGATGTTGGTTGGGCAAATCCTAAAGCTCATCACCAGTAAAGAAGGCACTATAAAAAACATAAGGACGTTCGTCGCTAATAATACGTGCGAGTTATTGCATGAATCGACGACTGAAGCAGGCTTTGTGTTTTTAATCAAAAAGTTATACATCTTGCGCTAATTGCGCAGTCGCTTATATGCAAAAAACCGCCACCAAACTCTCCGCCGCCATGGCTGAAACGTAATAACCCACCCACACCAAGCCGCCATTATCGACCAGCAATTGCGACACAAATGGCGCGGTGGAAGCGCCCAAAATGCCGCCTAAGTTGTAGGCCAAACCTGCGCCGGTGTAGCGTACTTCTGTTGGGAATTGTTCGGGTAAAAATGCGCCCATAGGGGCAAATGTTGCGCCCATTAACAATAAGGCTAGCGATAAAAACACGGTGATTTGTATTGTTGAACCACTGGCCATGAGTGGGCTGAGGGCGAAACCAGCTAATATTGCCAATAAACAGCCAGTCATCAATACTGGCCTACGGCCAAATTTATCACTCAAACTGGCGGATATTGGCGTGATAACCGCCATAAAAACCACTGCGACACAGAGCATTTGTAAAAAATCGGCACGTGGAATATTGAGTGTTTTAGTGCCATAACTTAGGCAAAATACCGTGGCAGTATAAAACAGGTTATAGCAAACCGTCATGGCCAGTGCCCCTAACAAAACTGGACGAAGATGGCCTTTTAATAAGGCTTTAATCGGGGTTTTATGCGTGTGATGTTGGGCTAATACTTTAGCAAAAGCGGGCGTTTCTGCTAGTTTAAAGCGCACATATAATCCAACTAATACTAGCAAGGCGCTGGCAAAAAATGGAACACGCCAGCCCCAAGCTTTAAATTCAGCGTCGCTTAAAAATAGTGTTAAGGCTAAAAAACTTAAGGTGGCGAGTAAAAAGCCTACAGGCGGCCCCATTTGTGGAAACATGCCAAACCAGCCGAGCTTACCGGCAGGTGCGCTTTCGGTGGCTAGCAATGCGGCACCGCCCCACTCGCCGCCTAATCCTAGGCCTTGGCCGAATCTGAGTATGCACAACAATACCGCCGCCCAAGTGCCAAAAGTATCGTAACCCGGCAAAAAGCCAATGAGCAAAGTAGATAAGCCCATCACTAGCAATGACGCGGCTAAAGTGGCTTTTCGTCCAATTTTATCGCCAAAATGGCCGAAAATAATCGCCCCCAAAGGCCGTGCGACGAAGGCGATGCCAAAGGTTAAAAAGGCATTTAAAGCTTGCGCTGCTGAGTCACCAACGGGAAAGAATACTTGCCCTATCACCAAGGCCGACGCCATTGCGTAGATGTAAAAATCGTAAAATTCAATGGCAGTGCCTATGAAACTGGCAAAAGCAATGTGTGTGGTAGAAGGTGATGTTTTGGCGTTCAAAATAGCGCTTTCGTTTGGTAGATTTAATTGGCGGCTTAAATGATTACACAAACTTGTAGTTTTATGGAGATTTAAGTTTTCCGCTGTGTCATTTGCGTATAAAATAGGCAACCTTGCGTAAAGTACGCAACGCCCCCCAAAAAATGTAAAGAACATCATAAAGAACATATAAAACAGTGCAAATCGGCCCACACATTCTCAAAAACAATCTAATCGTCGCGCCTATGGCTGGCGTTACAGATAGACCATTCCGCCAGCTTTGCAAAAAGATGGGCGCTGGTTTGGCTGTTTCTGAAATGGTGACGTCTAATTCATTGCTTTATGGCAGCGAAAAAACGTTGCGCCGCGCTAATCACGAAGGTGAAGTAGATCCGATTTCTGTGCAAATTGCCGGTGCTGATCCGCAAATGATGGCGGATGCTGCGCGGCACAATGTGGACAACGGCGCGCAGATTATTGATATTAATATGGGTTGCCCAGCCAAGAAAATCTGCAATGTGATGGCTGGTTCGGCTTTGCTTAAAGATGAACCGCTGGTTGCACAAATTCTGCGTGCGGTTGTAGGCGCAGTAAATGTACCTGTGACTTTAAAAATTCGTACTGGCTGGGATAAAAATAATCGCAATGCCGTACAAATTGCCAAAATGGCTGAAGATTTAGGCATTCAAGCCTTGGCCATGCATGGCCGCACACGCGCTTGTTTGTATACTGGCGATGCTGAATACGACACCATTGCCGCCGTCAAACAAGCCATTAAAATTCCGCTGATTGCCAACGGCGATATTACTACCCCAGAAAAAGCTAAGTTCGTGCTGGAATATACCGGCGCAGATGCGGTAATGATAGGACGCGCCGCACAAGGTCGACCTTGGATATTTCGTGAAATGGAACACTTTATTAACACTGGTGAGCATTTACCGCCACCAGAAGTGACTGAAATTCGCGAAGTGATGTTAACCCACTTGCATGATTTATATGACTTTTATGGCGAGCTAACCGGCATGCGTATGGCGCGTAAGCATATTTCTTGGTATACCAAAGGCTTAAAAGATTCTGCTAATTTTCGGCATAATATGAATACGCTGCAAACCATACCGCTGCAATTGGCGGCAATTGATGAGTTTTTTGATCACTTACAAAGTCGTGATAATCGCTTGCAATACGAGAGCAATGACAATGTTGAAACCGCTGGCCTTATTGAAACCAGCCTAACCTTTAAGGTCGCCTAATGAATAAATGTGAACTCGGCAATAGCGTTAAATCTTCGCTAGATCAATACTTTAAAGACTTAGATGGCGAACAACCGCATGCGATATACGACATGGTTTTAAGCTGCATAGAAAAGCCTTTGCTGGAATATGTGATGCAACACGCTGGTGGCAACCAAAGCAAAGCGGCAGAAATTTTAGGCTTAAATCGCAACACTCTGCGTAAAAAAATTCAGCAATACAATATTGAGTAACTTTAGTTTAAGTACTTAATTTTAGGTTTTAATTTTAGTTACTTAATTTTAGTTTTAGTTTTATTAAGCAACACCTCCCTTTAGTCATCAACTTCATTAGAGCTTTCAAATGGCAACTATTAAACGTGCGCTTATTAGCGTTTCTGACAAATCAGGTATTTTAGAATTAGCACAAGCACTTACAGCGCTAAATGTAGAAATATTATCTACCGGCGGCACCGCTAAATTATTCCGCGACAACAATATTCCAGTCATCGAAGTCAGTGATTACACTGGCTTTACCGAAATGTTAGATGGCCGCGTTAAAACATTGCACCCAAAAGTGCACGGCGGCATTTTAGGTAGACGCGATTTACCTGAACACGTAGCCGCAATGAAAGCGGCCGATATTCCAAATATCGACATGGTAGTGGTGAATCTTTATCCGTTTGAAGCAACCGTTGCAAAAACAAACTGCACGCTAGAAGATGCGATTGAAAACATTGATATTGGCGGCCCAGCCATGGTGCGCTCTGCCGCTAAAAACTGGAAAGATGTAGTGGTATTAACCGATGCCGGCCAATACGCAACATTAATCAGCGAGCTACAAAGCACAGGCGGCGCGGTGACTGAAGCCACGACGTTTGCATTATCTGTTGCCGCATTTAATCGCGTTGCACAATACGATGCGGCCATTAGCAACTATTTATCTGCCATTGATTACACCGCCAGCATGGCGAGTAATCAAGCGGTTGCGCAACAGTTTCCTGCACAAAGTAATAGCAATTTTATTAAAGTACAAGATTTACGTTATGGCGAAAATCCTCATCAACAAGCTGCTTTTTATCGCGATTTAAACCCGGCGCCGGGTTCATTAGTCACCGCGCAGCAATTGCAAGGTAAAGAATTAAGCTATAACAATATTGCCGATGCTGACGCAGCTTGGGAAACGGTCAAATCTTTTGACACGACATCATGCGTGATTGTAAAACATGCTAATCCATGTGGCGTAGCCTTGGGTGCTACGGCGCTTGAAGCCTACACAAAAGCTTTTCAAACTGACCCTAGTAGCGCATTTGGCGGCATTATTGCGTTTAATACCACGGTTGATAAAGCGGCCGCTGAAGCCGTTTCTAAACAATTTGTAGAAGTGTTAATTGCGCCAGATTACACGGCAGAAGCCTTGGCTATTTTTACGGCTAAAGCCAATGTGCGCGTGCTTAAAATTGCTTTACCTAAAGGTGGCGCTTCAGATTGGGAAAAAGGCCGTAACTCACACGAAACTAAACGCGTGGGCTCAGGCTTGTTGATTCAAACGGCTGACAACCATGAAATTAGCCAGTCTGATTTGAAAATTGTGACTAAAAAACAACCGACAGCACAACAAATGGCTGACTTATTATTTGCTTGGCGCGTCGCGAAATATGTCAAATCAAACGCCATTGTATTCTGTGGCAATGGCATGACATTAGGCGTAGGCGCAGGCCAAATGAGCCGTGTAGACAGCACTAGGATCGCAGCGATTAAAGCGCAAAATGCTGGGCTAACGCTTAAAGATTCTGTCGTTGCCTCTGATGCGTTTTTCCCGTTCCGCGATGGCATCGACGTATTGGCAGAAGCTGGCGCAAGCTGTGTGATTCACCCGGGTGGCAGCATGCGCGATGAAGAAGTAATTGCCGCCGCTGATGAACATGGTTTGGTGATGGTGGTGACGGGTGTTAGGCACTTTAGGCATTAATAGTTAACGCTTATAAAGCTAGATTGAAACCACAATTTGAAACCACAACTTGAATTCACAAGCTGTGACTTCAAGTTTAGTTTAGGAAAATAAAGCAATGAAAATACTAGTCATAGGTGGTGGTGGTCGTGAGCATGCACTGGCATGGAAAATCGCCCAAAATAAAGAAGTTAGCCGTGTGTATGTAGCGCCCGGTAACGCCGGCACTGCGACAGATCCAGATATGGTGAACGTGCCTATCACTAGCGTGGCAGATTTGGTTAAATTTGCCCAAGATGAAAAAATTCATATTACAATTGTCGGCCCAGAAGCGCCGCTGGCAGCGGGTGTGGTCGATGCGTTTCATGTGGCTAATCTTAAAATTTTTGGCCCTAC
>CANFZA010000043.1 GCA_947451235.1 Methylophilaceae bacterium | reverse complement strand
TGATGGGCCAGCACCTACCGGCTTACGCTATTGTATTAATTCGGCTTCCTTGAGTTTTGAAGCTAAATAACTGCCTATCTAAAAAAGCAAACTTAGGCGGCATGTTGGGTCGCCCAGCGTGCGGCTTAAGCTAAGTGTTTAATCTAACTAGCCGCCTACAATTTACTTTTTTGTTCCGCAAGCTCTTGCATAAACTGTGCAACATCCCACTCACAACCACCGCAGCCTGAAATGGCACCCGTCCATCCAGAAATGTCATCCATATTCATGCCTTGATCAAATAGGATCTTAATCTTGCCGCGCGTGGTGCCGCTACAAGTACACATAACTTCATCCGCTGCGTTTTCGCTCTTTGTGGTCATGGATAGGTATTATCTTAAACAATGTTAGATTAGGAATAAGCTAAGACTTAACATTTTATAACTAATTCAGTCTGCAGAAAATGCCAGTTTACATTCGATTTAGCTGACGCTAATTTACTTCAACATATGGTAAGGATTGCTTTGTTGACTAAAGCAAGCGCAATAATCAAATCTAAATAAAGTTAACCATAATGTAAATTTATATCCTTTAGTAGCGTAAGCCGAGTTAATTCTGACACCGTAAATGCAATGGTGCGAGTCTGGCCTTGATGCAATAGAAAAGCCAATGCTGTCAGGTTGACGTCAGCTTCGCGCTATAAGATATATTTCATGGTGACAGATACAAGATTCATATAAATGTCAGCCAGTAAGACCTAACAACAACGATTACTTATATATTTTGGAGATTGAAATGAACAAATTTTTAGCCACATTATTAGCCGGTGCTTTTGCATTAACATTGGGTTCAGCAGCATTTGCCGCGGATGCAGCTAAACCTGTAGAAGCTACAAAAGCAACGACAACAAAAGCAGTTGAAGCTGTGAAAATGGACACTACAAAAGCAGTGCCAGCTAAAGCTGAAGCCGCTACGGTAGCCGCAGATGCTAAAGCAGTTCCAGCTAAATCTGAGAAAAAACATCACCGTAAACATTCAAAAAAAGCAGCTAAAACAGAAGCGCCAACGGATGCGGCAGCCGCCGCTTTGGTTGGTAAATAAGATTCAACTTTAGTGAAATAGGCGTTAAAAAGGGCAGAGCAATCTGCCCTTTGTTCATACGATTTACACGGCAATAAAACGCAAAACTTAATCAATAATTATCTAAGGAAATGCTATGGCTGAAGCAGAAAAGAAAGATGCGTGGTTAAATTATTTGGCTTTGACGACGGTCATATTTGCCGTTTGCGCAACGCTCTCTACCTTCAAGGGCGGCGGATTTTCAACCAAATCTGTGATTAGCCAAGCGCAAGCTTCCGATGAATGGGCCTACTTCCAATCTAAGAGTATTAAATCTTATTTATATCAGGTACAAGCCGAAAAAATGGCGCTTGAATTGGTTGGTCTCGAGCAGGTTGGGAATCAAAAGTTAGCCGCTATTTATCGAGAAAAAATCTCGGATTACAAAAGTAAAGTTGAAAAATACGAAAAAGATAAAACGACGGCTCAAGCAAAAGCTAAGCAATTAGAGGCTGCAAGAGATGAAGCGCAAATCCACTCTAAGGCATTTGGTCTTGCTGTGATTTATTTGCAAATTGCGATTCTATTGTCGTCTATCGCTGGGCTGTTGAAAAAGAAGCCTGTATGGTTAAGTGGCACCATTGCTGGTTTGGTTGGATTGGTCTATTTTGCGGATGGCTTTTTGGTTTTTTTATAACTAGCATCATTGTTCGCGTGGAGGCAACTCGCAGTGCCTTTGCGACAAACGGCCATAAGGCCGTCAATTTTCAAGCATATTTTAAGATGGCGTCATACTGTTAAAATGCCATCTCAAATAATTTAAAGCGACGTGCTAATTAAATGGCGAGAACTCACGGCCCCGGCAACGTCCAATGACAATTTCATCATTAATTTTCTTGAAACTCTTAATAACAGACAATAGTTTTTGGTCATGAATTAAGCGATTAAACTTATCCAAATTTTGTCCTGAAGCAATGCTTTCAGCGCTCATTTCGTTATCCCAATCAGGGAATATATCGCTAAAATATTTTAAATCTACAATATGATTATTCATCATCACGCAAATTGCAAAGCAGTTTGACTCATTTCTTGTTGCAAACTTAGCTGGAATGCTAAATTTATTGACTGCTAGCGCCGGTAACGAATATTTGTTCTGAAAAAAGCGTCCAACCTGGCCACTACAATAATCTCTGCCAAACTCTAATAAATCATTCAGTCGAATCGAGTTATTCAATTTAAGATCTGTGATGTGCGCCATGCTCGTTACTTCCTTCAGCTTGTCAAAAATTGGCTAAAAAATCAGGTGAAAATAAACTGAAATGTGCCAAAGATACATATTGAACGATTAAGCTGACACGAACCTGACAACTAGCAATAATTATTGGTGGACGCGGGTTGGAATAAATCAAGGTGAAGATTGTTGTAATGAACAACACGAAGTGGGTGCCAGACGTTAAAGCTCAAAACACGCCATCAACACTCTTTTGGTTTTTCATCCAAGGCTAAAATGGATTAGAAAATACGCATCAAATTTATCAATTAGCACGTAAAATCTCTTCCTCTGTAGGGAGGCAGGATGTCAAGCGTTTGATATGTGTATACGGTTACTTACACCAGATTAAATTTTAACTTCTGCTTGCGTTAAATGTTTGCTAATGACCGCAGGCAGTGTCTTTGGTAAATGAATGCGCAGCTGTTTATTCACATTCATGCGGCCAAATACTACTTCGATACTTTTAGTTGTCACACCAAACTCTTTTGCCAGAAATCTCACCATATGATCAGTAGCTTTACCTGCTACAGGTGCGGCGGTAACGCTTATTTTAAGCTGATTGCCTTTAGGTTTCCCAATCACATCTAGCTTGGCGCTAGGTGTACCAAGCACATTCAGCACTAGCGTTTCACCATCCCAAGCACAGAAAGATTTTAGGGCTAATTTTTTTAACGTAGTTTTGGTTTCTGCGTCTGATGAAAGAGCTTTGATGTTAGCTTTAGTCGACTTCTGCTTCAAACATGCTCCCTTTTTAAGCACAGTTAAATCTAACGTTAGCTGGGCTAACAAATAAGTAAAGTTGGCCAGTTACGGCCGGTGATCGAATTTAAGAAGATCCGCGTAACGTATAATCAAAGAGCTCTTCACGTTGCTCAAAACTGCAAGCCTCCCAAAATTGCTGAGCAATTAAATTATCTCGCTTTACCAAGCAGTGTATTTTCTGAACATCTTCGCTTTTAATAGCGCTCACTGCAGCATTGACTAACCGAGTGCCTATGCCACGTTCACGATAATCTGGCTTTACTGCCATGTGATAAAGATGACCTCGCCAGCCGTCATGGCCGGCCAATATTGCGCCTATTAATCTAGTGCCAGCATAGGCGGCATAACTGCAGCTGGGGTTTCTGTGTAGAAATCTAGCCAACACCTCAGGCGTGTCAGTTTGCCGCACGTCAATATTCCCGGCGGCTTGCCATAGTTTGATAAGCTTCGGATAGTCAGCTTCGTTTATGGAGTCCAGAACAATGGCTTGTCTCATATTGTTCACCTAGTCATGTTGTGGCATGCGCGCCAACTGTTCAGGCGTACCATATTGCTGCACATAATCTCGAATCATCTGTCGTACCACCTGCGATGAAGTTAGGTCGCGTCTTGCACAGATTTCTTCAAATATTTGTTTTTTTATCGGGTCAACTAATAGCGTAAGTCTGGCGGTGCGATTTTCCATAAGCATCATATCTTTCATTTAATGTTAATTTAATGTTAATATAATTAACACTTAATCGCAAACTTAATCGCAAACTTAATTTATAAATATGATTGCAATACTCGAAGCTAAGCGTGCAGGGCTGCTGTCAAAGAAGCATTGGCTCAACAATATCTTTGCCGGGGTGATTGTCGGTGTTGTGGCGCTACCATTGGCCATGGCCTTTGCAATTGCATCAGGTGCCAAACCTGAACAAGGCATTTATACCGCGATTGTGGCGGGTGGCTTGACTTCACTACTTGGCGGTAGCCGTTTGCAAATTGCAGGTCCGACTGGCGCTTTTATTGTCATTCTGGCGGGCATTACCTCCAAGTATGGCGTTGACGGCTTGCAAGTCGCGACATTGATGGCTGGTGTTATGCTAATGATGATGGGATTGGCGCGACTGGGAGGTGTGATTAAATTTATTCCGGACCCAGTGATTGTTGGTTTTACCACCGGTATCGGCGTCATTATCTGGGTTGGTCAATGGCAAGACTTTTTTGGCTTATCTCTAGCAACCGGCGTTGAGCACTTTCATGAAAAGCTATGGCATCTAATTCAAGCTTTTCCAGGATTGCAGTTTGAAACTACCGCGTTGGGATTGCTCACGCTGGTGGTTCTGTTGCTATCTCCACGTATCTTTAAGCGTATTCCATCACCACTGGTAGCCATGGTGGTGGCTACCGCACTACAGTGGTATTTTAATTTTGAAAGTGTCGCCACTATTGGTAGCGCCTTTGGTGGCATTCCTCAAAACCTGCCGCATTTCCAAGTACCATCTGTGACATTCTCAGAAGTGCTGAAGCTGATTGGACCAGCATTTACGATTGCGCTATTGGGAGCCATCGAATCTTTACTATCAGCGGTTGTGGCAGATGGTATGACAGGTACAAAGCATGATTCTAATCAGGAGTTAGTGGGTCAAGGCATCGCCAATATTTTTTCACCGCTATTCGGTGGCTTTGCCTCTACTGGCGCCATCGCCCGTACCGCAACCAATATCCGTAATGGCGGAACCAGCCCATTGGCTGGGATTGTCCATGTCATCACGCTGGTGATTATAGTATTGGTACTTGCGCCATTGGCATCCCATATTCCACTTTGCGCACTATCAGCCATATTGTTCGTAGTCGCTTATAACATGAGTGAATTACATCGATTTTCTCGTATGGTGCGTACCGCGCCAAGGTCAGATGTCGCAGTATTGCTGATTACGTTCCTGCTGACAGTCTTTGGCGATTTAGTCATTGCGGTCAACATTGGCGTGCTTCTGGCCTGTTTACTGTTCATGAAGCGTATGTCTGAGGCGGTTGTCATCGAGCAGCATACACATGATAAGTTGATAGTAGAAAACGATGATAAGTATTTTAAGCTTCCGCCGAAAACCGTTGTATTTGCCATAGATGGGCCATTTTTCTTCGGTGCAGCGCAGCGTCTGGAAAGCGCGCTAGAAAATGTACACGGACAGGCTGAGATATTAGTGCTCCGTCTGGCTAAAGTGCCGTTTATCGATGCAACAGCGATGCAATCACTTCAGGATTTACTCGACACCTGCAAACAACATCACACGCGATTGGTGTTATGCGAGGCGCGGCCTAATGTTATCAAAAAACTGAAATTAGCTGGGCTGATTGTACAGATTGGCGCAGAGAACGTACTGGAACACATGCACCAGATTAATTACCGTGAAGAAGACGATAAATGACAAATAGAGCTTTGATCATACAAGATATTCAAACCCCATCATTTGATGATAGTGAATTCATGGTAGCGAGGAATCTAGTCGCTGAGTATTGCAGCACTGAATTAGTCGCTTTGTCATCTATTAAAAAAGTACGGTACCGATGTGTGGTCGTATCGATGGATATGCTGAAAGAAGATCCGATGGCAATTATTGGCTCGCTACGAGATGCAGAAAAGGAGTTTGGTTTACATCCAGCTCAACTATTAGTGGCTGGGCTAGTTGCTGGACGATCACGCCAACCAACACCTGCCGAGATGGCTAAATTCAACATCAGTGCGCATATTCGGTTTCACCATCTGAGTTAATTGTCCTGGATTAAAAAGTATCTGTGAGTACAATATTAAATAATTCACAGAATAAGTGCTCAATTTCCCTAAGAATTATCATGGAACCTTACGAAGATTCAGTATATTAGGCTAAAACATCCATGAACCAGCTGTTCTTAAGCAAAACTTCAAACTCTTCAACTGGGACTGGTTTGCTAAATAAATAACCTTGGAAATGCAGGCAGCCATTATCTAACAGGCACTGCCTTTGCTCCGCTACTTCCACGCCCTCAGCAATGACGCTTATGCCCAAACTATGCGCCATGGTAATAATGGTGCACACAATCGCTCTATCACTTGTATCAGTCACAATATCCCGAACAAATGATTGGTCTATTTTCAGTTGATTTAATGGTAAGGTCTTGATGTATTGTAAGGAGGAGTAGCCCGTTCCAAAGTCATCTAATGAGAACTGAATCCCTACCTTACTAAGTGCATCCATCTTTGTGACGATGTCATCGATATTATCCACCAGCATGCTCTCGGTAAGTTCTAGCTTGAGCAACGCTGGGTTAATGCTATTTCGTTGAATGGTGGCTTTGACTTGTTCCACAAAGTCTATTTGTTGAAATTGCTTGGCACTCACATTGACCGCAAGCACGACATCGCTAGTGCGTGGGTCACGCTGCCATTTGCTAAGTTGAGCGCAAGCTGTATCTAGCACCCATTGTCCTATGGGTAGAATGAGCCCGGTTTCTTCTGCCAACGGAATAAAGCTAAACGGCAAAATCATGCCGCGCTCAGGATGGTGCCAACGAATTAATACTTCAGCGCCTAAAGGCTTACCATTACTACCCACTTGCATTTGATAGTGCAGTTGAAATTGCTGCTGATCAATCGCTTTACGTAATTCACATTCAAGGTCAGCCCGCACAGTAATGGCGACTTGCATCATATGGTCAAAGAACTGTAGGGTATTGCGCCCTTCGGTTTTAGATTGATACATGGCAATATCTGCCTGTTTTAATAACTCATCTGTGGCAAGTTCATGTCCATTAAACAACGTAGCGCCAATGCTAGGCGTGCTTTGGTAAGCGTTTCCATTGAGTTGGTAGGGCTGGTTGAGTACGGTGATTATTTTTTCAGCAATATCTTTGGTTTGAGCTGCAGCTTCAACCTCATTCTCACCTAGGCCTTCTAGTAGCAAGACAAACTCATCACCACCAATGCGAGCAACCGTATCGCCATCACGCACACTGGCAGTTAAGCGAGTGGCTACTTGTTGTAATAGCAAATCACCCACATCATGGCCTAAAGTGTCATTTAGGGCTTTGAAGTGGTCTAAGTCAAGAAACAGTATTGCGCCTCGCTGGTGACTACGCGCACTGGTCGCTAAGCCTTGGTTAAGTCTATCGAGTAATAAGCGGCGGTTGGGTAACTGGGTGAGCGGGTCGTAGTAGGCTAGTTTTATGATGACTTCTGAAGCGGCTTTGTTTTTGGTAATATCAACAAAAATTCCAACATGATTACTGACAACGCCAGCAACATCCCTCACTGCAGTAATAGTGAGATGCCCAGGGTAAACTTCACCGCTCTTGCGCCGACTCCAGACTTCACCCGTCCATGTGCCGGTATTGTTAACATGCTCCCACACGGTAGTGTAAAAATGCCTGTTTTTACGGCCGGTGCTAAGCATGCGTTGAATTTTTTGACCAATAACATCTTCTGCACTATAGCCGGTGATTCTAGTGAAAGTCTGATTTACACGCAGGATAATACTGTTGGCATCAGTTACAAACATGCCTTCTTGAGATTCAAAGGCGGTAGCTGCGATGCGTAAATCTTGTTCCGCTTCTTTACGTTCAGCAATTTCTAAAGATAAAGCAGCATTCAATGCATTAATTTTGGCTAGGTTGTCACTCAATTCATTAAAGTGGTATGTAATCGCGAGAGCGAATAGCGTTGCTTCAATGACCACACCAAACTCAATCGCATGAAATGTCCATGTGTTGAAGGGCGCCCAGCCCAATACTGCGAGCGTTGTGGTGGCTGTGCCTATCATGCCGAATAATGCTGCGATGAAGAAATATCGACCAGACACTTGCCTAGCCCTTATGGTATGAATGCTGAGATACACCATCCACAAACTGAATGTCGCCATCACGGTAAATGCAATCACAACAGCAATAAGCTGACTACCCAATAGGACGCTAAATGTAATAGAACCCAACGCCAAGGTAGCGTAGCGCTGAACAAATAAAAATGTGCGAGGTGAATATTCTTTAAGCGCGAGAAATTGACAGGCAAAAAGCAACCCACAACAACAATAAACCACCATCATTATTAAAATAATATAACGTTGTATCTGCGGTTGATCAGACCAAAACAAGGCGGATCCGTGCCCACTATAACAAGCAACCAGCGTAATAAAGCTTGCCAAATATAACGCATAATAAAGGTAGCTACGCCTTCTGAGGCCTACAAAAAGCGTTACATTGTAAGCGGCTAGTGCCACTAGGAAGCCAAATAGAAAGCCGTAACTATAGCGCACCAACATCTGTTGATTCGCCGCCTGCGCTTCTGTCAATAATTCGACAGGTAATACCAGCGGATCGACTGATTCTACGCGTAGGTACAAATCACTACTTCCCGGAGCGAAGTTGAGAGCTAGCGTGTAACCGATTCCAGGTGTAAGGCCATTGGCATCATGAAATGTATCACCCGTTTGCCAACGGACGAGTGGTTGATCGCGTTGAATGAGGTAAGCGTCAATACGGTCTGTCCATGTTGTACCAACAATCAACTTCATTGGCAGCGTTGCTAATGTAGGATTAGAAAGCTCAAAATGTAGCCATTGCGGTTTTGCAGCTATACCTTCAGACAGAATTGACCGATTGTTTTGCTGAAATCCCCCCTTGCTCAGTAGTGCTTGTGCTTCATCTAAACTCAGTACACGGCCATCTTCCATGTATCGATCTGCAGAAGCGGCAAGTGATCCCGTCGGTAATTCATTGAGAACTAACGATTGCGCATCTACAGACCCAGTAAATAGCGTGAGTAGGAAAATAAGTAAAGATAACCAAAAATTTTGATTAAGCATGACTTTTAATTTGAAATAAGGCATAAGTTAAGATTGAGTGCTATTTAAAATAAATCTCATCGCTAGAGATTGGTTGCCAATACTTGCGACTTTCCATTATGCACTATGTTGAGGATTTCTACATATACCCATTAAAAGTCATATTTCGACTGCGGGCTAAACTAGAGACTAAAAATGCGTGCTAGATTTTTGCGAATTAAGGATTGTAGCCAAATATGTATATTTTCACATCGTGGACTTCACACGTTTTAGCTGACAGGAACCTTAAAACTACCAATAATTATGGGTGGCTATCAGATGGTGGATTCAAGGCGTAGATTGTTTTTGCTGAACTATGGATTGGGTAAAGGGGTAGTTATTTCTGGGTGTTAGCTTGGAATTGACATGCAATATGTTCACACTGTTGCAATAATCGAGAGGGAAAATGTGCTTTTTTCTTGATTAGGATAAGACCATGAAATCACTTTTCACGCTTGTATGCGCCTCTACGCTTGCGGCTACTCTGGCAAGTTGTGGTGGCGGTTCTAGCACACCGGCTGTTGTTTCTCAAATATTTAATGTGGCTGTAATCGGCGATTCGCCCTACGGCATTGCGTTTGGCGACACCGCTCAATATAACGCAAACCCTGCATTTATCACAGCAGTTAACGCCGACACTAGCCTTTCTGTGGCTTTGCATGTGGGTGATATTCATTCAGGCAAAGAATTTTGCACCGAAAATTATGATTACAGCGTGTTCAATCAGTGGAAGGGATTCAAGCTTCCATTAATCTATGTGCCTGGCGATAACGAGTGGACTGATTGCCACAAGAAAAAAGAGGGTGGTGGCGTTTATGGCACGCCTACCGCTGGAATGATCAATTATGTACCTAATGGTTCCTACGCAGGTGGAGACCCTCTTGCTAACCTACAATTAATCAGATCGGTATTTTTTGCGGCACCGGGCAAATCACTTGGAACGGCTATGACGCTGCATTCACAGTCGCTCGATTACGATACTGCACACCCCGCTGATTCGCAATTTGTAGAAAACGTATGGTTCGAGAAAAATGGTGTGATGTTCGTCACCATTAACGTTCCTGGCGGCTCAAACAACGATAACGACATTTGGTATGGCACACCCACCATAAGCAACGCACAAACAGTAGAAATTGCCACACGCAGTGCGGCTGATCTTCGTTGGCTAGATGCGACCTTCGCAAAGGCCGCCTTAAACAAGGATATTGCCGTGGTCATCCAGCTACAAGCCGATATGTGGGATCAGGATGGTGTGAGTAAAGCGCATCTGACAGAATATAAACAGTTCGTTGACAAAATCGCCGCCAACACCACTACATTTGGCAAGCCAGTGCTGCTTATTAATGGTGACTCGCATAACTATCGATCAGATAATCCATTGGTTGCAAGCGCTACTTGTGTAGTTGAAGCACCAGTCACAGCTTCGGTAGGTGCGCCTTTAGTGTCTGCAACTGCCGCAGTGGCGTGTAGCGATGCAAGCGTTGCATCCGTTGCAGCTACTTACCATCAGGATTCTGGTACACCTGCTACAACTACCGATCCGTATTTAAACAACCAACCGGGCAGTAGCTATAACGTTACCAATTTTCATAGGATCGTTGCCCATACAAACCCGGGCAATCCGATGGAATATCTGAAGCTAACAATCGATCCTAGCCTTAATGCTAGTAATGGCAGTAACGCCTTCGGTCCGTTTAGCTGGACACGTGTAAAACCTTAATGATTAGTAGGCGGAGATAGTTTTATTAAATAAGCTACTCCGCCTTTTTATACCGCAAAACCAAGATTTGTCGTATGTCCTTTTTTGAGCTCTTATCTATTAAAGATATAGTCGGATGCGCTAAGACGCTCCCTAACTTTCATCAGTAAGACGCCTAATTTACTCGTAGCCTTACACCACCTCAATAAACTTCTCATAGAACTCAGCTTCATCCCTCACGAATACCTGTGAATTATCGTTTATCGGACAATAAACAAGAATCCTTGCACCGTCCCGACTGTTGGTGCAGTCGCGCGCCTCGTGCAATATTTTGTAGTGGTTGCCGTTTTTCTTATTCACAAAAACTTTGGCGGAATTAGCTTCACTCAATTCGTTCGGCCCATTTTATTGGTTGATTTTGAAAAAAACACTGTAATTGAATATCAATCAAACACAACACATAAAAATTACGAATCCAGCAGCATTATTAGCCGCACTTAGACTCACCACAATTTAAACAAGTCAAACAGCCATCCATTACGATCGATGCTTTGGTATTACATTTATTGCACAACTGTGCGCCTTTGGGAAAGCCGTCAGTGTTAATTTCTTCACCTGATTTAGCTTGTTTTTCCATATATTCAGAACGTTTTTCATCAACTAATTTTTGTTGATGTTGGTCTAAACCCGGTTTTTTAAGCATGCCGATTTCTTGCAGATGCTGCTCGACTACTTCACCGATTTCCGCCACTAAACTAGGGATGAACTTGCCGCCTTTTTTAAAGTAGCCGCCGCTTGGTTCAAAAACACTTCTAAGCTCTTCTACCAAAAACGTCACATCTCCACCTTTACGGAACACGGCAGACATCACGCGCGTTAGAGCGACAATCCACTGAAAATGCTCCATGTTTTTGGAGTTAATGAAGATTTCAAATGGACGGCGGTGCTCTTGTGGCATGCCTTCGTTCATTATTACGTCGTTAATGGTGATGTAAAGCGCATGCTCAGTCACGGGTGTTTTAATTTTGTAGGTGTTGCCAACTAATTTATCTGGACGGCTTAGCGGCTGGCCTATTTGCACCACTTTGTCAGCGGCTTCTTTTTGTGCGGCTAGTTCTGCAACTTTCGCTTCTGCGTCTTTCTTATCTTGTTCGTTGACTAGTGCGTAGCTAACGATTTTCTTTTCTATTTTAACTGCCATACTATTTTCTCCTTTTGGGTAGGAGGGGCTTGTAGCCCCGAAGCTTTGCTTGTTCGCGACTACAAGTCGCTCCTACATTAAATGCATTTAAGTCACTAGATTCCGTACTCGATACGGAATGACAAGCTAAAATTTTCCTAGAACTTTCCGTAGTAGCCTTCTTTTAAAGCATCATAAAGATTAGCTGCTGAGTGAATTTCGCCATCGTATTCAATCTCTTCGTTGCCTTTAACTTCTAGCTCTGTGCCATCATCTAGAGTAAATTTGTAAGTAGTATTTTCTAAATCTTTCTCCGTTACCAATACGCCTTGGAAAGCTTCAGGATTAAATCTAAACGTCGTACAGCCTTTTAAGCCTTTGTCGTAAGCGTAAAGATAGATGTTTTTGAAGTCTTCAAAATCATAATCAGTTGGCACATTAATGGTTTTTGAAATTGAACTATCAATCCATTTTTGTGCGGCGGCTTGAATATCCACGTGCGCTTTTGCTTGAATCGTTGAAGAATCTAAAAAGTAATCTGGCAGCTTTTCATCTTCTTTATCGCTAAAAGGCATCGCTTTTGGGTTAATCAGCTCGCGGTAAGCCAATAATTCATAAGAGAAAACATCGACTTTTTCTTTTGATTTTTTGCCTTCACGAATCACGTTACGTGCGTAATGGTGGGCAAAACTAGGCTCAATACCGTTGCTGGCGTTGTTAGCTAGCGATAGCGAAATTGTACCGGTAGGCGCAATTGAACTGTGATGCGAAAAGCGTGCGCCTTTAGTAGCAATTTGGTTACGCAGACCTTCAGGAAACTGTTGCATATAACGGCTGTATTTACCCAGCAACACTTTACCTGCCAGTTTAGTGCCCACTTTAATGCCATCAGCGGCCATTTCTGGACGTTTCGCTAGCATGTCAGCAGTTACTTCAAACTTCTCATCCATGATAGGCGCAGGGCCTTTTTCTGTCGCTAGTTGTACGCCAACTTCCCAGCCCACTTCGGCCATGATGCGCGTTACGTCGTCAGTAAATTTAAGTGAAGCTTCTTCACCATATTTCATTTTCATCATGGTAAGTGCTGAGCCTAAACCCAAATAACCCATGCCATGACGACGTTTTCGGACGATTTCGTCGCGCTGTTGTTGTAGCGGTAAACCGTTGATTTCAACCACGTTATCTAACATACGCGTGAAAATAGCCACGACATCGTGATACTCTTTCCAGTCAAAGTAGGCTTCATCGGTGAATGGTTTTTTAACAAAACGCGTTAGATTTACTGAGCCTAATAAGCACGCGCCATAAGGTGGCAATGGTTGCTCGCCGCATGGATTAGTTGCGCGAATGTTCTCGCAGAACCAGTTATTGTTCATTTCATTCACGCGGTCAATTAGGATAAATCCTGGCTCGGCAAAGTCGTAAGTGCTAGACATAATCACATCCCACAAACGGCGCGCTTTAATGGTTTTATAAACGCGGCAAGCGACTTTGCCAGCATCAACACCTTCTAATTTAGTCAGGTATTTGCCTTTTACCGGCCATTCGCGCCACACTACTTGCGTAATATCATTGACGTTTAGGCCATCAATAATCGCTTCTTTTTCGGTGACAGGAAAAGCTAATTTCCATTCTGAATCGGCTTTTACCGCTTCCATGAATTCTTTGGTAATTAAGCATGACAAATTGAATTGACGTAAACGGCCATTTTCACGTTTGGCTTTAATGAAATCTGTGACATCAGGGTGTGAAATGTCGAACGTTGCCATTTGCGCACCACGGCGACCGCCTGCACTGGAAACGGTGAAACACATTTTGTCGTAAATATCCATAAACGACAACGGGCCGCTAGTGTAAGCGCCAGCACCAGCTACAAAAGCGCCTTTTGGACGTAATGTAGAAAACTCGTAACCAATACCGCAACCGGCTTTTAGGGTTAAGCCAGCTTCGTGTACTTTGCCTAAAATATTGTCCATGCTGTCTTCAATCACACCAGAAACGGTGCAGTTGATGGTCGACGTTGCTGGTTTATGCTCTAAAGCACCTGCATTTGAAGTAATGCGGCCCGCTGGAATAGCACCACGACGCAAAGCCCACAGAAACTTTTCATGCCACTCGGCACGTTTTTCTTCCACTTCAACATCGGCTAAGGCACGCGCAACGCGTGAGTAAGAATCATCGATATTGCCATCAATATTGTCACCTTGCTTAGATTTGAGGCGATATTTTTTATCCCAAATATCCAGCGACACAGGTTGCATAGAAATTTCTTTATCGGTATTCATATTTTCAGCGCCTACATTTGAGTTGTTAGCGGTTTCAACAGCCTTAAGCATGGATATATTCCCCTTATTGTTTGACTTTAACTAGTATTAATAAAGACGTTTTAAGCAATTTTAGGCTTAAAGCGTATTTATAAAACACTACTTTTACGGTGCTAGTTAATCCTAACGAAGCCCAGTGCTTAAGAATTACTTAAAAAGCGCTTAAAACCTGATTAACCACAACATATTGTGTTTTTTTAGTAATTTAATCATTTTGTAGTGGTTGGTCAAGCGGTTTATTTCATAAATAAGACTGATTTTAATGATGAATTTACTTGCTAATTTTTAAACCAAGGCAGGCATTGGCTTGCCACAATGTAAGCAATAACTCACATAAAAAATATTTGTGAGAAAATAGCAAAATGACGCTAACCGTTTATAAATTTTTACTTTATTTATTATTGCCATTCACCTTGCTGAAACTATTATGGCGTGCAAGAAAACAGCCAGAATATCTGCAACATTGGAGAGAGCGCTATGGTTTTTATCGCACACAAATCGCTAAACCAGTTATTTGGCTGCATTGCGTTTCAGTAGGCGAAACTCGCGCAGCGGCACCTTTAGTTAAAGCCTTATTACAAGAATATCCAAATCACCAGATTTTGCTCACACACACCACGCCTACCGGGCGCGCGACTAGTGAGCAATTATTTGGCGATAGTATTCAGCGCGTTTATTTACCTTATGATGTGCCGTTTGCTGTGCACGGTTTTTTAAAGCACTTTAAGCCGGCTTTAGGCGTATTGATGGAAACCGAACTTTGGTTTAATTTGATTACCGCTTGCAAGCAACAAGGCGTTCCGCTGGTATTAGTCAATGCGCGTTTGTCAGAAAAATCTGCGCGTGGTTACGCTAAAGTCGGCAAAATAGTCAGGCAAGGTTTACAAAATTTAGCCGAAATTTCTGCTCAAACCCTAGCCGATGCTGAACGCTTGCAGCAATTAGGCGGGCAGAAGATAAGCGTGGCGGGTAATTTAAAGTTTGAGGTGATGCCGCCTGAGGATGCTTTTGTAGCAGGCCAGCAACTACGCACTTTATTGGGTAATGATAGACCGGTTTTTTTGGCCGCCAGCACGCGCGAAGGTGAAGAGACACTGATTTTAGACGCGCTTATTTTAGATGCCGCCGTTTTAGATACTGTCTTACAAATGCCCAATTTACTTACTGTGATTGTGCCGCGTCATCCGCAACGTTTTAATGAGGTTGAAACGTTATTGCAAGCGCGCGGCATTCAATATCAAAAACGCTCTGCTTTGCAGCAAACCGTCAATAAAGATACGCAGGTGATTCTGGGCGACACGATGGGTGAGTTATTTACTTATTACGCTAGTGCGGACATTTGCTTGGTGGGCGGTAGCTTGCTGCCTTATGGCGGACAAAATTTGATTGAAGCGATGCGCATGGCTAAACCTGTTTTAATCGGCGTGCATACATATAATTTTAAAGAAGTGTCAGCGCTAGCCGTGGCTAAAGGTGCGGCTTTACGAGTCCATGATGTAGCAGAAATGAGGCAGGCCATTTGTAATCTGCTAGAAAACCCGCAAAAACAAGCTGAAATGGGTGCGGCAGGCTTGGCAATTTGTATGGCTTCGCAAGGTGCTACAGAAAAAACGCTGGCGCTGATAACCAGAAATATTCAGTAATAAAAACCATAAAAAATGGAAGTTGCCAATAATTACCAGTCTGCCACTGATTTTTTGGCCAAGTTAGATGACGATTGGGCACAATTAATAACCGTGGTTGGCTCTTGCACCTTTACACCAAAACCCGCGCGTGAGCCTTATGAAGCACTCATTCGTGCCGTGGCTTATCAGCAATTAAATGCCAAAGCTGGCGATGCGATTTTAAACAGGTTAATAAGTATTTACGGTGATGAATTCCCTTCGCCGAACCAATTATTAATGACTGAGTTTGAGGCGCTGCGCGCTTGTGGATTTTCTGCCAAAAAAATTGAAACCATACACGGTATCGCCAACGGAGCGCTGACTAGCGTTGTGCCCACGCGTAATCAAGCCGATGCAATGAGTGATGAAGATTTGATCAGGCACTTGGTAACGATTAAAGGCATAGGTCGCTGGACGGTTGAAATGTTGCTGATTTTCACCTTGGAGCGCATGGATGTTCTCCCCGCAGATGATTTTGGTGTGGCGCGTGGATATCAGCGACTTAAAAAGCTAACCGTTGCACCTAAACGAAAAGAGTTGAGCGAAATTGCACAGGCTTGGAGCCCATATAGAACAATAGCCAGCTGGTATTTATGGCGAGTGCCAAAGTTGCTGGCACCCTAAAGAAATGCGCCTGAATTTTGATCTTAATTAATAAGTGGAGGGGGTGTTAGTGCGCCCAATCTATATCGGCAGAGTCACACTAGGTCAATGACGACTCATCGGCGCAATCACTTACGTAAATTACGCTTACTGCCTTATTCACTGCACTAACTTTTTCAGTTTACATCAAGCTTCACAATTTTACATCAGGCATGCCAGTTTATGCGTGAGGCGTACAGATTCGCGGCCACGGCTTTATAATGTCGGAACCTCTAAAGAACCCTTCCATGAATATTCTCACGCGCCAAAATCACGCATTTCTCAAACTCCTTACCTTTCGTGTGTTGATGGTGCTGGCCTATCAAATTATGGCCGTGACCGTGGGCTGGCATATTTACGAAATTACCCACGATACCCTCGCGCTTGGTTTGATTGGTCTGGCTGAGGTAGTGCCGTATTTTTGTTTTGCGCTGTTTGCCGGCCATGCGGTTGATCATTATTTTTCACGGCGATTTTTTGGCGCCTTGGCAGCAGTAACGCTAGGTATTAACGCACTTACTTTAACCGCACTGGCCATGGGCTTTATTGGCAGTAGCGAAAATGCCAGTTGGTGGATTTATGGGTCGATTATGCTAACCGGGGTTGAGCGCGCTTTTATTGCGCCAAGTTACAATACTTTATTCGCCATTATTTTACCGCGTGAAAGCTATGCGCGAGGCTCTGCGCTTGGTAGCACCGCTTTTCAGGCTGGGCTTATTATTGGTCCCGCTATCGGCGGTCTGTTGGTTGGTTTTGCCAGCAAAACGGTGGCCTATTCTATCGCCACGTTGCTATGTTTATGTGCGGCCATTGTGATGTGGTCAATTAAGGTGAAAGAACCGCCGCCAGTCGCAGATAGCCCGCCAGTTTTTGCCAGCATAGGACAAGGTTTGCGCTTTGTATTTAGCAATCAAATTGTGCTGGGTGCGCTCTCACTTGATATGTTTGCCGTGCTGTTTGGTGGTGCTGTGGCCATGCTTCCAGCGTTCATTCATGATATTTATCATTATGGTCCGGAAAGTTTGGGCCTATTGCGCGCTGCACCTGCAATAGGCGCAATTATCACGGGTATTTGGCTTGCACGCCATCCAATAGGGATAAATGCTGGACGTTGGTTATTAGCCTCGGTTGCTTGTTTCGGATTTTGTATCATCGGTTTTGGTCTAAGTAGCTATATTTGGCTTGCAGGGTTTTTACTTATGCTTTCGGGTGTGTTTGATGGCGTTTCTGTGGTGTTGCGCACCACTATTTTACAGTTGGCCACGCCCGATGCTATGCGTGGACGCGTATCGGCCATCAACGGTATTTTTATTGGCTCTTCAAACGAATTAGGCGCTTTTGAGTCCGGTATAACTGCACGCTTAATGGGTTTGGTGCCGTCGGTATTATTTGGTGGATTGATGACGCTGGGTATCGTCGGGATTACAGCCAAAGTTGCGCCAAAACTGAGAGAGTTAAATCTACATAATCACTAAGCCATCATCATCGTGCCTAGGCGGTGCTAGGGCAGCTTAGTTGTGCTGATCACTTCGGATGCAGGTCAAAGTTGGCGGATAGTTAAAACAGCCTACAGGTATTAGGTTAAAATAAAACCTAGTGTAAAACCTCATTTTTTAAAGACTTAGCGACAGATAACTATGGCAAATCCAGCTCCTCCTTCAGTATTAACTTTTGCTGCCACAGACCCTAGCGGTGGTGCTGGTCTGCAGGCCGATATTCTCACTTTTGCCAGCATCGGTTGCCATCCGCTTTCTGTGGTAACGGCCATCACCGTGCAAGATACCATAGGCGTAGATAGCATTTTGGCAATGGATGCCGATTGGGTGAACGATCAGGCGCGCGCTATTTTGGAAGATGTGCAGGTATCAGCATTTAAACTAGGCTTATTGGGCTCTGTGGAAAATATCGCCGTTATTGCCGAAATCATGTCTGATTATCCTGATATTCCTTTACTCATTGACCCTATTTTAGCTTCTGGTCGTGGTGACGATTTAACCAACGACGACATGATGGATGCGATGATAGAGTTGCTGTTCCCGCAGGCCACTTTAATTACGCCAAATAGTTTAGAGGCGCGCCGTTTTGCATTTTCTGACGATAGCGATGAAATTTCCCTGACTTCATTAGACGAAAGCGCCAAGCGCTTATTGGCGATGGGCTGTGAATATGTGCTGATTACCGGCACGCATGAACGCACTTTAGAAGTAACGAATACTCTGTACGGCGATGGCAAACGCATTAAAGATTACAAATGGGAGCGTTTGGTAGGCAGTTATCACGGTTCTGGTTGCACGCTAACTAGTGCCATTGCCGCCTGTATGGCGCATGGCTT
>CANFZA010000042.1 GCA_947451235.1 Methylophilaceae bacterium | reverse complement strand
AATTACGTTATAGCAATGGTGTCTACGCTAATATAGAACCGAACGAATTAAAGGAAATTATCAACACATGGCAACCGAAACTAAAACAGCACAAACACTAAATGCTGACGCTTTAGAATTACAAAAATTTGGCGATGTAGCGCACAAATGGTGGGATAAAAACAGTGAGTTCAAACCACTACATGAAATTAATCCCTTAAGATTAAACTGGATAGACAGCTTGGCGCCGTTAAATGGCCAGCGCGTGCTAGACGTGGGTTGCGGCGGCGGTATTTTGTCTGAATCTATGCATTTTAAAGGCGCAGACGTCACCGGTATTGATTTGGGCGAAAAAGCCATTAATGTAGCCAAGTTGCATCAATTAGAAAGCGGCGCTACGGTTAATTATCAATTTATTTCCGTAGAGCAATTGGCCGCAGAACAGCCAGCCAGTTTTGATATTGTCACTTGTATGGAAATGCTGGAGCATGTGCCAGACCCAGCAGCCATTGTGGCGGCTTGTGCCAAGCTAGTAAAGCCGGGTGGTGCTGTGTTTTTCTCAACCATCAACCGTAACCCGAAAGCCTATTTATTGGCGGTGATTGGTGCGGAATACGTGTTGAATATGTTGCCAAAAGGCACGCATGATTACGCCAAATTTATTAAACCTTCAGAGCTTTCAAGCTGGGCGAGAGCTGCTCAATTAAATGTGGGCAATATGCGCGGCATGCGCTATAACCCACTCACGCAACACTATAGTTTGGGTGATGACGTGGCGGTTAATTACCTAATGCATACCGTTTTAGCGGGCTAATTTGCAGATGATTTTATTCGATTTAGACGGTACCTTGGTAGATACCGCGCATGATTTAGGCTTAGCGCTGAATATGCAGTTACAACGTCACGGCAAACCACCATTAAGCCACGATGATATTTGGCCTATTGCCTCACATGGTTCACGTGGCTTATTAGAGTTGGGTTTTGCGATTACGCCAGCGGACGCTCATTTTGAAGCCATGCGTGTGGAATATTTAGATTTGTACGAGGCGGTATTTACCAATAACCCACTGTTATTGCCCGGCATTGGCATGCTGTTAGATACGCTAGATGCGCAAGGCATTAAATGGGGCATTGTGACGAATAAGCCTAGGCGATTTTCGGTTGATTTAGTCAAAGCCGTGAAAATGGGTGACACGAATTTGCATCAACGCTCAGCTTGTTTGGTGTGCGGCGATGATGCTGTTTTGCCTAAGCCAGCGCCAACGACCTTGTTAATGGCTTGCGAAGAAACAGGTTTTGTCGCAAGTGATTGTATTTACGTAGGCGATGCAGAGCGTGATGTGCAAGCAGGTAAAGCCGCCGGTATGAGAACCGTGGTAGCGCTATTTGGTTATATTGCCGAAAGCGATAAACCGGCTGAGTGGGGCGCAGATGTGTTGATTAACACGCCGTTAGAATTGATGGATTATTTATAAGAAAATAATTACGTCATGTCATGTTTTTGGTAGAAGCGACGCCCTCGTCGCGATTGCACCATTGCTTCGCGACGAGGGTGTCGCTCCTACCAAAAGCCGATTGCACGTTATTGTTGACTGAATTAGCTTAAATCAACTTACTTTTGATTTAAGCTAGACTACGACGTTCCATCATGGCCTGTGCCAATGTACCACTATCCACATATTCAATTTCACCACCCATAGGCATGCCACGCGCAATGCGGCTGGTTTTAATACCTCTTACTTTCAGTAGTTCGCTAATATAATGCGCGGTGGCGTCACCTTCTACCGTGTAGTTCGTCGCTAAAATCACTTCTTGTACCATGCCATCTTGCGCACGTTTGATGAGCTTATCTAAATGAATCTCTTTTGGGCCTACGCCGTCTAGCGGTGATAATCTGCCCATTAGCACAAAATACATGCCGTTGTAGGCGCGCGTATTTTCCAGCATCATTAAGTCTGTAGGCATTTCTACCACACATAATAAGTTTTTATCGCGCTGTTCAGATTCGCATAAAGGGCAAATTTGCTGCTCGCTAAAGGTGTTGCACAGCTTGCAATGATCGACCACCTGTAAGGCATTATCCAACGCAACAGCTAAAGTAGTGGCACCTTTTCTGTCACGCTGTAATAAATAATAAGCCATGCGCTGTGCTGATTTTGGGCCTACGCCCGGCAGGCAGCGTAAGCTATCTATCAGTTGTTCAAGCGCGGGTGGATTTTTCATGCGATTTTTGTCGAGCTAAAGATTAGAACGGCATTTTCATGCCAGCTGGCATGTAATTAGCCATACGTGCCGATGAAGTTGCCTCAGCTTTTGCGGTAGCGTCTTTCAGGGCGATGACCAATAAATCTTCCAAGGTTTCTTTGTCGTCCATCACGCTGTCATCTATAGAGACGCGTTTGACTACATTATTGCAAGCCATGGTCACTTTTACCAAACCGTTACTCGCCACGCCTTCAACATCAATATTTGCCAACTCTGCTTGTGCTTTCTGCATGTTTGCTTGCATTTGTTGGGCTTGCTTCATCATATTGCCCATGCCGCCTTTCATCATATCTTTAGTCCTTAATCGTTGAGTTTTTAGAGTTTAAATGGGTTTAATACTGTTTGGGATAATCTGTGCGCCAAAATCAGTAATCAAAGATTGTACAAAGCTATCTTCTTCAATCGCACTTTCTGCATTGGCTTGCGCGTGGGCTTTTTCTTGCGAAATTTGTTTAGCCGGCGTGTTGCCAGTGCCGCCTATGCTGAATTGTAATTTGATTTTTTTATCAAAATACTGCGAAATGGCCGCGCCTAATTTTTCTTGATAATTAGGCAGTAATAAATGTTTTTGCGCTTCTGGCACACTGAGTGAAATGCTGTTTTCATCGTAACTGACTAATTCGCAATGTTGCGCTAAGGTACGCACTAAACCTAGTTTCAATTCTTCTAACAAGCCGCGCCAGTTACCGTTAAATTGAATGCCAGCACTGGTTTTTGCGTCATTGTTTTCTGCGGCTAATTCAGTGCTTGCTGGTCTAGTTTGTGTTTGTTCAAGCATGGCATTATCTGTTGCATATTCAGCCAGCACTGTTTGCTGTGCTATGTTTTTCTGTATAACTTCTGGTACGGATATTTGTGCCACTGGTATCGAGGTCTGCGGCTTTAAAGCGCTAGCCAACGATGCGCTGGCTTGTCTAGTCTGTGCTTTTTGCGTGTTGCCATCACTTTGTGCGCCATTGCCATTAGGCGTAAACGCCAGCATACGTAATAAACTCATGGTAAAGCCGGCAAATTCATCTGGCGCGAGGCCAATATCACGACGACCTAATAAAGCAATTTGATAATATAACTGCAAGGTTTCAGGCTGAATTTTTTGCGCTAGACCAAGCAAAGCTTCACGCTCAGGTAAGTCATCGGCAACGCTATCCGGCACAGTTTGCGCCATCGCTACTTGGTGTAATAATTGGGCTAAATCGTTTAGTGCGGCTTCAAATGATAAGCTGCGTCCTTCCATAATTTTGGCTTGCGCAATCAGGCTGGCGCCATCGTTGGCCAGTAAGGCGTTTAATAACTGGTACAAATAACTTTGGTCAATAGCCCCCAGCATGGCGCGTACTTCAGATTCATTCACCGTTTGGCCGCCATAAGCAATGGCTTGGTCTGTGAGCGATAATGCGTCGCGCATACTGCCATCAGCGGCACGGGCAATTAAATGCAAGGCAGTGGCTTCGTAGGGAATATTTTCTTGACCTAGTATGTTTTGCAAATGGCCGATAATGGAAGTGCCAGCCATTTGGCGCAAATTAAACTGCAGGCAACGCGATAATACTGTGACTGGTACTTTTTGTGGGTCAGTCGTGGCGAGAATAAATTTAACGTGCGCAGGCGGTTCTTCTAGCGTTTTAAGCATTGCATTAAACGCGCTTTTTGAAAGCATGTGGACTTCATCGATGATGTACACTTTAAAACGGCCAGCGGTGGGTGCGTATTGCGCGCCATCTAATAAATCGCGCATGGCATCGACTTGCGTATTGCTCGCCGCATCCACTTCAATTAGATCAATAAAGCGACCTTTATCGATTTCCATGCAAGTAGTACAAACCCCGCAAGGGCTGGCGCTAATGCCTGTTTCGCAGTTGAGTGATTTGGCTAAAATACGTGCTAGTGTGGTTTTGCCTACGCCGCGTGTACCGGTAAATAGATAGGCATGATGTAAGCGATTTTGTTCAAGGGCATTAGTGAGTGCGCGCACTACATGGTCTTGTCCGACCAAGGTTTCGAAAGATTTTGGGCGCCATTTACGGGCCAGTACCTGATAGCTCATAGGACCTTATCACTCATGTGGCATAACGCATTTGGCTCGCATTACTAATTGCGCAAATAAAGAGGCGAGCCCTTACCCCGGCACTTGCTTAATAGTTGTGGCTGCTTGCTTCCGCATCTGACCAGGTTGGCTACTTCACAATGCGGGGAGGCCCGCCAAATGCAATTTTACAATACTTTCGCCGATTAGCCACCACTGCAAATTGTTTTTTTTAACAATGATGGTTTATGTGGCTTTGATCTATCGGCACCAATAGCCGAAGCTTTATCAATAAACGTGAGTGTAGTATTTGAACAAATAGAGCGATAAAAGCATCGTTTGATTAGCATTTGATTTTTATTTAAATCGGCACAATGCATTAGATATCAGTATTGGATGATCGCAAATCTAATTATTAGGGACATTTGTAAAGGGCAAGCCATGCCGAACAGCAACCATGATAATTAGCACGAAAAAAACAGCAAACTATGACTAATAATAAGCCAAGTAAAGTTGCCCTTGCTCCCTTAGAAATTGCCCGAGAAACTTTTAAGCAGATGGGCGTCAGGCGCGTTGATCCTACGCCAGATAATTATCAGCTTATTTATAATGAAATAGCTGGCACGCCAATAAAAGAAACGCTGGATAACGCCTTAAGTAAAGCGCTTAAAAATTTGCCACGTGAAACGACAGAGCAAAGTAAATGGGTTAGTCGTTGGGAAAAGTTACTAAAACAACATGATTGGACAGCATTGCCAGGCTTGCTTAACGAAGGCATGGATGCAGGTGTTGCAGTTTCAAAGCAGTGGCCTGATGCCATCCGTGGTCTTTTACAAGGGTGGGATGCCAAGCAAATTGGTTTAGACCTACCACGTAAAAAAGAGGCTTTAGAGCGCGTACTCATTAATTTTGGTAATGACCCTATGCTGGCGCACAAGATTCAGGCGGTAGTCAGCGGTTGGAAGCAATATGGTACTAATGAAAAGACTTTAAATAAAATTGCAGAGATTGATGTTGAGACATTGGCAAGCGGGGAGGTCACGCAAGGTCAATCCGTAAATCTCACCTATAATCATTCGTCTGAAACGCTTAATTCAAAGCAAAAAACTAACGAACCCGCCATGGCTAAATCCTCAGCCGGTGCTGATATTGGCACTTCAATTTTAGCTACTTCAGTTTCAGGCGTTAGGTCTTTAGAACAAGGCCAATTGCGCGAGAGCTTTTACGCTTTGCAGGATGTTTTGAAGCAATCACTTAGCCATGGATTGATTCCACGATTAGACGGTTATCCTAAGCTGAAAGATGAGGCGCAGCAACTTTCTAATTTAGCAGAGAAAGCCTTAGAACTCAAAGATTGGCAGTTGCTAACCAAAAAGTTTCGGGCACTTTTAGTGCGTGTTGAATTGATAGGTGCTAATGAAGATGGCATGAAGCAAGATTTGTTGCGCTTGCTAAAATTATTGATTGATAATATTAGTGAATTAGTTGCAGATGACCAATGGTTGCGCGGACAAATTACAGTCGTGCAAACTATTATTTCAAGCCCACTTGAACGGTCGCTAATTCAGGATGCTGAAAAAAGTTTGAAAGAAGTGATTTTTAAGCAGGGCATGCTTAAACATAGCTTGAGTGATGCAAAAGGCGCTTTTAAAACCATGGTGGCAACGTTTGTTGATAGATTGGCGCACATGTCTGACTCCACTGATACTTATCAAGAAAAAGTGGGCGTTTATGCGGAGCAATTATCTAATACTGAAGATATCGCACAAATAAACTTGCTACTTGAAAGCTTGATGAAAGACACCGGTGTGATGCAAACTGACATTGTGCGGTCTCGTGAAGTTTTGTTAGTGCAACGTGCGCAGGTAGAGATTGCGCAAGAGAAAATTATAAAGCTGCAGCAAGAGTTGTCTCAGTTGAGTGAAAAAGTTTCAATAGATCAGTTGACCGGCGTGCTTAATCGACGTGGCCTTGATGAGGCAATGATGCGCGAAATTGCACGAGCACAGCGCGGTGGGGTCGAATTAAGTGTGGCTTTGCTGGATATTGATAATTTTAAAAGTTTGAATGATACTTACGGGCATCACGTAGGTGATACCGCCTTGCAGCACTTGGTTAAAGTGATTAAAGAAACCGTTAGACCTACCGATATCGTGTCGCGTTTTGGTGGTGAAGAGTTTGTGATATTGTTACCTGAAACCAACCTAGAGCAAGCCGTTGAGATTATTACGCGTTTACAACGCTTATTAACTAAACAATTTTTTCTAGGAAATAGTGAGCGACTATTGATTACCTTTAGTGCCGGTGTTTCATTGTTTGCCGCAGGTGAAGAGCAGACGGCAGTTTTGAATAGAGCCGATCAAGCCATGTATCTTGCTAAAAAAGCAGGAAAAAATCGCGTGATGACAGAAGTGGATTTAGTCAATGCTAAAAAGTTAAGCATGGATTAAGTATCAGTTTGAACCTGTAAAAGTTAATACTGATTGCGCGTAATTATCGGCATATAATTTGCAATGGTTTTTTTGCAATGGTTTTATCGTTGGGTGCTTTACTTTCTGTCTTTGGTGCTTTGGTATTTAAAATACTTGCCATTAAATACTTACAATTGAAAATGCCTGGCATTGAAAATAGTTAGCCCAATAAACCAGATTATTATTGATATGATTTCTTCTCATTAAATTAAGGTTGCTAAATTGCTCGCCCTACCTGAAAGTTGGTTATTGCTAGATGCCATGATGCTTGGAGTCACCGACGAAGTCTATTTGGTAGACGCTAACGCTTTAACGCTAGCGTATGCAGGCCAAAATGTGTTGAAAAACACTGGTTTCGATTTAGAAGACTTAAAGCAGCAAAGTTTAGACAGCCTATTAGGTATCAGTCAGAAAGCATTACAACTTCATCTTGATGAGCATCCTCATCACACTTCTTTTATTCGGCTATTACAAGACGGTCTCCCGACGATTGGCAATACTAGCCACAACCAATTGCGCGTGATGACGATGATTTCTTACCAACAAGAGTTTATGTTGATCATCAAAAATAACTATTCACCAATATCTGCTGCTGCATGCTTAACTTGTAGGACTGAGTTTGAGCAAAAATTAACTGAAAGTGAAGAACGCTTTCAGGTGATGGTTTCTAATACGCCTGGCTTGGTGTTTCAGTTTCAGCTTGATCAAGCGGGTGAAATTAATTTTATTTTTCTAAGTGATGGATGTCAGGCGCTTCTTGGGATAACGGCAGAAGAGCTAAAAGCACATCCTAAATTGTTTTACGCTTTAATGAATAGCCGAGATCGAGGCTCGCTACGAAAACGTCTTGAATTGTCTACCCTTGAACTCAGTATGTTGGATTGGGAGGGCAGAGTTTGGATTGATGGTTGGCAAGATACTAAATGGATCAATTTACGATCCTTTCCTAGAGTGCTCAGTAATGGTCTGATTCAGTGGGAGGGCATTATGATTAATATCACGCAAAGTAAAACAGAAAAGCATGATATTGAACAATCTCGCCGTGATCTCGCCGAGCTAACCGCGCACATGGATCATGTAAAAGAGCATGAGCGTAGCCGAATCGCGCGTGAAATTCATGATGATTTAGGCGGCAATTTAACCGCTATCAAAATTGGCCTTTCATCCATTATTAATCGGATAAAAGAAGGTAAGGCCATTTCTCTAGCGCATGCCCAAGGTTTAGAAAGCATCGTTGACAGCACTTTTGAGGCAGTGCATAAAATATCGAGTGACTTAAGGCCCAATATATTAGATTTAGGTATTGTGGCGGCGCTAGACTGGCAATCTAAAGAATTTGAAAAGCAGCTAGATATTGCCTGTGAATTTACCTGCAATCAGTCAGAAATTCAGGTTTCATCGGCTCAAGCCATTACCTTGTTTCGTATTTGCCAAGAGTCTATGTCTAATATTTCGAAGCATGCAAAAGCGACTAGTGTGAGCGTTGATCTGAATGCTAGTGAACATGAAATTGTGATGAGGATTAGTGATAATGGACTAGGTATTAAACCTAGTGACAAACTTAAAGTTAATTCATTTGGTTTGCGCGGTATGCAAGAGCGCGTGGCGGCGTTGCATGGTAGTTTTAATATTTCTAAAGCAAGTAAATATGGTCAAAAAGGCACTGTCATCACAATTAGGTTGCCCATAGAGTCAGAGGCTTGATTTGGTGTAATTTAGTCATTGTTAGTGAGTGATTATTATTGAAAGTATTTGCGTTGAGCGTTACGTAAGTATTCAGTTATTTAGTTGGAAAAATCATGCTGATTCTAGCTATTTTAACAATATCTTCATTTCACTGTAGAATACACAAATGTAATATTAATGGCACCAATCCATCATGGTGCTTATTATTTAATTTACATACTAAACAGTCACTTACCTACATCTTGCGAATTTAAAGCTTAATATGGATTTTGTTCAAAATACAGTTAGCCAGATTATGTGCTTTATACCTAGCAAAACTCTAATCACAACACCATTCAAAATTGTCATGCTTTATTGCTACCGACAATGTTGTTTTAGCCGCTAATGCGTATGGCAAAAGATAAGAAAATCAGAGTAATTATTGCCGATGACCACGCGATTTTGCGCGCAGGCCTTAAGCAAATATTGGCTGAAACTGACGATATTGTCGTGGTAGCAGAAGCGCAAAATGCTGCCGAGGCTATTAAGCTTGGTTGTATGCCTAATGCAGACGTGTTGTTGCTAGATATTGCCTTGCCTGACCGTAGCGGTATGGATGCATTAAAATATATTAAGCACGAAAATGCTCAAATTGCCGTACTCATGCTCTCAATGTATAAAGAAGACCAGTACGCGGTAAGGTCACTTAAATCTGGAGCCGCTGGCTATTTGTGTAAACAAAGCGCTTCGTCAGAATTGGTCAATGCGATTCGCGCTGTGGCTAAAGGTAAAAAGTATATTACGCCAGAAGTGGCTGAAATATTAGCGAATCAAGTTGGTATGGAAAATGAAAAAGCGCTGCATGAAACGCTTTCTGATCGTGAGTTTCAAACGCTTACCATGATTGCTTCAGGCTTTTCTGTCGGCGAAATTGCTGACAAATTATCCCTTTCAGTGAAAACCATCAGTATGTACCGCACGCGCATGTTAGAGAAAATGCAGCTACGCCACAACGCAGATCTTACGCATTACGCTATCAAGAATAATCTCGTAGATTAAATCGTTTAATCCCAAAACTTCAAAAGTAATCTTAGCTTTTTGCTGACAATGTAGTCTGTAAAATTCAGCATTCTAAAGCTAGGTCTCAATCCTAAATTCTCAAAAATACGCACTAAATCTAGTGCCAAAAAGTCAGTTTTCTAAGCTATTACTTCTTAATTAATGATATAAATTAATTTAACTTACTTTTATCCCTCTGTTTCAAGCATCTCGCGCCGGCTTTTTTTTTAATAATTACATCATTACGACAAGTATTTTTTGATAAAACGTGTCGTTACTAAAAAATGTAATAAGACCCGTGCATTTATGAGTCTTTGCGAAATGCAAGATAAAAAGGTTAAGTAATGATTACTCCAGAAAATAGCAGTAAGACCCAGCCTAAAGCTGCTACTAATGAAGCTAAGAAAATAGCTAAACCTACACTTGCGCAAGTGAACAGCCTTACCGCGATGTTTAATAAGGGGCGTTTACTTGAAAGTGAAAAATTAGCCAGCAAAATTACACAACAATTTCCGCAGGATGGCTTTGGCTGGAAAGTGCTAGGCGCAATACGCCAGCAGCAGGGCTTGGTTGCTCAGGCTTTTGAGGCATTGCAAATGGCTGCAGCGCTTTTGCCTAATGACAGTGAAGCTCACTACAATCTTGCTAATTGTTATTATGACAAAAATCAGTTGCAGGAAGCTGCCAGTAGTTACCAAGCGGCAATCAAAATCAATCCACGTTTTGCACAGGCACATTACAACCTCGGCAGTGTTTTTAAAGACCAAGGATTATTTGCCGAAGCTGAGGCTTGCTATAAAACTGCGTTAAAAATCAGCCCAGATAATGCGCAGATGCATTTTAATTTAGCGCTTATGCTCTATGAGCAAGGGCGCTTTTCTGACGCGATTGATTATTTTCAAATTTGCTTAAAAAAACAGCCTGACTTTACTGCGGCACATGTCAATTTGGGCGCAAGCTTTAAAGCATCAGGTCAACTAGAGAAAGCTGAAGCCTGTTATCGAAAAGCGCTGAGCCTTAGCCCTGATCACGCCGAAGCGCATAATAACTTGGGCGTGGTGTTAAAAGAACTAGGCAATTTAGTGGACGCAGAACGTTGCTACAGAGCCATTATTGCGTTACGACCAGAATATTCATCAGCGTATAACAATCTCGGCCTTTTGCTTAAAGATCTTGGGCGCTTTGCTGAGTCCGAGTCTTGTTATCTGACCGCACTCAAATACGATCCTTTACTAGCCGTTGCCCATAATAATTTGTCCGTACTTTTTAGAGTGCAAGGCCGCTTTGCAGATTCTGTGACTTCTAGCAAAAATGCCTTACTACTTAAACCTGATTATGTGGATGCCTATGATAATTTAGGTCTTGCGCTTGATGCGATGGGCTTATTTGCAGATGCCGAAGTGGCTTTCGAACAGGCGCTTAAGTTAGCACCGGACAATATTATTGTATTGAGTAATTTTAGCATTACGTTAAATACACTTTGCCAGCTTACTAGAGCAGAGGTTTACCTAAAAAAAGCGCTAGCATTGGCGCCTGAATTTATTAATGCTCACGTTAATCTGTGTGTTAATTACTTAGCGCAGGGACGCGTTGAAGATGCTGAAGCTACCTGTGTAAACGCGTTAAAAATTGAGCCTGGAAACATGTTCGCGCAAAATAACTTATTGTTCTCAATGAATTATTTGGCTAATCACAGCGTTAAAGAATGTGTAGATACAGCGCTTGAGTATGGATATGTCGTGGCTTCAAACGTCGAAAGACCATTCACCTCATGGCAACATAAAGTCCCAGCCAAACGTTTGCGCGTGGGCTTTGTTTCGGGCGATCTTCGCCAGCATGCGGTAGCCTTCTTTTTGGAGAATTTACTCCAGCATACTGACCCAGCACGCGTGGAATTTTTTGCCTATCAAACAACTAATCACGATGATGCCATGACAGCACGCCTTAAGTCGCATTGTTCGGGATGGAAATCATTAGCTGGACTCAATGATGAAGTGGCCGCAACACTTATTCATCATGATGGTTTGCATGTGTTGTTAGATTTATCTGGCCATAGCTCTGGCAATCGCTTGCCAATATTTGCTTGGAAACCCGCACCTCTACAAGTAAGTTGGCTAGGTTATTTTGCGACCACTGGCTTGGCTGAAATGGATTATTTTATTGCTGATGAAGTGGGCGTTCCCACTGAAAATCAAGCTCAGTTTGTTGAAAAAATAAAATATTTACCGGATACACGCTTGTGCTTCACTGCGCCAACCGCCGCAATTGAGATTGCATCATTACCAGCGCTGATTAATGGCTATATTACTTTTGGCTGTTTCCAGAATATGGCTAAAGTGTCAGACGAAGTGCTGGATTTATGGGCAGAAGTTATTACCGCTAGCCCTAATGCAAAATTCCGCTGGCAATGTAAATCCTTTAAAGACACCTCAGTAGCAGATTCGCTCACCAATCGCTTGGTTCAGCGTGGCGTACCAGCCAAAAATATTATTTTATTAGCCTCTGCCGAGCGAGAAGAGTATTTAGCCGCCCATAATAAAGTGGATGTTATTTTGGACACCTTCCCATTTCCCGGTGGCACCACCACCTGTGAGGCCTTATGGATGGGCGTGCCAACCTTAACTTTGGCTGGAAACACGCTTATTTCGCGGCAAGGTGCTAGCCTGCTAACAGCTGCTGGCCTAGGTGATTGGGTTGCAAAAACTAAGGCAGAATATTTAGATAAATCATTATTATTTTGTAGTGATCTCGTCAAGCTTTCAAAGCTTAGGGCTGGTTTAAGGGCGCAAGTATTAGTTTCACCTTTGTTTGATGCGACTCGTTTCGCCAAAAATATGGAGCAGTTACTTTGGGAGATTTGGGATGCAAGCCAAAGCCAAAGTACCGAGGCTACAACTATCAAAGCCAAAAAGATATCAGCATTAACCAAAGTTACTGATGAAAAATCAGATTTAAGGACAGGCATTAAGGTTGAAATTATTAGTGCGACGAAATTATCTGAAGATGATTTTTGGGCTAAATCTGCGCTTGGACTTTCACTTAAAAGGCATCTTAAACAAGATGCCAGATTGTCCGTTAGTGTCGCCTTTAATAACAGTCGTGGATTATCTGAAATATTCAATGCATGTATAGAGCAGGCTGATGAGCAGGCCGTTCTAATTTTCATTCATGATGATGTGTGGGTGGATGAAGCTAATTTTGTGGACACCGTGATTGAGGGGTTAGAGCACTACGATGTGATTGGCGTTGCCGGTAATTTGCGCAGGGTGGCTTTTCAGCCGGCATGGGCATTTGTTGATGCTAAATTTACTTGGGACGATAAATCTAACCTAAGTGGTTGCATTGCTCACGGAAAAAATGCGTTTAGTAAACAAACGGTTTTTGGCAAAGTACCAGCCGAGTGTGAGCTTTTAGATGGCGTTTTTCTTGCCTGCAAAAAAAACAGCTTAGTACAGAAAAACGTACAGTTTGACCCACAATTTGATTTCCATTTTTATGATATGGATTTTTGCCGTAGCGCAAGGCAAGCCGGCTTAAAGTTAGGTACTTGGCAAATCAAATTAACGCATCAAAGTGCAGGTGCATTTGGCAGCCAGCATTGGATGAATAAATACAAGCTCTACCTTAATAAATGGGAAGCGCCTTCGGCGAATAATAAAATGATCTATTCTGAAGATGAAATTACGCAGACGCAAGAGTTGCAAATGGCAATGAATGACGTATTGCAAATGGCTTTAACGCATCAAAATGTGGGTGAAATAGAGCAGGCAAAAAATCTGTATCTGGAAATTGTAAATATTCAGCCACGCCATGCCGAGGCAAACCATAATTTGGGCGTGATAGAAGCTAATATGAATGGTGCGTTAGTGGCACTACCAAGGCTGGAGATTGCAGTACAGGCCAAGCCAGAGAATGAGCAATATTGGGTGACCTATATTGATGCGCTCATGCAGTCTGGTGCTACAGATACTGCAGCAGATGCTTTAGAATTAGGACGAAATTATGGGTTGCGTAGTGAAACAGCACAATTAATGGCCGCGGAATTTGTTAAGGCGATGGAGTTAAGTGTTAATAGAAATACCTCCATTTCTCAACTCATCTCAAATGATTCAATTTTACAGTTGCTGGGTCAAGTTTTAACCGAAAATATAGATGAGATTAATGCTTCATTAAATGAAAATAATATCAATAAAGCGTTATCAGCTAAAGTAAAACAAAACAATTTTTCAGATAAAAATAACAAAAAAATTAGTTTTCGTAAAAATATTTCTCCACATTTAAATCTCGCTGCATTTGAGAAAACTATTAATACTCTTAATGCTGGTAATCATCAGAATGAGATTCTTGAGTTAATTTTTAAATCAATATTAGGTATAAAACTTCAAACAGAGCTTATAGGCACTAAAATTTTCACGCCCTATTTTGATGGTGTTTTAGAGAATATTGACCTTGGCATAAGCAATGTAATACCAAGAAATACCAAAATGGCAAATATAGTCATTGCTTCAGAAATTTATGATTTCGGCGGGCACACTAAAGTAATTAATGAGATTTTAGAGTCTGTAGAAAATCCAATTTTGATTATTACTGATATCTATAATCGCTTTGCACAACAAAACCTTTTTGAAAAAGTATCTTCAACTTTAGTAAAGTGCCCGGTATTTATATTGCCAAATGAATCCTATCTAGATAAGTCAACTAGGTTGTCCGCATTTATTAATGGATACGCAAAGAATGTATTTTTGGTCTCACATCACGATGATGTTGTAGCTATTGCCGGATGCCAGAAAAACTTAGACAGTCATTTTTACTTTGTTCACCATGCTGACCATAACCCTGCGCTAGGAAACACAGTTGAACATTTTCAGCATGTGGATTTATTTAGAGGTATAGCAGAGCTGTGTGCAGAGGACTTAAAAAAAGAGGTTATTTTACTTCCCACTGCGGCTAGTGATTGCGGTGCAAAAAAATTTAATTACCCTATAGAAAGCTTTTCTACAGTGACCGCTGGGTCTTTTGGAAAGTTTATGATGTTCGGTGAGTTAAGTTTGCCTAACATCATTGTAGCGACCCTGAGCACTTGTCGAGGCAAGCATTATCACTTTGGTGATATACCAACAGAATATCTTGAACTTATTAATGAGCAATTAATAGATGCTGGCCTTAAGCCAGAGTCATTCGTATATATGGGAACCGTGCCATCCCTTTGGAAAAGCTTGCTTGAGATTGATGCACACGTATTTATAGGATCTGCACCGAAGCGTGGTGGAAAATCTGAGATTGAAGCTCAAGGTGCCTCTTATCCTTTGCTCATCTATAAAGATATTGATGCGCCAAAATATCTTAATGTGGCAAGTTGTAATGCATCGACAATCCATTGGTCAGCTATATCAGACTTAAAAGCTGGCTTAGCAGCAATCATGGTCAATCATGCTGCAAGATCGGCTGAATCTAGGCAATTTTATTTGGAAAATTATGCCAAAGAAAACTTTATTAAGGTCATTTCTGAATTAAGTCGCTAATGAAATTTACGCTATTTTAAATATATATACTTAATGAAACGATTAACTTTGGATTTGGAGTAAGTGATGTCTCTTGACGATTGTAGAATTATTGAATTGCCGCAACATAAAGATCCTAGAGGTAATCTTTCCTTCGTGGAAAGTAATAATCAAATTCCATTTGCTATTGAGCGGATCTTTTATATTTACGATGTACCAGGTGGTAGCGATCGAGGCGGACATGCACATAAGGACTCGCATGAGCTGATTATTTCTATGTCGGGTAGCTTTGATGTTACCTTGGATGATGGTAAAAATAAAAAGAAATTTCATTTAGCAAGATCCTATTACGGCTTATATATCTGTCCGATGATTTGGCGTGAGATCGATAATTTTTCATCAGGTTCAGTACTAATGGTCTTAGCTTCTAATAAATATACTGAAGATGACTATCATAGAAATTATGATGACTTTATGCGGGCAAGATGGGTTAAAGAGTGAAATACCTAGAGTTTCTTAACGCTGAGACATATGTCTCAAATCTGAACTATATGAGATTTATTGGCGAGTATGCCATACCTTATGAAACCGAATCTAAGGACAACGCAGCCATCGCAGGTTTGTCTGGATGGATGTTTATAAAAGAGGGTACCAATGGATGGGAAAGCCAAGTAATAGGTCATGCAACATTAGATGAAGTGCAGTTATTGCAATGGATAACCATTCATGAAAGTAGGTTGACTATCGCTAGGTCATTGAATGTTAAGTTTGCACAGGTAATTTTTCCTGAGAAACAGTCTGTTTTACCACTTAAGCGCTGGGGGGAATCATTGATTTCCGATCAAAGGCCAGCTGTGGTATTAAGTAAACATTTATTAGAAAATTTTTTGTATCCAGCTGAAAAACTTAAGCAAGAGGCAGCAAATGCTCAAATTTATTATAGAGGGAATAGTCATGCCAGTCTGAGTGGTGTTTGGCTGGTTTTTGAAAGTCTGATGCAAATAATATGGCCCGAACGTGTATTTGATTTTGATTCTGTGCAAGTTGAAAAAAAGAAATGTAGACATGATTTGTTATTGAAATATGCTTCTAAGGAATGTTTTGAAGAGGCTTATCTTATAAATCAATCTAGACAATATCAATATAACAATGAGCGTTATGAGATAACAGGCAAGCACTTAGGGGCGCACTTTATAATCACTAATGATAATTCCATATATTCAGAATCCATCGCCATATTTGGTGACAGCTATGCTTACGATGCTGGGTTTTCTGATTTATTTGCTACTTTCTTCAAAGAAGTACATTTTATTTGGTCAAACACAGTCGACTTTAGTTATGTCATTAAAAACAAAATTGATGCCGTGATTGTAGAAAGCGCTGAAAGATATCTTATAAAGCCACCTATCGGAGATCAGTTAGGCTGATGCGAATTTGAAAATGATTAATTTTTTAGATTTAAAAGAATCTTACAAAGAGCTAGAGACTGAACTGGATGTTGCCGTTTTGCGCGCTAGCCGTTCTGGTTGGTATATTGGTGGATCGGAAGTCGAAACTTTTGAACATAATTTTGCTGAGTATACTCAAGCTAAACATTGCGTGGGTGTTGCTAGCGGTTTAGATGCATTGGTTCTAGCTTTACGAGCATTGGATATAGGCTGTGGGGATGAGGTAATTGTACCTTCACACACTTATATTGCGACTTGGCTTGCTATAAGTGCAGTTGGGGCTATACCGGTACCAGTCGAGCCAGTTTCTGGCAATTTTAATTTGGATGCAGTTAGCGCCGAAGCTTTTATTACCCCGCGCACTAAAGCGCTATTGCCTGTACATCTTTATGGTGTACCTGCCGATATGCATGCTATTTGCCTGCTAGCTAAAAAGTATGGTTTGGTTGTCATTGAAGATGGCGCACAAGCACATGGTGCAAAAGTGCGAGGTGAACCTATCGGGCAGCATGGCGATGTTGTGGCATGGAGTTTCTACCCAGGTAAAAATCTAGGTGCATTGGGTGATGCCGGTGCGGTTACTACAAACAACACTGATATCGCTAATCGGATCCGTAAGTTAGGTAACTATGGCTCTTCAGTAAAATACTTTAATGAAGAGCGAGGAATCAATAGCCGCTTAGATCCTATTCAAGCCGCGGTACTGGACGTTAAGCTTAAATATTTAGATGCATGGAATATGCGTCGCCAAAAAATTGCACAACGCTACAGTCAGGCGCTGGCCGATTTACCATTGGTTTTGCCACAAATCCCTGATTGGGCAATCTCTGCATGGCATTTGTTTGTAATTACTACGCCAGAGCGAGACTTACTGCAAGCTCACATAACCAAGGCCGGCATACAAACAATGATACATTACCCAGTGCCACCGCATCGTCAGGTCGCTTACCATGATTTAGGTTTAAAGCAAGGTAGTCTTCCTATCGCAGAGCGTTACGCGAACGAGTTACTAAGCTTGCCTGTGGGGCCGCAGATGAGTATGCAGGACGTTGAGGCCGTGATAGCAGTCATTAAAGATTATTATTCTCGCGGATGATTATTAAGAGTTGATTATGACTATCGAATATCGCTTTGTTGAATATCACTTTGTTGAATAACTCTATGTTGAATAAAGCTACATTGCCAATGAACGATTTATATCAAATTGATATAAATTATTTTAGACCACACGAACATAGCAATCTTTTTAATGAGGATAGATATTTCAAGTTGCATGCAACTGTTGATGACTTTTATTTTCAATTGGTTAGAATTTCTAGCGGTAAAGTGTATGCCACTATTGCGTTTTACAAAGATGGTGAGTGTGCCTTTGCTAGCCCTAAACGTGGCACTTTTGGTGGGATTGTACTCAATCAATCGCTTGATTTAGCCTTACTTGAACAGTTTTTAAGTGATATTAAGGCTTATTTAATCTCACTTGGTGCTCAATCTATCTCCATCAAATGCCCACCTTTTAGTCACGATTCAGCACACGCTTCCGTGATGACTAATGTATTACTGAGGCATCAATTCAAGCTATCAGGTCATGAGTTAAATTATGAGATGGTGGTAGACGAGCGACCTTTTACTGACCGCATTGATTATGGTAACGATAAGCGTGTTCGTAAATGTTTGAGGGATGGATTACTCGCCGAATCTGTTGATATCACAAGTTATGCTCGCGTCTATAGTGTTATTAAAGAAAATAGAGCTAGGCGTGGATTTCCTCTAAGCATGACCTTGGAGCAACTCAATCAAATGGTTGAAACTTTCCCAGATAAAATGCATTTTTTTGCGGTATATCAAGATGAAAGTAAATCGGTGATGCTGGCAGCTGCTGTTTGTATCGCGCTCACAGAATCAATCCTTTATGTTTTTTATTGGGGCGATGTTGCTGGCGCTGAATCCTATAGCCCAATTGCCTTATTGGCGGCTAATATTTATATCTTTTGTCAGCATCAAAACTTTAAATTGCTTGATGTGGGTACCTCAACGTTATCAAGTGAGCCCAACCTAGGTCTTATCAGGTTTAAACGCAATTTGGGCTTTTCAGAATCACTTAAACTTTCATTTGTTTGGGAAAAATAATTTCATGCGCGATCTTAATAATTATCAGAAAAGCTATGCAGCGCTTCCATTTGAAGAGACTCAAGCCCGCTACCGCAAACGTAAAATTCTGGAGACTGTATCATCCTATCGCCCTCAATCTATTTTAGAAATCGGCTGCGGGCTTGATCCTTTTTTTAATCATTACGCTAGTTTTGATTCATTCACGGTGGTTGAGCCTTGCGAACAGTTTTTTGAGGATGCCCGTGAGCAAGCGAAAGGGAACGCTAAAGTGTCCGTTGTT
>CANFZA010000041.1 GCA_947451235.1 Methylophilaceae bacterium | reverse complement strand
CTACAGTTTCAATTGCCTCGCTTAATTGCAAGCTAGCCATTGCTGAATCTAATGTAACAGGCGTAGAAATTACCGTTAGTCCTGATGATTCATCAAAATCAACGCCAAGAGACTTTACTAACAAAGACTTTAGTAACAAAGATTTAAGTTACAAGGACCTCAGTAATGAAACTCCAGGCACAGCAAAGTCTACTCAAGGCCGCTTATCTTACACATTAGAGAGTCAACCCCATGCCGATGCGCATGACCAGCAAGATGTCATTACGCTAGGTAACGACGATTTATGGCAGCGCATTAAAGATGGTTATGACATGGCTGAGTCTACCTCTCCTTTAGTAGCAAAGCACGAAGATTGGTACAGATCTCGCCCAGATTATATTAAGCGTATGGTGGAGCGTAGCCAAAAGTACTTATTTCACATTGTTGAAGAAGTAGAAAAGCGTGGCATGCCAACAGAAATCGCATTACTGCCTATGATAGAAAGCGCCTACAATCCACAAGCGTATTCTAGCGGAAGCGCGTCTGGCATTTGGCAATTCATTCCTTCTACAGGCAAGCATTTCGGCTTAAAACAAAACTGGTGGGTAGATAACAGGCGCAACATTATGTTTGCAACCGATGCCGCACTCACCTATTTACAGAAACTTTACACAATGTTTGGCGCATGGGATTTAGCATTGGCAGCCTACAACGCTGGCGAAGGCACCGTGGGTCGCGCTATTGAACGCAATAAAAAACTAGGCTTACCTACAGACTTTGAAAGTTTGAATTTGCCGGTTGAAACTAAAAATTACGTGCCAAAATTGCAGGCGATTAAGAACCTAATGACCAACCCTGGTGATTATGGCCTTAAAATTCAAACCATCGCTAACACACCCTATTTCGCTAAAGTTTCGGCACCGGTACAAATTGATGCGCATTTAGCGGCAAAGCTTGCAGAAATCAGTGATGATGAATTTCTCGCGCTCAACCCTAGCTACAAAAGACCCGTCATCACCAGTAGTGGCGATAAGCATGAACTGCTACTTCCAATTTTATCGGCACAAACCTTTAGAAATAACTTGGCAACGTATGACAAGCCATTGGTAAGTTGGCAAACATATTTGGCTAAACGCGGCGAACGACTAGAAGGTATCGCATCTAAATTTGGCATTCAATTGGCTAAATTGCGCAATGTGAACAATTTGCCAGCTCAAAATAAAATTAAAAACGCTTCTACCATTTTGGTGCCTAATGGCAATACAACAGACTTTAATGCGTCTAGTGGAAAGATATCTAAAGACAGCGTAGCTGAAGTAGCGGTTGAACCTAACAATAATTCAACGGCCAATTTAGGGGCTAAACAAGACTCAGACAATATAGATTTATCCAGCACTGAGAATAACAACGCATCAAGCGCTACCGAAAAAAATAAAGCTGAAATTGAACCTGCGCGACAAAGTAGCGTCACACACAAAGTAAAAAAAGGCGAGAACATGCAAGCCATTGCCAAACATTATGGTATGAGTGTTAAACAAATTATGACTGCAAATTCATTGAAAAATAATCGAGTGAAAGCTGGCCAACTATTAACGATATCCACGGCAAAAGAAGATGAAAAAGCAACTAAGCGTCAGGCAAAACAGAGTGATAGTGGCAGAAGCTCAAAAGCTAAAGCTTCAAAGTCAGCGTCTAAAACAAGTCGCGTAAAAACTAAAACAAGCACTAAATCATCCACCGTTAAGCATAAACATCACAAATGAGTTTTTAAAAGAAATCAATAATGCTGAATAAACTACATCAATATAACTTAAAAAATATTGCGTTAATTACGTTAATTTCTTTATTTATTTCAGCATGTGGTGATTCATCAAGCAATCAAGCGGTTAATAACATTGATTACAGCAAAAATTATCCAGCCAGTAATGGCGGCACGCTGATTGACGCAATGACAGGCGAACCTAGCGGTTTAATCGCCATGATTGCTGGTGAATCGGCCGCTTCGGCCATTGCCAGCAATATTTTCAACAGCTTGCTTAAGTACGATAAAAACCTAGATTTAACTGGTGAATTGGCGCAGTCTTGGGAAGTTTCTAGCGATCAAAAAACCATTACTTTTCATTTAAAACCTAATCTTAAATGGGCGGATAACCAAGCTTTAACTAGTGATGATGTGTTATTTACTTGGCAAAAAGTCACCGATGAAAAAACCCGTACGCCATATGGCTCTGATTTCAAATTAGTCACCAAAGCGGAAGCGCCTGATGCGAATACTTTTCGCGTGACTTATGCCGCGCCTTATGCGCCAGCACTAGACACTTGGGCAGGATTACATATTTTGCCTAAACATTTGTTAAAAGATCAGGATATTAATACCACGGCTTTTGCGCGCCATCCTGTCGGAAGCCATTATTACAAACTGGATAGCTGGAAAAATGGCCAATATTTAAAACTCACCCGAAATGAGAGTGCCACCCAAGGCCAAGCGAAAATCGACAATTTGTTGTCACGCATCATCCCAGATAAAGCGGCGCAGTTTTTAGAGCTTAGCGCTGATAACATTGATTCTATGGGCCTTAACCCAATTCAATACGCTAGAATCTTCCCTGCTAGACCAGATCTCAATAAGAATATTGCCCTGTATAAAGAATTAGGCAATAGTTACACCTACTTAGGTTTCAACCTTAAGCGCAAGCCATTTGATGATATTCGCGTTCGGCAAGCGATTAATTACGCAATTAATAAACAAGAAATTATAGATGGTGTGTTATTAGGCTTAGGCGAACCGGTTGCCTCGCCTTATAAACCGGGCACACGCTGGAGTAATGCTGCATTAAAGCCCTACCCTTACGACCCCAATAAAGCGAAAGCCTTACTAAAAGCCGCTGGTTATGAAGACCATGATGGCGATGGTTTTATAGATAAAGATGGCAAGCCGTTTAGTTTTGAAATTTTGACGAATCAAAATAAAGAACGCGAAATGACTGGCGTTTTAATACAACGCCGCCTTAAAGACGTGGGTATTAATGCCAATATTCGCGTTTTAGAATGGGCCAGCTTTCTAGGCCGCTTCATTAAACCTAAAGAATTTGATGTGGTGGTATTAGGCTGGAGTTTATCGCTAGACCCTGATCAATACAGCATTTGGCATTCTAGCCAGCAAGCGCCTGGCCAATTTAACTTTATTAGCTATAGCAATCCACGTGTAGACAAGCTTTTAGAAGCTGGCAGACTAGAATTAAATCCAGAAAAACGCATGACTATTTACCATGAGTTTTCCAAAATATTGCTAGAAGACAGCCCTATTGTATTTTTATCCGCAGGTTATGGCTTATCGGCTATTCATAAACGTGTGAGAGGCATTAGCGACCCAGCGCCGCCAGCAGGCATTGGTCATAATACTTACGAATGGAATATCCCCAGTGCCTATGCTCGTAGTGAAATAAGTGAACATTAGCCATGACTTATTTTTACAAGCGGCTACTTAATAAAACTAAATAAGTACAATCAAACCCATGCTTAAATACTTACTGAAACGTTTTTTTTGGATGATTCCTTTGGTCATAGGCATCAGTTTAATTTCATTTTTCATCATGCATTTAGCGCCCGGGGACATTACTACCAGCGAAGCCAGTTTCAATCCAAAAGCCAGTGAAGAATCAAGACAAAAATTGCGTGAGTTATACAGCTTAGATAAACCAGTTATCGTGCAATATGGCTTGTGGGTAAAACGCATGGCCACTTTAGATTTCGGCACGTCATTTGCATCACATCAGCGCCCGGTATTTTGGCAAACTAAAGATAAAGACGGCAACATTACCTTAGGCATGATACAAGAAGCCCTGCCTATTACCCTGCTGATTAATGTATTGAGCTTGGTATTAATCATCGGTGTAGCGCTACCGTTGGGCGTGATTTCCGCGCTCAAACAAAATCAATTGACTGATCGTGGCATTACTTTATTTGTATTCATAGGCTTTGCCATACCGGGCTTTTGGTTAGCGCTAATGCTTATGTATTGGACAGGCGTGCAACATTCTTGGCTGCCAATTTCAGGCTTAGAAAGTATGGGGCATGAACACTTGCCATGGTTTTCTCGCCTGATTGATACGCTTAAACATTTAGCCTTGCCAGTGTTCATTTCTGGGCTCACAGGCCTAGCGGGCATCTCATTATTTGTCCGTAACGGCATGTTAGAAGTACTGCATCAAGATTACATCACCACCGCACGCGCTAAAGGTTTAAATGAAAACCGCGTGGTGTATGGTCATGCGCTACGCAATGCATTATTACCACTGATTACTATTTTCGGCTTAAGTATTCCCGGTTTAATCGGCGGTTCCGTCATTGCTGAAAGTATTTTTGCCATTCCTGGCATGGGAAAATTATTTTACGATGCCGTTTTAATGCGTGATTTCCCGGTGATTATGGGTATTTTAACCATAGGGGCGGTGCTCACATTAATCGGCAATTTATTGGCAGACCTTGCTTACGCATGGGCAGACCCACGCGTAAGACGCGGAGTAATGCAATGAAGAAAGTCTTACGTAATCCGCTAGCCTTGATTGGCTTTCTCATTATTGCTGGCATACTATTTTTGGCTTTAATTGCACCATTCATTGCGCCCTACGACCCTGATGCCATCAACGTAAAAGCCATATTGCTTTCACCTAGCGCACAGCATTTAATGGGCACTGACGGTTTAGGCCGCGATGTATTTACGCGCATGCTCTACGGCTCACGCATCTCACTGATGGTAGGCTTTGTGGCTGTTGGTATTGCCACCGCAATTGGCATTGTTTTAGGCGCTATTGCTGGCTTTTATAGAGGCTGGGTAGATACCGTTATCATGCGCGTGGTCGATGTAATGTTATCCATCCCTACTTTTTTCCTAATTTTGGCCGTCATCGCATTTTTAACGCCTTCAATTTGGAACATTATGATAGTGATAGGCTTAACCTCATGGATGGGCGTCACAAGGCTAGTCCGCGCAGAGTTTTTAAGCTTACGTAATCGCGAGTTTGTATTGGCTGCACAAGCTTTGGGCGCAAAAGATTCACGATTGATTTTTACGCATTTATTGCCGAATAGCTTAACGCCGATTATTGTCAGCTCAATACTCGGCATTGCCAGCGCGGTGCTGGTGGAATCTGGCTTAAGCTTTTTAGGCTTGGGCGTGCAAGCCCCGCAAGCGTCATGGGGCAACATTCTAACGGATGGCAAAGAATACATACAATTCGCTTGGTGGCTTTCACTGTTTCCCGGCCTTGCCATCTTGATTACCGTGTTAGGGTATAATCTGCTTGGTGATGGATTACGCGATGCGTACAACCCCAGAACTAGCCAGCGCTAGACTTAATATTTAAGCTTAAGTTAGGCTTAGTTTTAAGTCAGACGGAATGAAACGTAATATTAATAACTTAATATTAACAACTTGATAATCAAGATTAAAAGATAGATAGGAACAATGTCATGGGATTTTTAGCAGGTAAAAAAATATTAATTACGGGCTTATTAAGCAACCGTTCAATCGCTTACGGCATAGCCGCAGCCATGAAGCGTGAAGGTGCAGAACTTGCTTTTACCTACCAAATGGAAAAGCACCAAGAACGCGTGGCAAAATTAGCCGCTGATTTTGGCTCTACGCTATTATTTCATTGTGATGTAGCCGAAGATAGCTTAATTGACGCGCTATTCCCGGCGATTGCAAAACACTGGGATGGCATAGACTCTATCGTGCATTCAGTGGCATTTGTACCAAAAGATGCGTTAGATGGCGACTATCTTGAAAAAGTAACGCGTGAAAATTTCCGCATTGCCCATGATATTAGCTCATACAGCTTTGCCGCCTTAGCTAAAGCCGCTTTACCGATGATGCTAGGCAGAAACGGTAGCCTACTAACATTAAGTTATTTAGGCGCAGAACGCACCATGCCTAACTACAATGTCATGGGTTTAGCGAAAGCCAGCCTAGAAGCAAACGTGCGCTATATGGCACAAAGTTTAGGCCCAAAAGGCATACGTGTGAACGCAGTTTCTGCTGGCCCAATCAAAACTTTGGCAGCTTCAGGCATTGCTGACTTCGACAAAATGATAGGCTTTAATGAAAAACATGCAGCTTTACGCCGCAACGTCACCATAGAAGAAGTAGGCAATGCTGCTGCATTCTTATGTAGTGATTTAGCCTCAGGTATTACAGGTGAAATTACTTATGTAGATGGTGGTATGAATATTACTGCTGCTGGTGTGATTGAATAAATCAATCGAAGACTACAGGTAATTTGATGTAAAAAAAGCACCCAACTTGAACTGGGTGCTTTTTTTATTGCGCTTTTAAACCTAGTATTAAAATAAATCCTAGGTTTAAAATAAAACATAGAATCAAATAAAACATAGAATCAAATAAATCCTAGGATTAAATAAACGCTAGGATTAAATCTAAATACTAAGTCTTTACTGATTATTAACCGTACTACCTAGTAAAACCTTTTCATTTACTTTAACTTTGGCCTTTACGCGCAAAGATTGTTTGTAAGCAGAAAGATACTCACTCATAAGCGCAGCATTAAGCTCAGTTTTAGCTAGTTTCTTAGCCTCTGCATCTGCAGGTGCCATGTCGGACACTTTAATTACTTTAACAAGCAAGAAGCCTTGCTTACTGTCAGCAATACCAGAATAAGCCGGCAATTTACTCACGTTCGTTTTAAACACTTGGTTCATAGCAAGTTCTGTTAAACCTTGTGCATTTTTACGGTCTACCGTCACTTCAGGAATCCACTCAATACCGACCACTTCTTTGCCCGCACGTAAATCTTTCAGTGCAGCTTCACCTTTAGCAGAAGCCAATTTAGCAGCAGCTTCTAGCTTAAGTAAAGCTTCGATACCATCTTTAACTTCATCAAAGCTACGTGGCGCTGAAGCTTTGTATTCAACTAAGCGCGCTGAAACCAAATTATTAGGTGAAACTTCAACAGCCTCAGTATTGCGATGATCTTTTAAGACTTCGTTTGAGAAAACAAGATTCATAATCTTATCATTCTTGAAAAACTTAGCACCAGCTTCACGACTTAACCAATCTGAAGTCTGTACTTGACCATTAAAGGCTTTAGCCGCTGGTTGCAAACTTGATGACTGTTCGTAAACCATATTGCTAAAGTTTTCAGATTTCTCAGCAAAAACTGCCTGCGTTTTTTGATAGATTAAATCAGCTTTAATCTGATATTTCAGGCTATCAAAATCTGTACCGCCACCGCTCACTTCTGTCACTTTAATAATATGGTAGCCGAATTCAGATTCAACCAAGTTACTCACTTCATTGACTTTCATATTAAAAGCGGCATCTTCAAATGGTTTAACCATTGCACCGCGACCGAAGCTACCTAAGTCACCACCTTTAACAGCTGAACCTGGATCTTGTGAGTTTTTAATCGCTAATGACTCAAATTTACTTGGATCTTTTTTAATTTCAGCCAATAAAGCTGTCGCTTTAGCTTTAGCCTCGTCCTTTTGTGCTGCTGTAGCGCTTACACCAAAGCCAATTAATATATGGCTTGCACGTCTTTGCTCATTGCCATGATATTTAGCTGCATTTTCATCATAAAACTTCTTAACTTCAGCATCGTCGACGCTGACTTCTTTCATGAAATTAGCTGGTGACAATAACAAAAATTCAATTTTGACTTGCTCAGGAACAACTAATTTGTTTTTGTGTAGCTCATAATAAGCTTTCACTTGCGCAGGATCTATTTTGACCTGGCTAGCAAAATCTTTTGTTTTGAACTCAGAAACAGTCACATGGCGCTGTTGGCTCATTACTTTAAATGCATGATCTGCCTGTGCATTTGAAATGAAACCAAGTTTAGTGATGCCATCTTGTGCTTGCTGTGCAAGTAGATCTGCACGCATACCTGCTTCAAATTTTGACGGTGAAATATGATTTTGCTGCAAAGTTTGATCGTACATTTCTTGTGAAAATTTACCATCTTTTTGAAATTCAGGCATGCCAGTCACATAAGTAGAAAGCTGAACATCACTAATTGCATATTTAGCCTGCTGAATCTCGTTATTGAGCAATTGCTTATTGATCAACTGGTTCAGCACGATAGATTTAACCTCAGGGCTATCTAATTGCGCCTGATCTGCTTTACCTTCTGATAACAATCGATCACGCATATTTTTTAATGCGTTTGAATACTCTTGAACTGACACGCTATTGCCGTTAACTTCAGCGACAGCGATATTATGTCCAGCATTATTCAAGTAGGAATCAATACCAAATAATGCAAATGGAATGGTGATTAGCGCCAATAAAGCTTTGCCAACCCAGCCTTGGGCTACGGAGCGGATACTATCTAACATAAAACCTTCTATCCTTTAAAAGTGCGAACTAAATATTGAAACAAACTTATAAAACATACAAAAAAATCGTCAATAAAGTGAATGTTTAAAAAAACGTGATTAATATAGCATAAGATGCGCTTATATATTAATTCGGTTGAATATGAGCTGATTTTCAGCCACTAATTACCGTGTCATTTCATAACAATAACTGTAAAATTCTAGCTGACCTAGGGTTATAAACACTAAAGCACTCCACCAAGAAAGTACCTATGACCGCAGAAAATATTGAACAAGCATTACAACCAGAAGCCGAATCAGTAACTGCGCCTATCAAGCAGCGTAACAACCCTTTACATGGCCTAACCTTAGAAGCAATAGTCACCTCACTGGTAGCACATTTTGGTTGGGCTGAATTGGCTGAGCGCATACCTGTACGCTGTTTTAGCAATGACCCAAGTATCACATCAAGCTTAAAGTTTTTACGTAAAACACCCTGGGCGCGTGAAAAAGTTGAGGGGCTTTATGCCTTTATGCTTAGAGACATTGAGCGAGCTAAGTCTGACTAAAGACACGCATACCTAAGGCACTATCTGATTAATATCAATATCTACTACTCCGCCATTAGGTTTCAACGTAGCGGTTATGCCTTGCAAATCACCTGACTGAGGCTTGGCATCGCCGGTTTTAGAGATTCTAGCAACCAACACCACTTCTCCAGCTAACGATAACTTATGATCTGGCGACATCGCAGAGCTGTCATCTAGATGGTAAGTGTAAGGTAAGTTTTTAGCCGTGGTGCGTTCAATAGCCACAGGCATAGGCGGCCCTTGTGTTGCGCGAGCAAAGATAAATACCGTAGCCGCAGGGTCAATTTTACTAGCTAGAGCTGGGGCAATTCGCACGACACCAGATACCCCAACCGCAACAGGCATTGCATTCTGCGCTGAAGATACCGGTGGCTTTTTACCAGAAAGTGCATACGCTTCATTAAGTGAGCCTTTTACCTCAGGCAACATTGCTGAATCTGCTGGTAAATCTTTTTGTAAGCGTTCCCATAAGCTGATGGCTTGCTTGTAATCTTTACGATCAAACGCTGCCGAAGCCGCAAGCATTAAGGCTTTCGGATGATGCGGATCTAACTTAAGCGCTTGATTGGCTAAGGCTTCAGGTTTACCAGCAAGGCTATGACCATTGACGACAGCTAAAGCATCCGCATAATCGGCTAATAATTGAGGATCATCTGGCGTGGCTTTTACCGCTTTTTCGTAGGCAGACACTGCCTCAGCATGCCGCCTAATCTCAACGTAAGATCTTGCTAACAATGCCCAACCTGTACCGTCGCCTGGATTTTGTTCAAGCTTACTTTTTAGTGAATTGAGTAAAGGCTCAATGTCACCCGCCATCGCACTATGCTCCACTTTTGTTTGCGCTACGATGACTTCTGGCGAGGTTGGTGTAATTAGAATTGAAGCCGGATTACCGATTTTGAAGTAAATCAAAAAAGCCGCCAAAGGCAACAATACCAATAAAATGATGGCTAGGCGACGATCCGGCTGAGTGATCTGAATGCCCGCTGCAGTTGTTTCGCCAATTTCATCTAGCATACGACGTTGCATCTCACTTTTAGCAACTTCGTATTGCGTGGCATCTAACACACCGTTGATTTTATCTTGATCAATCTCGTCAAATTGTTGCCTAAATATCTCACGCTTTTCCGCATTAGCATCAGTTTTAACCGTGCCATTTGGCCGTAACAAAGCTGGCAGAATCAAGGCCAGCACACCGACTACTAATACTAATGCAATTACCCAAAACAAACCCATTATGCTTCCTTATCCATTTTTAATAACGCACTTATTTTTTGTACTTCGTCTTCATTAAGTGGTGCATCTACAACCTGCTTTTCGCGTTTTCTTAAGGTGATTAACAATCCAAAACCACCCGCAATCAATAGCGCAAAAGGGCCTAGCCATAATAAGGCAGTGGTAGATTTCAGCGGCGGGCGATAGCGTACAAAGTCACCATAACGCACTACTAAATAATCAATTATGGCTTGATCTTCCATGCCTTTAGTAGCCATTTCACGAATTTCTTGCTTTAAATCTTGCGCGAGTTCTGCGTGAGAATCTGCAAGCGTTTGGTTTTGACACACCAAACAACGTAACTGCTCAGAAAGTCTTTGCACCTGCACTTCTACAACGGCATCTTTTTCCATAGGACGCGCGTCTTGCGCGCAAACGCTGAATGATTGCATCAATAAAAAAAGTGCTAATAAACTAAAAGTTAAACGTGATTTCATTGTGCTTGCAACCTTTTCACTAAAGGTAAAATTTTCTCGCGTAATGACTCATAAGTCACTGGCCCAATCTGCTTGTAAGCAATGATGCCTTTTTTATCAATCACATACGTTTCTGGCACACCATACACGCCATAATTGATGCCAACGCGACCATCTGCATCTACAGCAGTAATCACGTATGGATTACCGCCTTGTGCCAACCACTGCTGCGCTTCTACGCGGGTATCTTTGTAGTCCATACCAATCACAGGCACGATGCCAGCCTTAGACAGTTCAACCAATATCGGATGTTCGTCTCTACACGCGCCACACCAAGAGGCCCACACATTAAATAGCCATACTTTACCCAGCATATCTTTGGGCGAAAACACTTGCTCAGGATTATCCAAGCGAGGCAAACTAAATAGTGGTGCAGGCTTGCCTACTAAAGGTGAAGGTACTTCACGCGGGTCAAGATTTAGACCCACAAAAAGAAATGCAACCATTACCAGAAATAGTACTAAGGGTAATATAAAACGTTTCATGCAAGCGCCTCTTTGGCGGTTAAATCACCCTCTTTTGCTAGGCGTTTACGCGTGCGATAACGTTTATCAGACAAGGCTAGTAATCCACCTAAGCCCATCATGGCGCAACCCGCCCAAATCCATTCCACCATTGGTTTATAGTAGATGCGTACACTCCAAGCACCATCTTCTAGCGGCTCGCCTAGTGAGGCATACAAATCATGAATAAGCGCTGGGCTAATACCGGCTTCTGTCATCGGCATATTCTGTACCGTATACAGCCTTTTTTCTGAGGAAAGCGTGGTTCTTACTATGCCATTTTTAGTGACCAATAACTGTCCTCTGCTGGCGGTATAGTTTGGACCTTGAATTTCATCGACGCCTTTAAAAGTAAAGTCGTAACCGGCTAAGTGCGCAACTTCACCTGGCAACATACGCACAGCGATTTCAGATTCAAAGCCTTTTACAATGGTCACGCCTAGAGTAAAGACAGCAATACCCAAGTGGGCAATGACCATACCCCACCATGAGCGAGGAATGGATGTTATGCGGCTAATTAAAGACTGCTCTGTGCCACGCAAGCGTTGGTAGACCAAGTTGGCACTCGTTGCAAAAATCCAGAAGGCCAAGAATAGACCTAAGCCTATCATTGGCGTCCAATGACCTAACAACACTGGCAAGATGATTGCCGTGGCTGCACTCACACCGAAAGCCCAGCGTAAACGCATGGCTAACTCAGGTAATGATGATTGTTTCCAGCGTGCAATTGGGCCTATCCCCATTAAAAACAATGCCGGTGTCATCAGCGGTGCGAATACCGTATCAAAATATGGAGGGCCTACTGAGATTTTACCTAAGCCTAGTGCATCCAAAAATAACGGATATAAAGTACCGAGTAATACAGAAAAAGCGGCTACGGCTAGCAATACGTTATTGGCCAACAGGAAACTTTCACGTGAGACCACGGCGAATTTACCGCCGCGACCAACTGTGGGTGCCCGCCAAGCAAACAATGCCAAGGAGCCACCAATCACCACTACTAGAAACACTAAAATAAACAAACCGCGACGTGGATCAGTGGCAAAAGCATGCACAGAAGTCAGTACGCCTGAACGCACCAAGAATGTACCCAGCAGACTTAACGAGAAGGCACAAATCGCTAACAATACGGTCCACGCTTTGAAGCTACCGCGTTTTTCTGTCACTGCTAAGGAGTGAATCAACGCAGTGCCGACCAGCCAAGGCATGAATGAGGCATTTTCTACCGCATCCCAAAACCACCAACCGCCCCAACCTAATTCATAATAAGCCCAGTTACTACCGGCCATAATACCTAAGGTCAAAAACACCCAAGCCATAGTGGTCCAAGGGCGAGACCAACGTGCCCATGCGGCATCTAACTGACCGCCTAATAAGGCTGCAATAGCAAAAGCAAACGCCACAGAAAACCCAACATAACCCATATAAAGCATAGGCGGATGGAAAATCATGCCAGGATCTTGCAGTAAAGGATTGAGATCACGACCATCTAAAGCCGCCGGAATCAAGCGTTCAAAAGGATTTGATACCATGAGCATGAATAGCAAAAAGCCTACGCTGATTAAGCCCATGACGCCCAAAATTCTAGCGCGCATGTCATCGGGTAGATGTTTTGAGAACAAACTGACCGCAACCGTCCAAACGCTAAGTATCATCGCCCACAATAATAATGAGCCTTCATGACCGCCCCACACCGCAGCGATCCGGAACTGGATAGGCAATTTTGAGTTTGAATTAGTCGCTACATAAGTCACAGAATAATCCATCGTGGCAAAGGCATAAGCCAAGCAAACAAAAGCTATGGCAATCAGTAAAAATTGCGCACGGGCTAATGGCCTTGCTAAACCCATCCATATAGCATTACCACGCGCGGCACCAATAATAGGAAAAGTGCCCAATGCCAGTGCCACCAGCAAAGCGAGTATTAGGGAAAAATGGCCAATTTCAGGAATCACGTTTACATCCTTTTAATATTTAATCTATCGTACTTTTTTTACATTACTTTTGTTGTTAGGCTATTGCAAGAGCGCCTTTAAGTACTAAAAGCTAACAGTTACTTAGCCCGAGGCGCACGCTGGTTACAAATTGACAATTCACCTCGTCATTCCGACGAAAGTCGGAATCTAGTGTCTTAAGCTTTTAATCACCAAAATTTCCGGTATATTCAACTTAATCAAAAACTATTTAGCAGGCATCACCAAGGTTTTTCCCTGCTCTTTTGCGCGTTTCAAAGCTTCAGCAGCTTCTGGCGGCATGTAGTTTTCATCATGCTTAGCAAGTACTTCGCTCGCCATAAAAATGCCATCTGCGCCTACTTTACCTTGCGCAACCACGCCTTTGCCTTCTTTAAATAAATCTGGCAATACACCTTTGTAAATTACAGGTACAGTTTTAGCGGTATCGGTTATTACAAAGCTCACGGACAAACCGTCTCCGCCACGCTTTAAGCTACCAGGCACAACCAAGCCACCAATCCGAAAACCAGTATTTTTTGGCACTTCGCCTTTATCTACTTGGGTTGGCGTGTAAAAGAACACCATATTGCTTTGAAAAGCATTCAAAATTAGCATGGCGGCTAAACCCACCAAGGCCAAACCTATGCCTATCAATACGAAACGTTTATGTCTTGCTTTAATTGCCATACGGTTAACCTTATTCCTGTGCCAATAATCGAGATAAACGTAATGCTTGCGCGCTACGTTTACGTAGGGCTAAGACTTCCCAAACTACGCAAAGTAAAGTGAGGCCAAAAGAAACCCAAACGTAGAGTGCGTAGCCCCCCATATTAAAAAAAGCTGACCAACTTGCCCATTGCATGATTATTTTGCTCCTAATGACAAGGCTTTTACCCAATCGGCGCTACGCTCACGTTCTAACATAATGCAGCGCACACGCATTAAACCAACCGCCACGGTGTACATCCAAAACGCCAATGCCATTAGTAACATGCCCAATAACATCGTAGCCGCCATTTTAGGCGCAGCGCCCATATTAATGCTTGAGCCTTGATGCAGCGTGTTCCACCACTTCACTGAAAAGTAAATAATAGGTACGTTTACCACGCCAACTAAGGCTAACAAGGCGCCAGCTCTATCCGCACGACGTGGATCATCAATGGAAGATTGCAACGCGATGAAGCCTAGATAGAGAAATAGTAGAATAAGTTCAGAAGTTAATCGTGCATCCCACACCCACCAAGCACCCCACATAGGCTTACCCCATAGTGAGCCGGTGACCAGCGCTAGCAGTGTGAATATTGCGCCTGTAGGGGCTAAGGCTTGCGCCATCATGGCAGATAATCTTGCGTTGAGTGCCAAGCCTAGGCCTGCCCAAGCAGCCATTACTATGTAAATCACCATCGACATCCAAGCCGCAGGCACATGTACAAATATAATGCGATAAGCCTCACCCTGTTGAAAGTCAGTTGGCGCAATTACAAAGCTAATATAAAGCCCAGCTATGGCCAAAATAGTCGCTAACCATGCAAACCAAGGAATCATTTTGCCGGCTAAGGGGTAAAAAGTTTGTGGGGAAGAATATTTAAACCAATTAATTTTCATATAATCTTTTATTAAACACGCCTTATCTGACCAACCAAATTTAAACTATTTATTCAACAGAAATACGTAAGGCAGCGGCCGTTGCTAAAGGTGCCAACACCAAGGCTAATATTGAGCAAGCCGCCAATAATGAAAGATGCGCTTGTGCACTCATTCCATGCTGACTAGCCGCTACGGCGCCAGCACCAAAAATAAGTACAGGAATATACAGTGGCAACACCAATAATGCTACCAATAAACCACTGCCGCGCACGCCAAGCGTTAAAGCAGCGCCGATTGCGCCAATTAAGCTTAGCGCCGGCGTGCCTAGTAATAAAGACCACACCAACACCAATAAAGATTCATTAGGCAACGCATATTGCAAGCCTATCAGCGGGGCTAGCAATACCACGGGCAAGCCACACACAATCCAGTGCGCTAAAATTTTAGCCAGCACCAATAAAGCCAAAGGTTGCGGTGCGATTAACATTTGCTCCAAGCTACCATCGGCGAAATCTGCAGCAAATAAACGCGTTAAGGAAATCATGCCGGCAAGTAGCGCTGCCACCCATAATACGCCAGGTGCAATGCTACTTAATACCGCAGCTTCTGGGCCTATCCCTAAAGGGAATAAGCTCGATACAATGAGGAAGAAAAATAAGGTGGTGGCAACATCAGAGCGTCGGCGAAACGCCAGCAATAAGTCACGTTTTAGTACAATAATCCAAGCTTCGTTCAAGCGCTGAGCCTTAATGTTTGGGTAGATTGTGCTTGAATAGCCACATCCTGATGGGTGGTAATAATCGTCATACCGCCATTAACCATGTGCGCGCTTAGTTGAGCGGCTAATACTTCAACTGAGGCGGTATCTAAAGCGGCGAAGGGTTCGTCTAATATCCACAGCTTACTACGCGTCAACCACAGCCTAGCCAACGCTACTCTGCGCTTTTGCCCTTGTGACAAGACGCCTACAGGCAAGTTCGCACAACGCGCTACGCCAATTGCTGTGAGCGCCTTAAGTGCCGCTACATTATCGACCACATTACCGGCTAGGCGTGCGCCAAACTGTAAATTTTCTAGCGCAGTTAAGTCGTCTTTTAAGCCATTCAAATGGCCAATATAAGTTAAATCAGTCTGATATAGCTCTGCATCTTGCCCAATGGCTTGCCCATTCCAAAACACGGCGCCCTCTTCTGGCGTTAAAAGACCGCATAACAATCGTAACAAACTACTTTTACCACTGCCATTCTCGCCTAGCACATACATTAACCCGCCTGCGCTAAGCTCAAATGCTACATTTTTAAACAGCAAGCGATCGCCACGCAAGCAAGCAAGTCCCTGTGCTGTTAACATCGTTATAGATCCAGTCGGTAGCCAACAAAACTGAAATCACGGAATGTGCGTAGATGGCCTGGGTTTGTTAAATCACTGTTATTACCATTAGTCACTTCTAAGCCGACTTCTGCTTCAATCGTTGCTTTTTCGCGTAAGCGATAGCTTGCTCTGAGGGTTGGTGAAACAATGTATTGAACCGTGGCCATTGTATTAGCTGAAGCATCTTGACCTAAACGTATAAGTTTTAGTGAGCTGTCTAAGCGCCATTTTTCACGTGGCACCATGACATTACTCAGCACTAATAATTGCATTTGACTAGTTGGTCCATTGGTATAACTTGCACTTAATACAGAAGTATCATCTTTAAATAGTGTATCCAAACCTACGGCCTGAACATGGTAGGTCCAAGTGTTACCGCCTACAAAAGAGTTTCTAAGATTTTGTAACTCTAGCTCTGTTAGTACTGTTCCAGCATTTTCAGCAGCAAGCTGTGCAAGTGCAATTGCAGCTTTACTCGCATCTAGGTTAGAAGAAACACGGCTCATTTGAATGTCAGCACCTAACTGCCAGCGAGGCGTAAATTGTTTGGTAGCACCGAATAACGCTAAATTAGTATCTAAAGTTTGATTAATTGCATACTCTCTCAATGTTGACTCGGTCAAAGGAGTTGAAAGTGAAGCACCCAACAACAATGCCTGACGCAAACTGGTCGGTTTTATTGGATAACCTAGTGGGTTAGGTTGAAAAACCGGATCTGAAAGACTATTAATCAATTGCAACACTGGTGATTTGCGCTGCTCTACAAGCATATTGTAGTTAGTGCTATCCTCAGTCTGCCAGTTAGCTTGAACCATGGCAGTATTTACACGCTTGAACATCGTATCATAATCAATTAAAGAGTAAATTGAACGAACATTATCAAAATACCTTAATTCTCCACCTACCGCACGACGATCGGTTAAACCATCGACTTCTTGATTAATGAAAAAGGCATTGCCGCTCCATTTTTCATTCACAGGACCAATATCTAAATTGATGCCGTAGAAATGTCTCTTATAATCTAATTTATATTCATTCAAAGAACCACCAACCAAATTCACACGCAATTTAGGCGTAATTCCATAGCGCACCCAAGCACCATCAAATCGACCAAGAACACCACCAGAGTTACCATTCTGCCTTCCTAAACGCACTAAATAATCAACATTATTGTTAATTAACTCTACATAAGCAGCTTGAGTTCTATCTCTGTCCTCGCCTTTAGGGCGAAAGTTCATTGTTTGTGTATTACGATATACAATTTTACCGTCGTACTCATTTTGACGTGTTCTAGCGTTCAAATCTATAGTACTGACCAGTGACGATTGATCATGCGTGTTTGTTGATTGACCTGCAGTATTATAATTATGACTATGAGATTCATACATATACTGATTCCAGCTACCAAATACAGTGGTTTCATGTATATCTCTAATTGCTTTTTTAGCTTTTGGGGCCCCAGCAACAGTTACTTTTGTTGCTTCATTAATAATCGCTAAACGACCACGCACGCGCGTAGCGCCCTCGCCTTCAGGATAAAGCTTTAAATAAGTTTCATATTCTGCTTTTGCTTTGGTTGATTCACCATTTTTCTCACGTGAATTGCCAATTAATTCTTGCGCCTCTTGCAAGTGTGCATGGCCTGGAATACTGAGCGCTACATTAAGTAACTGTATCGCTTTAGCGTGATTACCTAAGCCACGTGCAACACGTGCCTCAGCCACTAATTTAGCCGCATAATCATTATCTATCATGCCTTCAGGTTTTGTCGGCACATCACCTAGCGGCTCTACTTTAGCAATCGTCTGTGCTGGGGCTTCAACGACAGGTGCTTCAACAACAGGCTCTGAGCTCGCCACTGGCTTATCTAAAAGTATATGAAGAATAATGCCACGGCCGCTACTATCTGGCGAAACACGGAATTTAACTGGCTTTTTAAACCTGATGCCAATGCTGTTGGTTTTTTGATCTGGATAATTGACAGAAAAATTTGGCACTAAATCAGAAGGTGGCGAGTTGATGAACTCACGTTGCGTAGGTAGCGTTTGAAATTGTGGAAATTCCAAAAAAATTTGTACACGGCTAGCTTCTTTATTGACTGGAAAGTGTCTGATATAGCGGACTTGTGTCAGAAATTCAATATGAATATCTGCTTCAGTTTGCGTTTGTACAATCTCAACTCTATCAAGAATTTTCTCAGCTTGCGCTAATGACGGTGCCAGTAGACTGGCAAACAAACAGATTAGGTATATTTTTTTTGAAATTTTCATGCGTTCCTACATTTTCATCGCCATCACTTCCATGAGTGGCTGATATTATTAATTTAATGACTTAAAGTCAATTTGTAACACTGATCTAAATCAATTTAGCCCATATTATTTCCTAGTTTTCTACTTACTAAATGTATTGGTGTTGTGACAACCTGACGCATTACAATCTTTTGGTGAGTTATGTGATTTAGACTCAACACCAGGATAATTAGCCCCATGACATGATCGACATGTGCCCGTTAGCAAGGCATGGTTGGGCTTTTTAGTCGATGTAAATGTAGTGGTACTGGTGTGGCAAGTGTCGCAAGAAACGGTGGTTGGCACATGGTTTGCTGGCTTACCTAGCGCAGTAGAACCGTTGTGACAAGTTGAACAACTGCCTATCGCAATGCCCGTGTGGCTGAAAGTAGCACCAGCAAACGTAGTGGTAGATTTATGGCAGGTTTCACAAGTGGCAGTGGTTTGCACATGGTTGCTAGGTTTACCCAACGCAGTGGTACCGTTATGACAAGTTGCACAGCCGCTGACAATACCTGTGTGGTTAAACGTAGCACCTAAGAAAGAGCTAGTCGATTTATGGCAGCTTTCACAAGCACCGGTAGTTTGCACGTGGTTGCTAGGTTTGCCCAACGCAGTGGTACCGTTATGACAAGTTGCACAGCCGCTGACAATACCTGTGTGGTTAAACGTAGCACCTAAGAAAGAGCTAGTCGATTTATGGCAGCTTTCACAAGCACCGGTAGTTTGCACGTGG
>CANFZA010000040.1 GCA_947451235.1 Methylophilaceae bacterium | reverse complement strand
GTAATAACAAACGTACATCTTTCACATTCGCCTGTGTTAAATGACCACCTAACTGTGCAATTTCACTATCAGATAAACTAAAACGCACCCAAATTGGAGTAATTTGACTCACTTTAGTCAGTAAACTTGTATGAGCACTTACCAATGCGCCTTCAGAAAATTCAAAGCGGCCAGCAATGCCAGATAAAGGAGAAGTCACGGTCGTGTAAGACAGGTTAAGCTGCGCATCGCGAACACCTGCAGCATACTGTGCAAGGGATGCAAGCGCTAAAGCGTGATCAGAGCTCGCATTATCAGACTCACGCTTGCTAATAGATTGAGTGCTTAACAAGCCATCTAAACGCGTAGCCTCACGCTGTGTTTGTTCAACACGCGCTTCTTGTTGCGCTAATTGCGCTTTTGCATTTGCAAGCGCAATTTGAAAAGGTACAGGATCTATTAAAAACATCGATTGACCAGCCTTAATAGGCTCGCCTTCTTCAAATAGTTTTTTAAGCAAAATACCACCTACGCGCGGGCGAATTTCTACTTCTTTTGCACCTTCTGTCTGCGCCACTGTTTCTGCACTAATCGGCACACTAGTGGCTTTCATCTCAATCACGCTCACAGGCATGGCTGGCATTCCAGCACCAGCCTGAGCCGCTGCATCGTCTTTTTTGCCACAACCCATTAGGGCTAAACCTGCTACCAGCGCAATCGTTGTCAACTTTACTCGCAGTAAAACTGGTGATGATGGAAATTCCACTGTTTGCTTGGCCTGATTATCTTGCTTGTCTTGCACATTATGATTAATCATTTTTGATTACCCTAACCTTTTATTTGCGCTATGTTTCTAATTTTTAAGTGTTTTTTAGATGCAACCAACTGAATAATACTTGCTTACATTCAAATTTGTATGTATATTATATACAAACAAGGATGTATGTATATAGGATTTAATGTAAATAAATATAAATTTATATAAAGTCTAAGAAAGATGTCGCATTTGAATAAAGCGAGACTTAAAATGACAAATCAACGAGAGTCTAAGTAAAAAACAAATGGTTAGAAAAACTAAAGAAGATGCAGAACTTACACGCCAACGGATTATTAATGCCGCACGCTCGGTATTCCTCGCGCGTGGCGTTAGTCGCTCTACCTTAGAGCACATAGCGAGCCATGCTGAAGTCACACGTGGCGCGGTGTATTGGCATTTTAAGAATAAAACTGAAATATTCCATGCAATTCGTGAGCAAGTATTTTTGCCGCTAATAGACCGCATGGACGACACACTGACCATGCAAGGCAATGAAGATCCGCTAACGCAAATTGAAAACAGCCTGTGTGACACCATCAATGAGCTTAATGAAAATATTGAGATGCGTCAGACGTATGAAATCATGATGATCAAGTGCGAGTATGTCGATGAGTTTGCCACGGTACTACAGCAGATTCTCAATAACTGTTCAAATATTACAGAAAAAATTCAACTCGCTTACGAGCGTGCTGAATCTCAAAACCTTTTAGCTGGAAAGCATAACCCCCGCGCATTAGCGCAAGACACCCACCTATTTTTTAGTGGTTTATTGCACATGTGGGTAAAAGACTTTGATGGCAGTAGATTTAGATTTCAAGCGAAAGAACTGATTAAGTCGCATATCAATCTTCGTAGAAAATAGCCGTAACCCTAGCAATCACTTGTTAATCAGCGATTGTGTCGCTAATATATGCACTTATTCGGGCTAGGAGACATTGTGAATATTCATACTGGTGAAATTTACGGCAAACAGACCGCAAATAAATTTGTCATGTACAACGTCGTTAAAATCATCAACGATAAAAACACTAATCAGGTGTTAGTCACCTTGCAGAATATTGACAATCCACTCAGTTTTTTTGAAGCGACTACTCAAAAATTAGCCAGCACCGGTTATATCCGTATTAGCCAAACGCCTTTTATTGATTTAGCTACCACTACCCCTAAACGTAGTAAAGCCGCCAGAAAACCTAATCGCTGCCCATTGACCTTTGATTTTTTAGAAGCGCGCGCCGATAGCGAAAGACCAGCACCAATATTGCCAGATTTATTTGGTTAATTGAATTAGCCGAGATTGAAAATTCATCAAAAATATTTAATGCAATTTTCAATCACAGCCTAGCCAAGCGACTAATCCCTAGGTGGACCGCCCCACAAATCATGGCCATCTGCTTTTGTAATTTGCACTTCTACAAAATCACCCGGGCTTAAGCCTTCAGCATCATCCAAATAAACCACACCATCAATCTCAGGTGCATCGGCTTTAGTGCGGCCTATCGCTTCAAAACTACCATCTTCTAGCTGATTAATTTCATCAACTAAAACAGTTTGCATGGTGCCAATTTTAGTTTGAAGTTTAGCTGCACTAATGCGTTCTTGAACTTCCATAAAACGAGCTAAACGTTCTTGTTTCACTTCTTCAGGCACGTGATCTGGTAGTTCATTGGCTTTTGCGCCATCAACTGCAGAATAAGTGAAGCAACCTACCCTATCCAATTGCGCTTCTTCTAAAAAGTCTAACAGCATTTTAAAGTCATCTTCCGTTTCGCCCGGAAAGCCTGCAATAAAAGTACTACGCACGGTAATATCTGGGCAAATTTCACGCCAGGCTTTAATACGCGCGAGGTTATTTTCCGCATGCGCTGGGCGTTTCATGGCTTTAAGAATACGTGGGCTAGCGTGCTGAAATGGCACGTCCAAATAAGGCAGAATTAAGCCATCCGCCATTAAGGGAATCACTTCGTCTACGTGTGGATATGGGTACACATAATGCAAACGCACCCAAACACCTAGCTCGCTCAAAGCTTGGCTAAGTTCAGTCATGCGCGTTTTTACTGGGCGGCCATTCCAAAATCCTGGGCGATATTTAACATCTACACCGTAAGCGGAAGTATCTTGCGAAATAACTAAGATTTCTGAAACACCAGCATTCACTAAGTTTTCTGCTTCATTCATTACTTCACCAATCGGACGACTCACTAAATCGCCGCGCATGCTTGGGATAATGCAAAAACTACAACGGTGGTTACAACCTTCTGAAATTTTCAAATAAGCATAATGGCTAGGCGTTAAACGTATGCCTTGTGGCGGTACTAAATCGATGAACGGCTCATGTAATTTAGGTAAGTTTGCATGTACGGCAATCATTACCTCTTCAAGCGCGTGTGGTCCAGTAACCGCTAATACGCTAGGATGCGCAGCTTCTACCACGCCCTTTTTCGCACCTAAACAGCCAGTTACTATCACCTTGCCATTCTTTTTAATCGCTTCACCAATCGCATCTAACGACTCTTCAACGGCGCTATCAATAAAGCCGCAGGTGTTTACTACCACTAAATCTGCGTCTTCATAACTACCTGAAATTTCATAGCCTTCTGCACGCAATTGGGTGAGAATACGTTCTGCATCTGAGCCTGCCTTAGGGCAACCTAATGAAACAAAACCGACTTTTGGATTTGATAAACTCATTGATACTAACCAACCTTTAAATTAAATTGATACTTTATGTACATTATTGCAATTGCCTGGCTTTATGTCACCGTGTTAATGGCAGCGACAGAAAAAACCATAGTGGCGGGCGTGTTCACTTTTATATTCTACGGCTTACTACCATGCGCAATACTTTTATGGGTGCTAGGTGTCAAGCATCGCAGGTTTAAACAAGCCACTAAACCCAATAACGAACCGCTACTCGAGGACGCTGTGGGCGAACCAGATAGTACTAACGCCAAGGCCAATGAGTAATACTTGGCTTAATGTGGCTTTTAATTCAGTTCGTTTATGTAAACCTGGAATTAAGTCTGCCACAGCCACATAAAGCAAACTAGAAGCGGCTAAACCAAGAATAATTGGAATCCAGCTTTGCACATATTGCAGTGCAAAATAGGCTATCAATCCACCCACTAAAGTCGCTAAACTTGAAACTAAATTAAAAATTAACGCCTGTTTTTTACTATAGCCAGAATGCAATAGAATTAAAAAATCACCGACTTCTTGCGGAATTTCATGCGCGATTATGGCTAAGGCGGTTACTGCACCTAGTTTAATATCAGCTGTAAAAGCCGCTGCGATTAAAATACCATCAATAAAATTATGAAAAGTATCGCCTATCATAATCATTAAGCCACTGCGGCCACCATCGTGCGCATGGCTATGAGAATGACTGTGGCTACTGCTTAATAGTACCGAAGCTTGTTGTGGCGCATTAACTGCTTTGTATTTAACACCATCGGCCATTGGGACATTGGCTGTTACCGCTTGGCCACTTGACGACTGCGGGCAGTTATCTTCAGTATGAATGGCATGCACCTCACAATGATCGCCATGACAATGCCGCCAGATGACTAATTTTTCAAGTATAAAAAAAAGTAACAAACCTAACAACAAGGTAGCAGAAACCGTTTCCACATTACCGGCAATGCTAAATGCATGCGGTAGAATCTCTAAAAATACTGCGCCCAACATAGCGCCAATCGCATAGCTGACCAACATAGGTACCCAAGTGGTGCGAACACTGAGCGCAAATACGGCTGCTAAAGAAACACTTAGCAAACCGCCTACAAAGCTAGACAGCACAATCCACGTCAGCGTAGATAATGGCGCAGTCGCACTTGCAAAACTTAGCATGTCATTCTCAAATATTGCATTTAATTAATCTAGAGTAACCAATAAAGCGTGCATTATAAACGAGCAATCACTTTGTCGCGATTTATCGCAGATTAAAACCTATGTTAGATAATAGCTTATGCTGTACTGCAGTTAATATTTGATGAAATTAAGTGTTTATCAAGATTTACAGATATCACTAAGTAACAAACGATTTATGGCACTAGCCAAATCATACTAGCCATGCGCCCTGTGACGTTATCACGCCTATATGAGAAGAATCTCGCTTCATCGGTATAGGTACAAAAATTTTCATTGATGCCACCACCGTATATCTGCGTAACACCTATTTTATTTAAACGTTGCTGTGCGATTAAATACATATTACAAAGCCACTTAGCATTTAATTGATGCTCAGGATGAGGCTTAAAAGCTAGCTCTGCTTGCGAGTCCTGCAACATAAATTGATGCCGAACATCATCGCCGACTTCAAATGCGTTAGGCCCAATTGCGGGACCTAACCAAGCTAAAATCTCCACCGGTGGTACTGCCATTTTCTTAACAGCAGCTTCAATTACGCCATCACAAAGACCTCGCCAACCGGCGTGAACCGAAGAAACAACTGTGCCATCTTTGTCACATAATAATACTGGTAAGCAATCTGCTGTCATGGTTACACAAACAACATTGGCTTCTGTAGTAAACGAGGCGTCTGCATTTTGCAGGACGGTATTCTTAAAACCAGCATTATTAAAACCAGTATTTTTTGCCGCATCTATGACTTCAATACCATGTACTTGATTTACCCATACAGGTTCGCTAGGTAGATACGTTCTTAGCCGCTGGCGATTTTCAGCAACGGATATGGCATCATCACCCACATGTCCACCTAGGTTAAAAGTTGCATATGGCGCCTGACTTACACCGCCAACACGCGTAGTCTGCAAGGTTTTAACATTGGCGGGTGCTGGCCAATTGGGCTTAATGAACTCAAGTTCACACATAATAATTATGCTTTTTTCTCAGGCTCCAAATCATCGTCATCTTCATCAAGGTCGTCTTCTTCAAGATCACCATCTTCAAGATCACTATCTTCAAGATCCTCGCCCTCAAAATAGTCTTCTTCGCCTTCTTCATCCTCAAAGTCGTCGTCGCCGTCTTCGTCTTCATAATCTTCATCAGCTAGGTAAGGCTCAGTTTGCAGGCCGCCAAAACTCAACTCATAATCATCTTCTTCGGTACTTGGATCTTCATAACGCATGGCTTCCAACAAGGCCTTCATGTCATCAGCCAGTTCAATTTGCCATTCCATAAACTCATCGGTATCGGGATGTAACAAACCAAGTTTAATCGCGTGTAAAGCTTGACGATCAAATTTATCGACAGCGTCGCGTAGTGTTTGCGTCATGGCGCGAATCGGTATAATGCCACGGAAACCATAAACCAAATCGCCCACGATAGGTGCTTTTAAATGCTGCATATGCACACGAATTTGATGGGTACGACCCGTTTCTAAATTACAGCGCATATAAGTTTGCACTGAAAAACGCTCTAATACTTCATAGCGTGTTACCGCAGCTTTACCGTTTCGATTAATCGACATTTTGGTACGAGAGCGTGGATCACGGCCAATAGGCTGGTCAATAACGCCGTTACGCCAAATCTGGCCCCAAATAATGCAGCGATATTCACGCTTTACAGTACGCGCTTGCAATTGACGTACTAAATTAGTCTGCGCAGCCAAAGTTTTTGCCACTACTAACAAGCCACTGGTGTCTTTATCCAGCCTATGCACGATACCTGCACGAGGCACAGCATGCAATGAAGGCTCATGAAATAACAATGCATTAAGTAGCGTGCCACTCCAATTACCCGCTGCAGGGTGTACCACCATGCCAGCAGGTTTATTCACCACTAAAATATGGTCATCTTCATACACAATATTTAGTGGAATATCTTCTGCAATGTAGGCTTGTGTTTCGGGTTTAGCTTGTACTTGCACTAAGACTTGCTCGCCACCCCAAACTTTAGTTTTAGAAGTGCTAGGATTTGCATCTACAGTCACCAAACCAGATTTGATCCAAGCCTGAAGCCGTGAACGTGAATGGTCTGGTAACATGCGTTGCAAGGCAACGTCTAAGCGTAAGCCGCCTAAATCATGAGGAATAGTAAGTGCAAGCGTATTGCTAAGAGATTGTGGAGTAGCGTCTATCATCGGTTATAATTATCGTTAATTCTTAAAGGTGGTTTTCGGCATGAAGTATATCTTAATTTTAATGTTTACCTTATTACTCAATGCGTGTGCGATTTTTGGCACCCCTACTGAGCTTGATGATACTAAGGGTATGACAGCAGAGCGCATCTACCAAGAAGGTGCGGCTAAAATGCGTGACAAAGACTATGAAAAAGCCATAGTCTACTTCGGTAAATTAGAATCACGTTACCCTAACGGCCGCTACGCCGCTCAAGCTCAGCTTGAAACTGCGTATGCGCAATATAAAAAACAAGACCCTGTTTTATGTGTGGCAGCCGCTGATCGTTTTATTAAATTACATCCAAATCATCCAAATGTTGATTATGCCTACTATTTAAAAGGCCTAGCAGTTTTTAACGAACGTGGCGTAATTGAAAAACTAACAGAACAACAAATCAGCGATCGCGATCCGCGCTCACTTCGCGACTCTTTCACTACATTTAAAGAACTAGTGACGCGCTACCCAAATAGTCGCTACACCAAAGATGCGCAGCAACGCATGGTGTATTTATCTAACAGCTTGTCAGAACACGAACTTCACGTTGCGCGTTATTACATGAAGCGCCAAGCTTATGTAGCCGCCATTAACCGCACCAAATATGTATTAGAATATTACCCACAATCACCAGGTGTAGAAGAAGCTTTAGTGATTATGATAAGCGCCTACGACTTAATGAGTTTAGATGACCTTAAGACAGACACACTACGTATTCTGAAAACCAACTACCCGAATAGCGCAATGTTGAGCAAAACAGCGCCAAAAGATGAACGTATTTGGTGGAAGTTTTGGGAGAGTTTGTATTAAGTATCGACAGTATCTGCCAATTTAGATAAAAAATAAGGGTGGCTATATGCCACCCTTATTTTTTATCAGCTTGTTTTTACTAGAAACTTCTAGCGTTTTTTAGCACTTCTATCTTTATCTTCCACTTCTTTTTTTGCCTTTAACTCAGCACGATGTGCTGTTTTACGTCTACGCATACTCACAATACCTTCGCCTGGTTTGCGTTTATCATCGTCTTCTGCAAATGGATTACTACCTTGCTTATATTGAACGCGTAACGGTGTGCCTGAAAGCTGGAACGTTCTACGGAAAGTTTTTTCCAAGAAGCGTGTGTAAGCATCCTTAACACCATCCACATGGTTACCGTGAACAACCACAATGGGTGGATTACTACCGCCTTGGTGGGCATAACGCAGCTTAGGGCGTATACCTTTACTTATGGGCGGCTGATGCTGTTGCAAGGCATCAATTAGCACGCGTGTAAGCTGTGGTGTAGAAAGTTTAGCGAACGCGGCTTTAAAAGCAACATCCACAGAGGCAAACAATTCAGGCAGACCTTTTTTACGCAAAGCAGAAATGTAATGAAATTCAGCAAAGTCTAAGAACATCAACTTACGATCAATTTCACGCTTAACCCAATCGCGCTCTTCTTCTTTTAAACCATCCCATTTATTGATGGCGACAACTAAGGCGCGGCCCGCTTCTAAAATGTAAGCTGCCACGTGTGCATCTTGCTCGGTAATCCCTTCTTGCGCATCCACCACCAAAATAACTACGTTGGCTTCTTCAATAGATTGTATGGTTTTAATGACAGAGAATTTCTCAACCGCCTCTAATACGCGACCGCGCTTACGCACGCCAGCCGTATCAATTAAAGTGTAATGTTTGCCATTTTTTTCTAAATCAATCGAAATAGAATCACGCGTCGTGCCTGGTTCATCAAACGCAATGACACGTTCTTCGCCCAACAAGGCATTCACTAAAGTAGACTTACCTACGTTTGGACGGCCAACAATAGCCACTTTTGGTACTCTATCACCGGTGTAATCTTCTTCTGGCTCTTCTTCAACTACGTGAAAGCTTTCAAGCGCCAAATCAATAATATCTTTAACGCCTTCACCATGCGCTGATGAAATTGATAGTGGATCACCCAAACCTAGTTCATGGAACTCTGCACTAACCACGGCTTTGTTCATGCCCTCAGTTTTATTTACCGCTAAAAACACTGGGCATTTAGATCTACGTAAACGATTAGCAATATCCATGTCTTGCGGTGTAGCGCCTTGACGGCCATCGACAATAAAAATGATAACATCGGCTTCATCTATCGCTAATAGAGTTTGCACCGCCATCGCCTTTAGAATGCCGCTATCAGTATTGGGCTCAAAACCGCCAGTATCAACTACCAAGTAAGGCTGACTTGCGCCTATGCCTCGTCCGTAATGGCGATCACGCGTGAGACCAGGTAAGTCGGCCACAAGCGCATCGCGGCTTTTGGTGAGACGATTAAATAAGGTGGATTTGCCGACGTTAGGTCGACCAACCAAAACAAGGGTAGGTAACATTGGAGCCTTCTAAATAGTGCTTATTACTAAACGGTTTTAGCTAGATTCACTCAAAATGATTAAGTAAATTAAGCTGATTAATACTTTAAAAATATATTGCCGACAATTAAGTGCTGTGTAATTAAGTGCAGTGTAAATAAATGGTTAAAGTTCTGAAATGGTTAGGATGAATCTTTACTTAACTTGAATAGCGTAAATACCACCATCTCGTGTCTGTGCTAATAGGGTATTACTATTAATCTGTGCCATTTGCGGCAATATGGCGCTGTTACTGGTTTTAACTCTAGAGGCTACCGCACCATCTTCTCTACTTAAAAAATGTACATAACCTTCAAAATCGCCAACTGCAATCAAGCTCGCCATAGGTAAAGGTGCTGTTAAACGCCTATTTTTAAGTGCCGCTTGGCGCCAAAAAGTTTTTCCTGTGGTGTAATCTAGCGCGTAAACAGAACCCATCGCATGCGACACAAAAATACGTGCATCTTCAGCACTTAAGCCAGACAAGCTAGAAATATCACGATTCCAAACTACACGACCCGAAGCTCTATCTACCGCAGCAATTTTTCCTTGATAAGCCACTGCATAAATCAACGGTCCATCGACCACTGGTAAGCTAGTAATATCAGCAATCCGTTCAATCTCGGTAACGCCTTTAGGTTGTGCAACCGAAGCTTCCCAAAGCATTTTGCCGTTATCAGCGCGTACTGCGGCTAATTTACCGCCGGCAAAACCGGCATAAACCACACCACCATCAACCACAACCCCTGCACTACTGCGCAGAGTAAGTGCTGGCGTAGTGCGGTCATAAACCCATTTGCGACTTCCATCGTTGGCATTAATACCAAAAATTCGGCTATCACCAGTACGTACAATCACTAAGCCGTCAAAATATTTTGGTGCGCTTAATACTTCGCTACTTAACTTAGATTTCCATTGTAACTTACCAGAAATATCGTAGGCATATACCATGCCTCGTTGCGTGCCAACCATCACTAAACTGCCGCCAACACCAACGCCACCTGAAATTTTTTCGCCTACATTCACACGCCATAGTTGGCTGCCGTTACTAGCATCCAACTTAAGTAGTTCGCCAGCAGCACTTGCTGCATAGGCATAACCAGCCTCAATGACAGGAGTAAAGTCAGAATCTTCTGCAGCACTTATTTTGGCTTGCCACAGTATTTTTGTACCGACTGTTTCTTTAATTTCAGCTAGCGGTTCTGGTGCATCTGCCACTTCACGACCAAAAATCTTATCAGATAAATCTGATTTCATTTCAGTGATTGTGCTGCAAGCTGATAGCAACAATAAACTAGATAATACGAAAATACTTAGTAGCGTTTTCATGAATGGATTAGAGAACAATGTAATGCTCCAGCTTGCCAATGTAAGGCAGATTGAATGAAATTGAGTTACTTAACACTAAAGAATTACTCACCAATGGCTTCAAGTTTCTTTTGCGTCAATGCGCGATATTTACCTTGCGTGTCTAACTTTCCTAAAGCATCTTGATAAGCTAGTTTAGCTTCAGCACCTTTACCAAGACTAACTAAAACATCGCCTCTAAGGTCAGAAAATAAGCCGTCAAAACCTGCATCATGCGGTGCGTTTAATAACTTCAATGCAGCTTCGTAGCTTTTCTCTTCAGCTAAAATATTGGCTAACTGTAATGCTGCTAAAGCACTAATAGTACTTTCCTTAGCATTTTCAATAGTCCACTCTAACTGTGATTTTGCACTTTTATTATCGCTGGCTAAATAATTGGCTTTAGCGGCATATAAAGCCGCACGACCGGCGTAAGGTGTGCCACTAAATTTATCCATTAATATGGCAGATTTAGCTTGTATCGCTTTTAAGTCTTTTTCATCCGTGACTAATAATTCTTGAAATTGTGTTGAAGCTTCAACAGACTTATTGGCTTGGTAGTATTTCCAACCTTGAAAAGCTGAGTAAGCAACAATTAAAGCGATTACAGCATTGGTTATCAACTTACCGTAGCGTTTCCACCAAGCTTTAAATTCATCTAACTGCTCTTGTTCTTCTAAATCGTATGCCATTTCGTATCCTAATCTTGTTTAAATCTAATCTTAATATTTATTTTTTTGCATTTTATTATGCATATAATAATTTTTTACCCGGAATAGCCGCCAATAAATTACGCGTATATTCATGTTGTGGCTGCTCATAAATATCAACCACAGAACCCTGCTCGACTACCTTGCCCTGATTCATCACAACAATATCGTCTGCAATATGGCGTACTACACGTAAATCGTGGCTAATAAACACGTAGCTTAAAGCCATTTCTGCTTGCAACTCTTTGAGCAACAATAAAATTTGTGCTTGAATCGACACATCTAATGCAGAAACCGGTTCGTCACACACCACCACTTTTGGTTTTAACACCAGCGCTCGCGCTATACCAATACGCTGCCTTTGCCCGCCAGAAAATTCATGCGGATACTTTTGCATATCTGCTTCAGTTAAGCCAACACGCTTAAGCATGGCGATCACATTTTCCTGCTGCTCAGCGCTACTGCCTAAACCGTGAATCAACAAACCTTCGCCGACAATTTCACCCACGCGCATACGCGGATTAAGCGATGCAAACGGATCTTGAAAGACCATTTGCAGATTTTTACGTACTGATCTTAAGTCTGCACCGGCTAATTTTGCCAAATCTTGACCGGCAAATAACACTTCACCACTGTCTAAGGGTTGCAATTGTAACAGACAACGTGCCAACGTGGATTTACCGCTACCAGATTCGCCTACCACTGCCAAGGTACTACCCTCACGAAGACTGATGCTAACGTCATCTAAGGCTTTAACTAGCGTACTACCAAAGCCAAATTTTCCACTGCGCTGGCTATAAGTTTTCACTAAATGGTTAGCAACCAGTATGGTCTTACCTGAATTTAACAGCACTTCACTCATAAAATCACCTGTGAATTTTGTGTCACCTGATTTTGTGTCACCTGATTTTGCATAACTTGATTTTGCGCAGCTTGATTTTCTGGTAACCAAGCATAATCAATCGGCTTCAATGGATTTTTTCCTTCTGCATCAGGTACACAAGCCAGCAAGGCTTTTGTATAAGGATGCTGAGGGTTGTTTAGCACTTGCTCTTTAGTACCAGACTCGACAATTTCACCTCTAAACATCACCACGACATTATCTGCAATATCCGCCACCACGCCAAAATCGTGCGTAATAAATAGCATACCCATATTCATCCGGGTTTTAAGTTCGTCGAGCAATTTAAGTATTTGCGCCTGCACAGTCACATCTAAAGCGGTAGTTGGTTCGTCGGCAATTAACAAAAGTGGTTCGCAAGCAATGCTCATGGCAATCATCACACGCTGACGCTGACCGCCAGAAAGTTCATCAGGATAACTATTGGCGCGAGTAGCCGGAATGCCGACCATTTCCAGCAAGCTTGCAATTCTGTTTTTTAACGCCTCACCCTTAAGACCTAAATGTGTGGTCAAACTTTCACCGATTTGATAGCCCACAGTGAGCACAGGATTGAGCGAAGTCATAGGCTCTTGAAAAATCATGGCAATTTTTGCACCGCGTATTTTTCGTAAACTTTCCGCATCAAGCAAAGTTAGATCTTTAACGCCCGCTTCGCCATCGTTAAATAATACTTTACCGGCGCTTAATTGCAGTTGCTTAGAAAGCAGGCCCATCACAGATAAGGCTGTTAAGCTTTTACCGCTACCAGACTCACCAACCACACAAGTGGTTTTGCCAGCTTCTATGCTAAAGCTCACATCATTCACCAGTAATTTTGATGGCTGCTTTTTAGCTACAATAGTTAAGTTCTCAAGCTGTAATAATGCTGTTTTAGGCGTCATTTTATTTGCTCAATATGCTGTTTTTAATTTTAGTGCTGCGCTTAATTTTAATGGCTAGTTAAAACCTTAATCGCGTCTTCAATACTACATTGCAACTGTTCGCCTTTTGTTTCCGCCTGCATAGGCTTTAACGTAACAGTCTGATTATTCACTTCGTCATCACCAAGAATCAAGGCATATTTGGCCTGACTTCTATCGGCTTTCTTCATTTGCGATTTAAAACTGCCACCACCTGCATGCAAAACAACTTGAACGCCAGCGTTACGTAGTTTTTCAGCTAGGCTAAATGCTGCATTTTCAGCAAGCTCACCTACGTTAACCAAGTACACATCTGGTGCATCTTGTGCAGTAATGCCATATTCTTGCATCAATAAAAATACGCGCTCTAAACCTATGCCAAAGCCGCAAGCTGGGGTTGAATCACCACCTAAACGCTCAACTAATGAGTCATAACGGCCGCCACCCGCAATAGTGCCTTGTGCTCCCAACTTGGTGGTTACCCATTCAAATACGGTGCGGTTGTAATAATCTAAACCACGTACCAAGCGTGCATTAATTAAATAAGCCACGCCAGCTTCATCTAGCAATTTACATAGACCATTAAAATGCGCGCGGGTTTCATCACCCAAGCAATCCATTAATTTAGGCGCATTGTCACAAATTGCCTGCATACGTGGATTTTTAGTATCTAAAATACGTAGCGGATTGGTATGTAACCGGCGTTTTGCATCTTCATCAAGCAAATCTTCATGCTGTTCAAAATAGGCAATTAAAGTGTTGCGATAAGCTGCGCGCTCATGCGCATCACCTATGCTGTTAATTTGCAATTCAACATCGGCAATACCTAATTGACGCCACAACCTTGCCAACAAAACAATTTGTTCGGCGTCCACTTGCGGGCTATCAAAACCAAACGCTTCCACACCAATTTGATGAAACTGACGCTGACGGCCTTTTTGCACGTTTTCATGCCTGAACATTGCACCGCTATACCAAAGTCGTTGTGGGCCATTGTAAGTAAGATTGTGCTCAACCACGGCACGCACGCAACCAGCCGTACCTTCTGGGCGCAAGGTTAATTTATCGCCGTTAAGCGCGTCTTCCCAAGCGTACATTTCTTTTTCTACAATATCGGTATGCTCGCCGACAGAACGCACAAATAAATCGGTAGGTTCGACTAATGGCATGCGGATATTTTTGTAGCCATATTGGCCTAATACGCGGCGAGCCGTATCTTCTAACTTAAACCACAAAGGCGTAGCCTCAGGCAAAATATCGTAGAAACCTTTAATGCTTTGAAATTTAGTGTTGGTATTTTTTTCTTGCTTAGTTTTTGTTGAATTTTCAACCATAGTGTCAGTGCTTTAATTAATTGCTTGAATTGGAATAATCTTTTGTGGCTCGTTTTCAGGCATTGCGATTTTTGCCGTACTTGCATGTAATTTGCCGCCTATAGCGTAATTAATCTGCACGTAATTTTCAACAATAGCCTGAAACTCTTGGGCGATATTATCGCCTTTTAGCGTCACAGTTTTTTCGCCATCGACAAACACTGGCGCTACCGGTGTTTCTCCAGTACCCGGCAAACTAATGCCGATATTGGCTAACTTAGACTCACCCGGACCATTGACCACGCAGCCCATAACCGCCACATTCATGTTTTCTACGCCATCATATTGTCCACGCCAAACCGGCATTTGATTGCGCAAATAACTTTGAATCTGCATGGCTAGTTCTTGAAAATAAGTAGAGGTGGTGCGACCACAACCGGGGCAAGCGGTGACCAAAGGTGTAAAAGAACGGATGCCCATGGTTTGCAAAATTTCTTGCGCAACAATCACTTCTTTAGTGCGAGATTCGTTAGGTTCTGGTGTTAAAGATACGCGTATGGTGTTACCTATGCCTTGTTGTAACAACAAGGCTAAAGCGGCGGTTGAAGCCACAATCCCTTTAGAACCCATGCCAGCTTCCGTTAAGCCTAAATGCAAAGGATAATCGCTGCGACTGGCTAATTCTAAATACACTTTGACTAAATCTTGCACATTACTGACTTTGCAAGAAATGATAATTTGATTCGGCGACAAACCTAAATCTACCGCTTGCTGCGCGCTCTCTAAGGCCGATTGAATCAAGGCTTCGCGCATCAAGGCTTCTGACGATAATGGCACTGGCAATTTTGCATTATCGTCCATCATTTGTGCCATTTTCGCTTGGTCTAAACTACCCCAATTAACGCCTATGCGCACGGCTTTTTTATACTTGATAGCGGCTTCTATCATTGCCGCGAATTGTTCATCTCGCTTAGAACCTTTGCCTACATTGCCAGGATTAATCCGATATTTGGCCAGCGCTTCAGCGCAATCAGGATACTGCGCCAATAACTTGTGACCGTTATAATGAAAATCGCCGACTAGCGGCACATTACAGCCTAAAGCATCTAATCCACGGCGAATATTAGCGACTTGTGCGGCGGCTTCTGGCGAATTAACGGTAATCCGCACCACTTCACTGCCGGCTTGCCACAGATCAAAAACTTGCTTAATCGTGGCATCAGCGTCTGCAGTATCAGTATTAGTCATGCTCTGCACAACCACAGGAGATACTACTGAGCCAGCCAAACCACCACCAACGGGCACATGGGCAATCATCACCTGTAAAGTGTTACGCGCTTGATTAAGATGAAATAAGCTCAACGATTGCTCCAAAAATTTAAACGATGCTGGCTAATACTTCTAACTGAATAGTACTTTTAACTGGATGGTACTTTTAATTAGATGCTACAAAGTAGTGATTATAAAAATGCTTATTGTAAGGTGATGCGTGCGACGTTGCTTCTTGTAGAAGGATTTAAATCTATAGATTTACCTGAATACATTAGCTTGCTTGCCTTTGCATTTCCAATGACTACATTAAATGGCGGCTCTCCATCAAAACTATCTGAGCTACCCGCGCTAAGCATTTTTTCAAAAATCACTTTACCTGATTTATTTGTAACGCTCACCCAAGTTTGCTCTGTGCAAGTCAAGCTGATATTTTTCGTAGTAGTAAGAGGCGCAATAGCAATCTGCGCAGAATTAATAGTGCTATTAGCCTGAACTGCGACATCAGCCTTATTGGTAATACTATTCATTTTAGCTGTAGGCAAAACAGGAGCAGATGGCGTTGTAGCATTCGTTACGACTGGTGTAGTAGAAGCAACTGCCGTAGTAGAAGCAACTGGTGTACCAGAAACAACAGGAACCGCTACAGAATCACTCGCTGAATTTACCGGCTCAGTACCAACGACCACTTCACTCACTTCCGGCTGACGTTCTGCTGCAGGCAAAGCAACTTCAGGTAATGCAATGGCTTCAGTGCTTGCTGTATTAACCGCTGCATCCGTAGCTACAATTGCATTGTGTTTTGCTGGCTTTGGCATGTAATCCATATAAAAAAACCACGAAAGCAAAAACAACAACACCAAAATGCTACCCAGTATATATTTAAGCCAAGGCTGGCTTTCTTTAGTCAACATCACTTGCTGAATAGAAGTCTGTACGCTCAATACATTTGGTGATTTATCTGGCATACGAGCACGGAAACTAAGCAACAAAGGCTCGGCATCTAATTCTAAATAACGCGCATAATTACGAATAAAACCACGTGTAATCATTGCGTCCGGCAACAAACTAAAAGCATTAGTTTCTAACGCATCAATTTGCTTGATACTCAAACGTAAATTGTCTGAGGCATCTTTTTGGCTGTACCCTTTTGCAATTCTAGCCGCAAGCAATACCTCGCCTAAAAGTGAAGTATCGTTTGAAGAAGTACCATTTTGCATAGCCGCCACAACCTCAACAACTAATTCATCAGTCATTATCATTTTCCACTTTGTAATAATTTAGCCTGCGCAGATTCAGGATATTGACGACGTAATTGTAGTGAATAACTAGCTTCAGCATCTCTTTCGCCCACTACCCGCTCTATTTGAATAGCTAACCACAACATTTCTGGCGCAGGCTGTCCTAACATCACATGTTGCAATGTCTTTTTTGCAGCAAGCGCATCATTACGATTAAATTGTAATGTAGCCAACTGATAAGCGGCCATGTTTGATAAAGGCTCAATTTCCAAGGCTTTTTGCAAATATAGTTCAGCATTTGTCACATCATTTTTTCGCATAGAACAAATGCCAGCGTTGGTATAAGCCATGGCAGGCGTAGTATATAAAGGATTTTTAACTGCCGCTAAAAACTCCTTAATAGACGCATCATAATGTCCCTTAGCACATAAAAAACTACCAAAATTATTGTGTGATTCAGAGTTGTTAGGGTCAACCTCTACGGCTTTTTTAAAGTTAGCACTGGCAATATCATCTTGCCCAAGCGCTGAATACACCAAGCCTAATCCATTAAATGCTAGACCAAAACTAGGATCAATTTTAGTCGCCTGTGTAAATTCTTCCAAAGCCACTTCATACTGTTTTTGTTGGAAATAAACTGCACCTAAATCTGTATGCGCTCTAGCTCTAGCCTTGAGATTAACATCAATTTTATCTCGCTGTTCTTGACTAGCGCAACCACTAACTAACAAACTCATCATGCAAGCTAGCAGCATAAATCCAATGGTTGTTACGCTTATTTTATTTGCATAGAAGTTCATCTGTTTATCCATTAAATCGCCTCAATTGAAATTCGCTTCGCTACCCGCTTTGTTTTATCTAACACTTTACCAGCCAACTGACCGCAAGCGGCATCGATGTCTTCGCCACGTGTTTTTCGCACAGTAACCACATAGCCAGCTTGCATCAAAATATCACGGAATGTTTTAATATTGACCGCTTTTGATGTGCCATAACCACTATTTGGAAACGGGTTAAACGGAATCAAATTAAATTTACATGAAACATTTTTAACTAGTGCAACCAACTGATGCGCATGCTCAACCGTATCATTAATACCATCAAGCATCACATATTCAAACGTAACAAAATCTCTAGGCGCTTTTTCCAAATAGCGATTACATGCTGCCATTAATTCTTTAAGCGGATATTTTTTGTTAATCGGCACAATCACATCGCGTAATGCATCATTAGGCGCATGCAAGCTTACGGCCAAAGCCACAGGACAATCTTCTTTCAACCTATCCATTGCCGGCACCAGGCCGCTGGTAGAAAGCGTTAAGCGACGGCGGCTTAAACCATAAGCGCTGTCATCCAACATAATTTGCATGGCAGTCACTACGTTATCGTAGTTAGCCAGCGGCTCGCCCATACCCATCATTACTACATTACTAATAATGCGCTCTGAAATTGGCAACATATCGTAACCAGTTTCCAAACGCAAAGAGCGGTTTGCAATAGCAAGCTGCCCAATAATCTCTGAAACACTTAAGTTTCGGTTAAATCCTTGACGCCCCGTACTACAAAACGTGCATTCTAAAGCGCAGCCTACTTGGCTAGAGATACATAAAGTGCCTCTATCATCTTCAGGAATAAACACAGTTTCAATACTATTCGCAGTATCGGCGCCTATCAGCCATTTATGCGTACCGTCGTTAGAAACCTGCTCTAACTGCACGGTCGGCAAAGTGATTTCAGCTTCAATCGCTAATTTTTCACGTAATACTTTGGCAATATCAGTCATCTGCTCAAAATCATGTTCACCAAAATGATGCATCCAGCGCATCAATTGCTTTGCACGAAAAGGTTTTTCACCCATCTCGGCGAACCATTGCGCCAGTTGTGGTTGATTGAAGTTGAGCAAATTGACCAAAATTGTTTTTACCTTTTAATTGTTACTACTGATAATTTAAGCTTCTATGATAGGCAAGGCGCGAACAAAAAATTAAGACGCAGCATATGTTTGATATGCAAGAAATAATTTTTTGTGAGCAACGCTGCATAGCGACGAAGATTAAATTATTAAACTATTTACCGAAAAAGTAAGCGATTTCAATCGCCGCATTTTCTTCTGAATCTGAACCATGAACAGCATTAGCATCAATGCTTTCTGCGAAATCAGCACGGATAGTGCCTG
>CANFZA010000039.1 GCA_947451235.1 Methylophilaceae bacterium | reverse complement strand
AGCAGACCCAGAATTAAAACATCTACCAGTGTTAATGGTGACGGCAGAAGCCAAAAAAGAAAATATCATCGCAGCTGCGCAGGCCGGTGCAAATGGTTATGTTGTTAAGCCATTTACCGCAGCCACCTTGGATGAAAAACTAACTAAAATATTCGAGAAACTTGAAAAAGCCGGGGCTTAAACATGAATAGCGAACTTTCACAGCCACAAGCTGAACAATCTGAACCAGCACCAGTGCTGAACACTAATGACGATATGCTTAGCCGAGTTGGGCAAGTCACTAGAACGCTGCATGACAGCTTAAGTGGCTTGGGCTTAGATAAAATACTAGAACAGGTTGCGCAAGATATTCCAGATGCGCGTGATCGCCTGAATTATGTTGCACGCATGACTGAGCAAGCGGCCGAGCGAGTGCTTAATGCCACTGATGAAGCCATGCCACTGCAATCTAAATTGGCTTTAGATGCAACGGCATTAGAAGAGCGCTGGAAAGAAGCGCTAGTGATTCCTTCATTGAAAAGTGAATATAACCAAGTCGCAGAAGAAACTTTAGCATTTTTAGCCATGACAGGTGAACATACAGCAGCCACTAAGGCATTGCTAATGGACATCATGATGGCGCAGGATTTTCAGGATTTGACTGGGCAGGTGATTAAGAAAATTACCAGTTTAGCGCAGGATTTGGAAAAACAGTTGCTACAAGTGCTGATTGATTTTTCACCAACCACTACAAAAAAAGAGGTTGGCACTAATGCCGCCTTGTTGAATGGTCCGCAAATTGACCCTGAAGCGGTAGACGTGGTTGCTAGCCAAGAGCAAGTGGATGATTTGTTGGATAGTTTAGGTTTTTAAATATTAACTTGACCTTAAAGGCGCTTGTTTAAAGTCTCTTGTAGATTTTGCAGTGCCTTTAACTGTATCTACAAGTTACTATTTGCAAGTTACTATCTGTATCCGTAAGTCTCTACCGGAGCTAATTGCGCTAATTCATCATCGTTATACAATCGACCTTTTGTAATAAAGGCCATGCCTGAGCCGCAATCTAGTGAGAATGAGCCGCTAGAGCCTGGTAAAGCATCTAAAATGGTATGAGTATTTTCTGAAAACTGAAAATGATTATGCCCCATATAAAAAACCGCCCCTTCAATTTCGCCGACGATAACGTCTGACGGGCTGGGCTTAAATTCATTGCTGGGCATGCAAAGCGGTACGCTACCTTCACAACAACCACCTGATTGAAAAAATACAATATCACCGTATTGTGCGGTGAGTTTTTGAATTAAGCCTATGGCAGAAGGTGTTGCAGATAAGCGTTCAGTCATTACAAAATCTCCAAAATACAAGTTACGTAACTATCAATTATAAGGCCAATATAAGGCGAAAAAAGAGGCGGATTAACCGCCTCTTAATATCAATCTTCTTGCAATGCTAATTTAACGTCACAAGAAGATATTTTTGCTATAAACATCAAAATTACTAGTAAATCACATGGCTAGTAATTTAGAAAAAGCCTAGTTTTTTAGGACTATAGCTGACTAAAAGATTCTTAGTTTGTTGGTAATGATCAAGCATCATTTTGTGTGTTTCACGACCAATACCAGATTCTTTATAGCCACCAAATGCCGCATGCGCTGGATATGCATGGTAACAGTTAGTCCAAACACGACCCGCTTTAATACCACGACCCATACGGTAAGCACGGCTACCATCACGCGTCCAAACGCCTGAACCTAGACCAAATACTGTGTCATTGGCAATGGCAAGCGCATCGGCTTCATCTTTAAAGGTTGTTACAGCAAGCACTGGGCCAAAAATTTCTTCTTGGAACACGCGCATTTTGTTATGGCCTTTAAGCAATGTAGGCTGAATGTAATAACCATTGGCAAAATCGCCGCCTAATACATTACGCTCGCCACCAATAAGCACTTGCGCGCCTTCTTGTCTGCCGATATCCATGTATGACATGATCTTGTTCATTTGATCTTCAGAAGCTTGAGCACCGATCATAGTGTTAGGATCTAATGGGTTGCCTTGCACAATAGCCGCTACGCGAGGTAATACACGTTCCATGAATTTGTCATAAACAGATTCTTGAATCAATGCGCGTGATGGGCTAGTACAAACTTCACCTTGGTTGAAGGCAAATAATACTAGACCTTCTACCGCTTTATCAAAGAAGTCATCGTCTGCATCGGCAATATCTTCAAAGAATACGTTAGGTGATTTACCACCTAATTCTAGCGTTGCTGGAATCAAGTTTGAAGCTGCGGCTTGTGCAATAACGCGGCCAGTAGCAGTAGAGCCAGTAAAGGCAATTTTGCCAATACGACGGCTGTTTGCTAATGGTGCGCCAACTTCACGGCCGTAACCATTCACAATGTTAATCACACCTGGAGGTAAGATGTCTGCAATTAATTCCATCAAAATCAAAATGCTGATAGGTGTGAATTCTGCTGGTTTCATGACCACGCAGTTACCAGCAACCACCGCTGGCGCTAGTTTCCAAGCCGCCATTAAAATTGGGAAGTTCCAAGGAATAATTTGACCGATAACACCAATAGGCTCATGGAAATGATAAGCAACCATTGTTTCGTCAATTTCACTTAAGCTACCTTCTTGCGCGCGCATACAGCCGGCAAAATAGCGGAAGTGATCAATGGCCAAAGGGATATCAGCATTCATTGTTTCGCGAATTGGTTTGCCATTATCAATGGTTTCCGCTGTCGCTAGTAATGCTAGATTCGCTTCTAGGCGGTCTGCAATTTTAAGTAGCAAATTAGCACGCTCGCCTGGGGCTGTTTTACCCCATTTATCGGCTGCTGCGTGTGCTGCGTCTAACGCAAGCTCAACGTCTTCAGCACTAGAGCGAGCCGCTTTTGTGTAAGGTTTGCCAGTAATAGGCGTAATTACATCAAAATATTCACCTTTAACTGGGGCAACCCACTTGCCGCCAATGAAGTTATCGTATTTTGCTTTGTAAGGGATGGTTACGCCAAGGCCTTTTAGTAGATCTAAACTCATGCTGACTCCTCTAGTTTTAATAATGATAATGTAGCGTTTCTATCTGTAGAAGCGCATTACTTCGTTACTAATTTTATAATATTTAAAAACCAACTTAAAACAGCAAACACCCTTGTTAATTAAGGGGTTTTTAATAATAAGCCATAGCTAGACAATAACCTTTAGGCGAATGTAAATCAAGTGTAAATAAACGTTAATACACTATTTTTATTGCAACACTTATGTTTTATATAAGTTAGCTTATCTTTTAAATCACCCTAAATTACTATGGATTTGTTAGTGTGTTTTTGTATTCGCTAAAACACTAGCCGCTAGTTTAGCGTTACTTTTAAGTAGGCCAAGTTCGTCGCTAAGTATATTGGCTGCTTCATTAAGTAATATATCTTTGCCGTTTTTCCTTACTTTTTCCATGGCTAAATCGTTGTCCAAACTACGTTCGTTAGACTGTAATCCGTCATCTTGTATTGCATTAGGTTTTGAAGGACTATTTTTCGATAATTTATCCAATGTTTTATCTGTTATTACGCTATTTTTTTCCCTAACGGCTAAGCGTGCCTCCTGTACTTCTCTTTCTTTACGGCGTTCAGCTTCGTTTAGCGAAATCATATTTTTCTTACGCTGAACATTAAACTCAGCAATATCTTCGGCTAAATATTGAAAATCTTTGTCTTTGCTAATACGCGCTTCATGACTGGTGGTAAGTAAAGGCACCAGCATTTTTAAATCACCTGCGGGCACAAAGTCTGCTGGCCTGATTTGTGACCAAGGTAGCGCATTGTCAAAGCTAGATTCACCATAGCTTTCAATATCAGTGGCAGACGGCAGGCTAATATCTGGTACTACACCACGCAATTGCGTAGTACTGCCATTGATACGGAAAAACTGAGCAATCGTCATTTTAATTTCGCCAAATTTCGGCTGCTCATTTTTAACTAGTTGATCTAAATCCACTACCGATTGCACTGTGCCCTTTCCAAAGCTTTGTTCACCAATAATAACGCCCCTACCGTAGTCTTGTATTGCTGCGGCAAAAATTTCAGAGGCAGAAGCCGACGAGCGATTAATCAACACACCTAATGGACCATTCCAAGTTAGGCCGATCGCAGTGTCGCTATCTACTTTTATGCTGCCTTTAACGTCACGCTCTTGTAATACCGGACCTTTATCTATAAATAAGCCGGTTAGCTCTATCGCCTCATCTAAAGAGCCTCCGCCGTTGTCACGTAAATCCACAAGTACGCTATCAACCTTGGCTTTTTTTAACTCTTCTAATAGGCGCTTTACATCACGCGTAGCGCTTTTGTAATTTTTATCGCCTTTTTGACGTGCACCAAAATCCTGATAAAACACTGGCAATGTAATCACACCGATTTGTCTGGTGTCGTTGCCATCTTTCACTTCAATAATCGATTTTTTTGCCGCTTGTTGTTCTAAACTAATTTTTTTGCGTGTTAGCGTTATTATTTTATGCTTTCCATCTGGGCCAGCTTCTGCGGGTAGAATATCTAGCACCACTACAGAGTTTTCAGCACCCCTAATTAATGCCACTGTGTCGTCTAAGCGCCATCCCATGACTTCTGTCGGTGCTTTCTTTTCACTTTGGCCAACGCCTACAATTCTGTCGCCCACCTTTAGCTTGCCAGACAGTGCCGCTGGACCACCGGTCACCAGCTCTCTGATGGTCGTGTACTCATCTTTTTCTTGTAACACAGCGCCTATGCCAACCAATGATAGTTTCATTGAAATATCAAAGTCTTCTGAGGCGCGTATGCCAAAGTAATTGGTGTGTGGATCAACCGTTAATGTGTACGCGTTCATAAAGCTTTGAAACACGTCATCATTTTTAATTTTTGCGATGCTGGTTAAAGTGTTTTCATAGCGTTTATCTAAAGTACTCATGATGCTTTTATCATCTTTGCCGGCCATTTTAAGGCGTAGCCAATCATTTTTAACGCGTTTGCGCCACAGGTCATTCACCTCATCTGGTGATTGCGCCCAAGCGGCTTTTTCACGGGTGTATTGGTAGCCTTCTACTTTATCGAAGCTAAAGCCTTTTTTTAGCAATGAACGTGCGTAAGCAGTGCGTTCTACAACGCGCTGTTGGTATATATTAAAAATAGCAAAAGGAATGCTCAGGTCTTCTTTTAAAATGGCATCATCAAGCATGGTTTTGCCCTCAGAAAACTGGTCAATATCGGCCTGCAAGAAAAATATACGCTGGCTATCTAACGATTTAATATAGTTATCAAATATTTTTGCTGAGCTGGTGTCGTCTAATTTAACAGGCTTGTAATGGTAGCGTTGCAATACTTCGGCGGTTAAATGCGCTGCTTGTGATTGCTCTTGCAGAGGATTAAGTTGTAGGATTTCAAGAGATTGAGCAGTTTGCGATACGCTTACGAGGGCAAGCAATAGCCATAAAAATTTATTTTTCATACACATTCCAAATGGCTTCAAGGCTTAATAGATGCCTAGATTATTGAGTTAAATGATACGACCTTGTGATTATAAAACAGTTCTGCATGGGCTTAATATAACTATGCACTTATCCAGCTAGTTGCAAGGGCGGCAATGCAGGCGGTAATCAGCGCAATACTTATCCAGCTAGCAATCATTGATGTTTTGCTTGATTTCGCTACCCCCATAATGGATGCGTCACTGGCTAATAAGTGTAGTGCAATCACATGGAGCGGTAGCATAACGGCATTGACGACTTGGCTGGTATAAATTAGCGGAATCAACGGTAATCCCGGTAGTGAAACAATGCTAACAGCCGCCACTGTAAGCCCAACAAAAGCGGCGTAAAATAATTGAAAGTGGCGCGAATCTAAATCTAGCGAAGCGGGCGCACCTACACCTTCCGCAATAGAATAAGCCGTAGCAAGCGGCACAATTGCTGCTGCCAGTAGCGATGCACCCAGTAAGCCAGCACCAAATAATACCGTTGCAAATGATCCTGCAAGGGGTCGTAATGCGGCAGCAGCGTCACTGGCATCATTAATATGCACTCCCGCGCGATTAAGCGTAGCCGCACAGGCAACGGCGATGGCAAGGCCAATGATTCCGGTAAGCAATGATCCTATAATTACGTCTACCCTTTCCCAGCGCAGGTTTGCTATCGTGATTTTTTTATCTACCGAGTACGATTGTATAAAAGCCAAACCCCAAGGCGCAAGGGTGGTTCCTAGTGTGGCTGCAATCGCAATCCACCCAATATTATCTGTTGGCATGTGTGGCACTATGGAATTATGCCAAACCTGAGACCAATCCGGTTTAGCTAAAATGCCATCCACAATATAAAGCGCCAAGGTGGACGAAATAATCAGCAATATGCGCTCTATGCGGTGAAATGAACCCATGACCACAATGAGTGAAATTAATATACCCGCAATTGGCGCGCTAATCCAAGCCGGAATGCCAACCAGCGAAGCCGCCGCGGAGATGCCAGCATATTCGGCGCAAATGGTGCCGAAATTAGCAAATAACAGGCCAATTACGGCAAAATATCCCCAGCCATGACCCCAGCGCTCACGAATAATCCCAACAAAGCCCTTGCCACTGGCAGCACCAATCCGTACCGCCATTAAATGGAATTGAACCAGCAGAATAGTCGAGGCTGGAATAATCCACAGCAGTTGATAACCGTGGTCTGTGCCTAGTACCGAATAAGTGGTGATGCCTGCAGGATCGTCGTCAGAAAGTCCCGCAAGTAAGCCCGGCCCAAGCACTGCAATAAAAGCCGCAAAGGCGCCAACACCAGCAGCACGAAATCGAGCAAACCTGAGCGCTATTCCACGCTTATGGTGCGCCAATATATAGATAGGCGCACTAATATTTATTTTTCTGAAGTAGCTTGATGATTGATGGTTTTTACTTGAATCATTCATAGTGGCGCTAGCGGGTGATTTTCCAGAAATAGATTTATAAGTTTACTTATTTTTCATTACATAAATTTAATTACCTATAGTTCATTACCTATAGTTCATAAGCGATTTAAAAATTACATCGCAAACTAGGCAAGACGAATTTCGCTACTGAGTCAGTATTTTTAATGTGAATATAAATAATCCTTGTTGGAAAGTATCGCGCAATATATCGCATATCACAAGTGCTAGTTTGCACTTATTCTAATGGGCTATTTTTATACGAAAATGCATAGGTAATTAAAGTAATGAACTGCAAAAAGTAGTCATTGTTGATAAAAAAACTTGCAAGTGTTGACATTTAAAATCATTCCTGAAGCAAAAAACCGTTTCCACAATCTCTGTGGATAACTCTGTGATTACTTGTGACTTGAAACTGTAACTTACCGTTCTATAAGGGTTTTTTAAAAAAGCTTAAAATTTAACCGTTTAATTAATTCTTTTAAAATCAATTAGTTATGTTATGGCCATTGATTTATAAGGATTATTACAATACTTAATGTAAAACATTAAATGTGTGTGCATAAGTCAAGTAATTTTGCCTTGTTTTTTGAGTTTTTTTGACTATATTAGCCATTTAAACGCTTGACATTGCTGGGCTTAATTTTTTTAGTACGTTTGAGTGTGAGCTGTGGATACTTATTTAACTATATAAACTTTTTAAAATAAATTTTTTAAAGTTAACACTAAAGCCAACGACTATAAACCGCGTTTAAAAGTATGGTGTATTATTAGCTTATGTAAAAAAACATTTATTACGATTGAGGAAAGCAGAAAATGAAAAAACCATATTACATAGATTTTCCGCAAGAGCATTTAGAAGGCCAAATGCACAAATATCAATGCGTTTACTGCAAAGTTGAAACCACTGCTATTAACGGCAAGTTAGAAGGGCATCTACCAACATGCGAATATAGAGTGAAATTAGAGAAGGTTGGTTACGAGTGCGATGCAAAAACGGCTTCTAAAGCACCAGTCTCTGCTGATGCTGACGATTTTGATTGATGGTTAATACTTAGTTAATTCATCCGTCAAAACTAGTCATGCAGGCATTAGTTGTTATGTAAGAAAATTTTATCAAATATTAAACAAAGCTAGTGGCTCGCAGAGAGCCGTAACGCTACATTTCACCATGCTCTCTAACTTCAAATGCATCGCGCAATCTAGTGTTAATAGCATCCATATCATCGTCAGAAACCAGTTGGCTCGTGCCGGCGCTTGTTGTGGATTTTGCTGTGTTTTTAGCCGGAGTAGTGCTGCTAGCTATATTGGGCGCATCAGTAAACCATTTAGCAAATGGCGCTGAATCCACACCTTGTGGCACATACCATTGTTTTGCCTCTGCATTCCAGCGTGCACCCAGTGCTTTTGCTTGATCTTTTTCATTGAATGGTACTTTGAGGCTAACGTTGGTTGTGGTCATGCTAATCCTGATATGTCTACTAGTTGTAAAATGTACTATTGCGGTCTGTACTGCTGATGATCGTATTAGTAATTTCTATAATACGAATGCGACATTTTAATAGCATTTTTTATTTCTGTGATTATTTCTATGAAGAAATTGCTGGTTTTTAATGACAGTAGCTACATTGTAAATGTGCTATTTTCATAAATGCACTATAATGCGTTCGTTTTAAAAATATCCCTTTCGGAAGAGTGGATGAGCGGTTTAAGTCGCACGCCTGGAAAGCGTGTTTAGGCTAATAGCCTAACGCGGGTTCGAATCCCGCCTCTTCCGCCAGTAGTAAACCCATTAAGATCGCTTAAAAGCTGAGTATATTAGATCTTAACCAACAGCATCAGGATGCGGTTAATGGCGAATAGTCAAGATGATCAAATAGCACCCACCACACCCACGCTAAAAGAAGCCTTTTGGTATTGGCTAAAACTAGGATTTGTCAGTTTTGGCGGGCCAGCTGGGCAAATTGCCATTATGCATCATGATTTAGTGGAGAAAAAACGCTGGATTTCAGAGAAGCGTTTTTTACATGCGCTTAATTATTGTATGGTGTTGCCAGGCCCAGAGGCGCAACAATTAGCTACTTATATCGGCTGGCTGATGCATAAAACTTGGGGCGGGCTGATCGCTGGCTGTTTATTTGTATTGCCTTCGTTGTTTATTTTAATCGCTCTTAGTTATATTTATTTACGTTTTGGTCAGCAGCCTGTTGTAGCCGGCATTTTGTATGGCATTAAACCTGGGGTTGTTGCCATCGTTTTGTTCGCGGCTTATCGTATTGGCAGTCGCGCTTTAAAAAATAAATGGCTGTGGATGATTTCATTGGCATCTTTTGTGGCGATTGTAGTTTTTAGGCTGCCGTTTCCTTTCATTGTGTTGTTTGCCGCTTTAATAGGTTATGTCGGCAGTCGCTATTCACCCAATACTTTTAATGTAGGTGGTGGCCATCAATCTAGCCATAAAACCTATGGTAAAGCGGTGATTGATGACGACACGCCTACGCCTGACCATGCAAAATTTAAACTTAAGCATGTAATTAAAATACTAGCCGTAGGTCTGTGCGTGTGGGTAGTTGCCATCGTTTTACTGGGGATTATTGATGGCTGGCACGCAACGTTTACGCAGATGGCCTGGTTTTTCACCAAGGCGGCTTTAATGACGTTTGGCGGCGCTTATGCGGTATTGCCTTACGTGTATCAAGGCGCAGTGGAACATTATCATTGGTTAAGCGCTACGCAAATGATAGACGGCTTGGCTTTGGGTGAAACGACACCAGGTCCGTTGATTATGATCGTGGCGTTTGTTGGCTTTGTTGGCGGTTGGACGCAGCAAGTATTGGGTGCAGATAGTCTTTTATTATCGGGCATCATGGCAGCAAGCATCGTTACATTTTTTACTTTTTTACCCTCGTTTGTATTCATTTTTATGGGCGGGCCTTTTATTGAAAGCACGCAAGGTAATTTAAAATTTACCGCGCCCTTAACAGCCATTACCGCAGCCGTAGTTGGGGTGATTTTAAGTTTAGCGCTGTTTTTTGCCATGCATGTTTTTATGCCGAATGTTGTTGTTTTATCTAATCACCTCGTCTCTAATTTCATGGCTTATGGTGTAGATTGGTTTTCCGTAAGCTTGGCGAGCATTGGTTTTGTGGCATTATTCAGGTTTAAACTGAGTATTATTAAGCTGATTTCAATATTTGCTGCGATACGTTTATTAGTTACTTTTATTCATTAACCTTATGATTTAATTTAGTTTATTTAATGTTAAAGATTAAGCTTAAATTTGATGCGGTAATTTCGAACCATTAATAATTTGCTTAGTCGTAGTTTAGTATTTAAATTATTACTATAAATTACTAAGGTAAATTACTACTGTAAATTAACCAAGTAAACTATTACTTCTAGCGAGCAAACATGAAAAAAATTCTCTTGTCAGTTTTATTATTGGGAGCGACACAGATGGCAAATGCAGCTTGCTCTGATCTCTACAATCATCAGCTAACCACCTTGCAGGGCGAAAAAATTAATCTGTGTGATTATCAGGATAAACCCATTTTAGTAGTGAACACTGCGAGCAAATGTGGTTTTACACCGCAGTTTGATGCACTTGAAGGTTTGTATAGCAAATATAAAGCCAATGGTTTGCTTGTTATTGGCTTTCCGTCAAACGACTTCAGACAAGAGCCGGGTAACGATAAGCAAATTGGTGACTTTTGTAAATTAACCTATGCGGTTAAATTCCCTATGATGACAAAAAGTTCTGTTAGTGGTGATAGTGCTAATCCATTTTATAAACAATTGATTGCTAAAACAGGCCAAACACCTTCTTGGAATTTCTTTAAATATGTGATTTTACCGGGTGGTAAAAACGTGTATGCGTATAGCAGTGATGTTAAGCCTGATGCAGCTGAGATTTTAGCCAGAATTAAACCGAGCTTGAAATAAAATTCGTTAAAGTAAGACTCAATATTTGAAACTAAAAAAGGCGCATCAAGCGCCTTTTTAGTTTCAAAACGTTTAGCTAGCGCCTAATTATGTTGGCTTACGCGTTCTTTCCATAATAATCGCTGATAACTCTTCCACCGAGCGGCTCGTTGAATCTGCCCATGTAATGCCAGCATCGCGCATTAGGTTTTCTGCCGTAATAATTTCTTTCCGGCAATTATCTAAAGAAGCATAAAAACTACCAGATCTACGCTCATTACGTACCGCATGTAAGCGCTCTGGTTTAATGGTCAAACCAAAAATCTTATCCAAATGCTTATGCAAAATAGCCGGTAATGCGCCACGTTCAAAGTCTTCTGGAATTAAGGGGTAATTAGCCGCTTTAATGCCAAACTGCATGGCTAAATAAACGCTGGTAGGGGTTTTTCCGCAACGAGAAACACCAATTAAGATAACTTGCGCTTCTTCTAAACCTGAGTTGGTCATACCGTCATCGTGGTTTAGCGTAAAGTTAATCGCTTCCATGCGGTCATTGTATTTTGTGCCCATTACGCTGTGTGCAATGCCCGCACCAGTCAACGGTTTTTGGTCTAACTCTAAGCCTAAGGGGTCGATAAATGTGTTGAATAAATCAATAAAATAAGCGTTAGATTGCTTTAAAGTATTGCGTAATTCAATGTCACCCAAAGACATTATCACCACCGGGCGGCCACCATTTTCATCAGCTGCATGCAGAATAGATTCTTGCGCGAGCTTGATTTTTTCTAGCGTATCGGTAAATGGCATGCGCACTTGAGTAAAGTTTGTGCTCGGAAAATGCTCAAGCAATTTACCCAAGGCGCCGGCGGTAATACCAGTTCCATCAGAAATGAAGAATACGGTGCGATTAAGCATGACGCTTGCTCACTATTTTTTAGCCAAACGCTGCCATGTTGCCACCACAGTATCTGGGTTAAGCGACATAGATTGGATGCCTTCCGCAACTAGCCATTCAGCAAAGTCTGGATGGTCTGATGGGCCTTGGCCGCAAATACCTACGTATTTACCTAAACGGTTGCAAGTATGAATCGCCATTTTAATCAATGCTTTAACTGCATCGTTACGTTCATCAAAGCCGTCAGCCAAAATGCCTGAGTCTCTGTCCATGCCCAAGGTAAGTTGGGTTAAGTCATTAGAGCCAATTGAGAAGCCGTCAAAGTAAGCCAAGAACTGTTCGGCTAATAAGGCGTTTGATGGAATTTCGCACATCATAATGAGGCGTAAACCATTTTCACCGCGTTTAAGACCATTGGCCGCCATGATTTCTGTAACCGCTTTTGCTTCAGCTAAAGTGCGCACAAAAGGAATCATCAACTCAACGTTGGTTAAGCCCATTTCATCGCGCACTTTTTTCATGGCAGTACATTCCATGGCGAAACATTCTTTAAAATCTTCAGCCATATAACGTGCAGCGCCACGGAAACCTATCATTGGGTTTTCTTCATCTGGCTCGTAAATCTCGCCGCCAACTAGTTTTTTGTACTCGTTTGATTTGAAATCAGACGTACGCACAATCACTGGTTTTGGATAAAACGCAGCGGCAATGGTTGCCACGCCTTCAGCGACTTTATCGATGTAAAACTGTTTAGGTGAAGCGTAACCACGTGAACGATTTTTAATGGTGGTTTTAATCGCGGTAGGCATTGCATCATAATTCAAAATCGCTTTTGGATGGATGCCGACCATATTGTTAATGACAAATTCTAAACGGGCTAAACCGACGCCGTCATTCGGTGTTTTTGCAAAACCAAAGGCCATGTCAGGATTACCAACGTTCATCATGATTTTGCATGGCGCTGGTGGTAGTGTTGCGGTGGCTTGGGTGCTAATTTCAAAATCAAGCGCACCGTGGTAAACAAAGCCAGATTCGCCTTCGGCACATGAAACTGTAACGATTTCACCTTCACGTAAAATATCTGTTGCGTTCACAGAGCCCACAATCGCAGGAATGCCAAGTTCACGCGCAATAATTGCTGCGTGACATGTACGGCCACCACGGTTGGTGACTAAAGCACTAGCGCGCTTCATGACTGGCTCCCAGTTAGGGTCTGTCATATCGGCAACTAGCACATCACCTGGTTGTACTAAATGCATGTCTGCTGGATCAAGCACGATACGCACTGGACCTACACCCACTTTTTGTGTGACCGCACGGCCAACCACTAGTGGAATTGCTTTATGTTTATTTAGTTTAAATGTCTCAGTAATATTGTTTAAAGATTCTTGAGATTTAACCGTTTCTGGACGTGCTTGCAAAATATAAAGTTTGTTATCAATACCGTTTTTGCCCCACTCAATATCCATTGGGCAGCCGTAATGGGCTTCAATAGTCATGGCGTAACGTGCTAGCTCTAAAACATCTTCATTTGAAAGTGAGTAACGGTCGCTGTCGGCAGCATCAACTTCAATCGTGTTGGTACTTTTGCCTGCGCGTGTTGCGTCAGAGAACACCATTTTAATGAGTTTTGAACCCATAGTACGGCGCACAATTGAAGGTTTTCCAAGCGCTAGGGTTGGTTTGTGTACATAAAATTCATCAGGATTCACTGCGCCTTGCACAACTGTTTCGCCTAGGCCATAAGATGAAGTGATGAACACCACGTCTTTAAAGCCAGATTCAGTATCAATCGTGAACATGACGCCAGCACAACCAATATCGCTACGCACCATTTGTTGAATACCAGCTGACAAGGCTACGTCAGCATGCACAAAGCCTTTATGTACGCGGTATGAAATGGCACGGTCGTTGTATAAAGAAGCGAAAACTTCTTTAATGGCATGCAGAATATTGTCTAGGCCATGAATATTTAAAAATGATTCTTGTTGACCAGCAAATGAAGCGTCAGGCAAATCTTCTGCCGTGGCTGATGAGCGCACTGCAAAGGTTGCACCGTTGCCAGATTTTGCAATCAACATTTCATAATGTTCTGCAATGGCATTATCTAGCGCGGCTGGAAAGGGCGCAGCCATAATCCATTCACGCACTTGTTTGCCGCAAATAGCCAACGCTTGCGTGTCGTCTACGTTTAATTTATCGAGTTCAGCGTTAATTTTTACATCTAAGCCATTCACCGCTAAAAATTCACGATAAGCATCGGCTGTAGTTGCAAAGCCGGTTGGTACGCGAACGCCTTTAGCCGATAGCTGAGAAATCATCTCACCTAAAGAAGCGTTTTTACCGCCAACTGAAGGTACATCTACGTTTCGTAGGTTTTCAAATGGAATAACGTGAGCTGACATTGTGGTTCCTTAACAGTGCAAATAAGTGATTAAATTTCTAATTTTCAGTACATCATTTAACGCAAAATATTGCCAACCTGACATGTTTTTTTTCAACGAATGACGCGCAATGAGCGTTGGCGGGATGGCTAAAGATTAAGATATTTATTAATTGTGGTTATTTTGCCTAAAAATGCAGATGTTGTCACCTGTAAATCTACACTTAGACACAAAAATGCTACAAGCTTGTGATATGAAAACCGTGCAAGCGTGGAATTAAGCGGTAAATAGATGGCTTGCGTAGGTATTAAAAGTGATTTGTGTCAGCTAGAATATGTTAACTTAATCGAATTAAAATTTGAGCTAATAAAGAGTAGGTTGATTCTTTAAGTACTTTAGATTTATGAAATTATTTGGATTTAATGTACGCCCAACAATTTCAATTACGCCACAAAAGAAATGAATAGTTAAAAATGATAATAATTGCCTCATGAAAATTTTATGACCACAGCCAATAACAATAATATTGTAGCTTCTGAAGTTTTAATTAAAAGCACAGCGCGTTTGCACATGGGTTTTTTTGATTTGCATGGTGGTTTAGGGCGAAAGTTTGGCAGCATAGGTTTAAGTTTAGCGACGCCAACCATAGAATTATCTGCACATATTTCAGATAAACTACAAGTTGAAGGGGTTGCCTCAGTTGTTGATAAAGTATCAAGGATTGCCGAACAACTGATCGCAAAACTTAATTTAAGTGGCGCTGCGCGTTTTAATATTAAGCAACATATTCCAGAGCATGCCGGTTTAGGTTCGGGTACGCAAACTGCCTTGGCGGTTGGTGCTGCCATAAATCAGTTATACAAACTCAATTTAAATACAGCGCAAATAGCTGAGTTAACCGGACGTGGTGGACGATCTGGTATTGGTATTGCAGCCTTTGATTATGGCGGAATATTAATTGATGGTGGCCGTGCGGCTAAACCAAATTCATCCTTATCGCCATCATCGACATCATCGACATCATCGGCCTCAGTGGTTTCAAAAGTCCCGCCCTTATTGGCTAGATATGATTTTCCTGAAGACTGGCGTGTTTTACTGATCCTTGATTCAAGTCAACCGGGTATTCATGGTGAAGTTGAGCGCGATGCTTTTAATAAATTACCTAAATTTTCTGAAAATTTAGCCGCACATTTGTGCCGATATGTGCTGATGCAGGCCATGCCGGCGCTGGTTGAGCATGATTTAACCGCTTTTGGTTTTGCTATTCAAGAGTTGCAGTCACATGTGGGCGATTATTTTGCACCAGCGCAAGGTGGTCGTTACGCTAGTCAAAATGTGGGTGCGGTTTTGCAAGCCTTGCAAAATATGGGGGTGGCATGTTTTGGCCAAAGTTCTTGGGGGCCTACAGGTTTCGCGGTATTTGAAAATGAAGTAGAAGCAGAAAAGCATTTGCAGCAATTAGAAACAATGTTTTTAGATTGTCATTTAAGTTGGAAGATTTGCAGTGCGCGTAATTCTGGAGCAGAGTTCGTTTAAATGGTTAAAGGTTTAAGGCTTATTGTCGTCATTAATAAACGATGTCAAAAAATGATATTAATAAGCGACATTAATCAATGGCATTTATTGAAGTAGCTGCAAGTTAAGCATTCGACAGGTTAAGCATTAGACAAGTTAAGCATTAGAAATAAATACCTATAAATAGTTAAGGGAAATTGATATGGAAAAAGCCAGCATTTTACATTTGTTTACCGCAGCAAAAAACGCCAGTCCATTTGATGTCAACATGGCGTATGACGCCGGTTTTGACAAAATTACAACGTATACCAATGTGACTTTGTCTGAAGTAGTTGGTCTAACGCAAGATGCTATTTTTTCGCGTGGTTTATCCGGCGTTAAGCGCGAAGCTATTTTTATTGGCGGTCGTGATATCGATCTTGCTACGCAAATGTTAGCAGCTACAAAAAAAGCCATGTTTGCACCGTTTGCATGCTCTGCATTTGCCGATCCATCAGGCGCATTTACTACCGCTGCGGCGATGATTGCTAAGGTTGAGTTTCACCTAAAAAGTCACTTCGGCGAAGGTCTAACTGGCAAAACGTTAAGCGTGTTTGGCGCCACTGGCCCTGTAGGCAGCTGTTCAGCCATTATTGCCGCGCAACAAGGTGCTACTGTGCAGTTAGTGGCGTATAACTCAATTGCTGAAGCTGAAGCTAAGGCCGCCGCTTGGAATGCACAATATGGTGTAAACATGGTGGTTGTGGATGGCACGACAGAAGCCGGTAAATTACAAGTATTAGCACAAGCTGAAATTGTTATTTGTGCAGCCGCAGCTGGTATTCAAGTGATTAGCCAAGAACATCTAGCGCACGCAAAACTTCTAAAAATCGTCGCCGATGTAAACGCTGTTGCGCCTATGGGCGTGCAGGGTGTAGGCGTAAATGATGATGGTGTGTTAATTGCCGGCACTCAAGTTTATGGCATTGGTGCTATTGCAATTGGCCAATTGAAATATCAAACACAACATCAATTGCTTAAGCAAATGCTAGCAGCTGATCAGCCGTTTGAAAAACCAAAGTATCTTGAGTTTATTGCGGCATTTAAATTAGCGCGCGAGCTATTAAAAAGTCACTCTTAATTATAGCCTTGTCAGCGCGGCCATTTGTAGTGGCGGCTGCGCGGGCAGGATATGCTGTTACCGCCATTGATGCGTTTGCTGATTTGCAAACAGTGCAAGTGGCTGAGACAGCTATTGTCGTTAATTGTGGCCAGTATGGCTTTGAGGCAGAAGCATTGCTAGCGGCCATTGCTAAATTAGATGCAAGCCAATATTTAGGCTTTGTTTATGGAAGCGGCTTTGAAGCGCAGCCTGATTTGTTAGGGAAGGTTGCGGCATTTATTCCTTTGATTGGAAATTCGCCGCAGGTAGTTGCTAAAGTAAAAGCTAGCACAAGTTTTTTCGCAGCTTTAGAAAAATGCAATATTCCATATCCTAAAGTTTATGAGGCGCTGCCCATTGATATTGATGCCAGTGTTTACTTGAAAAAGCATGCTGGCGGTTGTGGCGGTACACATATTAGTGTTGCCCAAGCTTTTGATTCTGCTGAACTGATCAGTCAATATGATCAGCAATATTATTATCAGCAATGGATAAAAGGGCATTCTGTGTCCTTATTATTTGCCAGCAATGCGCATAGTATTCAGGTAATAGGCTTTAATGAACAATGGCTTAATCCTACTGAGGTTTTGCCATTTCGCTATGGCGGAGCCGTGAGTAACATGGCTTTGCCGCAAGATATTCAGCAGCAATTAATAACCGCGGCAGAAAAGTTAAGTGTGGAATTCGGCTTGCTAGGCTTGAATAGTTTAGATGCAATAGTCAGTGACGGCCTTGTTTATGTGTTGGAGATTAACCCAAGATTAAGCGCTACTTTTGATTTGTATGACGACAGCGATTTGATGGATTTACATATTCAGGCGAGTCAGTTTGCAAAGCTACAGTTGTGCCAACGCTCACAAAGCGCAAAAGCACATGCAATCATGTACGCCAATAGCGTTATTGTGATTCCTAGCGATTTTGCATGGCCGGCTTGGGTGGTGGATATTCCACAGCCAGCTTTGCAGCAACAAGAAATGATATTTTTGGCAGGAGAACCAATCTGCACTGTGTTAGCAAAGGCAGAAAACGCAGATACAGCCAAGCAATTGGTGCAAGAGAGATTAGTAAAAATAGAACAATTATTATCACGGATTGATTATAAAGAGACCTAAATATATGGAAACATCAGTACATCTAAGCGTTAACCAACTAAGCGCACCTTTAGTGAGTCAATTAGTGCAGCAAGCAGAGGCTTTGCAGATAGGCGTTTCTAGGCACGCTTCTGGCTGTACGATTATTGACGCTGGTATCGCACAGGCAGGAAGTGCAGAGGCTGGTCGCTTAATCGCTGAAATTTGCATGGGCGGCTTAGGGCAAGTGAGCTTGCAAGCTGATACGCGATTTCCTCAGTGGCCTAATGCTATCTCAGTAAGCTCAACACAACCAGTGCTGGCGTGCCTGGCAAGCCAATATGCAGGCTGGGCGCTCAGCCATGAAAAGTTTTTTTCTTTAGGTTCTGGCCCTGCGCGTGCTTTAGCGCAACGCGAAGATTTATTCAAAGAGCTGGAGTATCAAGATACCGCTGACAGCACTTGCATCGTGCTGGAAACTGACAAAATTCCACCAGCAGAAGTCATCGCTAAAATTGTCCGCGACACGAAAATTGCCGCGGAACATTTAACCATTATTTTAACGCCAACCACCAGTATTGCTGGTACCGTACAAATTGTAGGTCGCGTGTTAGAAGTGGCATTACATAAAGCGCATACGCTACATTTTTCATTAGCCAATATTATCAGCGGCACAGGTTTGGCGGTTCTGCCACCAGTCGCTAAAGACTTTATGACGGCAATGGGTCGCACTAATGATGCCATTTTATTTGGTGGTTCAGTGAGTTTACAGGTGAAAGGTACTGATGCCGATGCAGAAGCGCTGGCATTAAACTTACCAAGTAGCGCCTCTAAAGATTACGGTAAAACTTTTGCCGAAGTGTTTAAAGCCGTGAATATGGATTTTTATAAAATTGATCCATTGTTGTTTAGCCCTGCAAAAGTGACGGTTACCAATGTTGATACTGGTAATGTATTTGAAGGTGGATATTTGAATGCAGACTTAATTGCACTTTCTTTTACCGACTAACTTTCACAGACTGATTGTTACTTAATTCAATAATTATTGAATTAAGTAACAATCAAAAACATGCGTATAAAAAATCAAATGTAATTTAATCTACTTTAGGTTAAGCTTAATCTTAAAATTGCAAAAGCTATACACATCTGTATACTTAACTGTAATATTATTTAGTCATAAGCCAAAAGAAGATTTTTATGCAAACGCAACTTAACAGCACTCAACGAAATGCTTGGTTAAACTTACCTTTAAAACGAACAGTTAAACATATCCGTATTGGTGCTGTCGGCTTACTTGGCTTGCTAGCAATCTCATCTTGTACCAGTTTACCTAATCAAAAAATTAGTTCAGCAGATAAAGACTGGCCTAGCTTTGGCCGCGATTACACTAATCAGCGCTTATCGCCACTCACACAAATTAATCAACAAAACGTTAAAGATTTAGCACTGGCTTGGCAGTTTAAAAGTGGCGTGTCTGCTAGTTTT
>CANFZA010000038.1 GCA_947451235.1 Methylophilaceae bacterium | reverse complement strand
GTTAAAGAGAAAGTTGTAAAAGAAAAAGTAGCCAAAGCACCAAAAGTTGCCGCAACTACAGAAGAAGCTGCGACTACAGAAAAAGTAGCCAAGCCAAAAGCAGTAAAAGCTAAAGCCGTTAAAGAGTAAAAACTTAAGCTCGTCATTCCCAAAAGTTGGCGATGACGAGCAATGCGCTGAATAGTCTCTCTGCCTTTTTAAAAGAACCTAACCCATGAAACTTCCCAGCCTCAATCTCCAAATTCTTTTAGGTGCAATATTTGGAGTTGCCATCGGCTTGTATTTTCACAGCATGGGCGCAGAAAACAATGTAGTTCAAAGTGGTCTTTATGCCTCTGGCCTAGTTGGCACCTTGTTTATTGATCTGCTCAAAATGATTTTAATCCCGCTGGTGTTCTGCTCAATTGCTGTGGGCATCGCCAATTTGCGCCAACACCAACAAATGCACCGCGTTTGGGTCACAACACTAATCTTTTTCATTAGCAGCATGGCTATCGCCATTGGCCTTGCCTTAATTGCCGGCAATTACTTTAAGCCCGGTGCCGGTTTACATCTAGCCATGTTTGAACACGCCATGCAAAATTTTGAGGCTAAGCAATTGCCCATGCCGGAATTTTTTGCACAGTTTCTGCATGGTTTATTTGTTAATCCGTTTACGGCCTTGTCGCAAGGCAATGTGCTGGCTGTGGTCACCTTTGCGCTCATTTTAGGCATTACGCTGGTGATGGGCGGCGAGCGTTATAAAAACATACTCGCTTTATTACAAGAAGGCCTAGAGGTCACCATGCAAATTGTTGGCTGGGTGATGCGTTTAGCACCGCTAGGTATTATGGCGCTACTCATTAAGCTGGTGGCAGTGCAAGACGTTGCCATGCTGAGTACGCTGGCTAAATTTGTGGCAGTGGTTGTCGGTACCACTTTGTTGCATGGCGTGGTGATATTGCCTTTAATCTTGTATCTATTTACTGGCAAATCGCCCTTATGGTTTTGGCGCGGTGCTCGCGAAGCTTTGGTCACAGCCTTTGCCACCAGTTCTAGCTCCGCCACGCTACCTGTTACTTTGCGCTGCGCCACGCAACATCTAAAAGTAAAGCCAGAAATCGCCGGTTTTGTGATTCCTTTAGGCGCAACCATCAATATGGATGGTACGGCTTTATATGAAGCCGCCGCGGCATTGTTTATCGCAAATTTAGTGGGCATAGAGCTAAGTTTTGCTCAACAGCTCATCGTGTTTTTTACGGCCATGATAGCCGCAATGGGCGCGCCAGGCATTCCAAGCGCAGGCATGGTAACTATGGTCATGGTCTTGCAATCTGTTGGCTTGCCGGCAGAGGCCATCGCTATTTTACTGCCCATAGACAGGTTACTGGATACGCTACGCACCACCGTGAATGTAGAAGGCGATATGGTGGGTAGTTTAGTGGTACAGAAGCTAATTCATAACAAGGGCTAACTTCAATAGATTTTATTTAATTGCGCTTATGTACAAGCGATAATAACTTTCACTATTAATAACTTTCACTATTAATAACTTTCACTATTAATAACTTTCACCAAAAGTGCTTTCAATATTTGTAATATTATCAAGAGCCAGCGTATAGTATGCATATAGCGAAGTTGTAGCATAGAAAATTTTTCAGCAGTAAAGTTGCAGTCATTGATTCTTCAGAGGCCAGATGGAATGCCAGACAAAATGTCTACTAAAAATCGTCTTCATAAGGCGCAGTTAGACGATGTAACTTTAAGTGATGTAGCGCTAAATAAAGCGCAACAGCTCCGCGCAGCCGCTGAGGCGCGCGTTATTCCTCGTTTGGCAAATGAACCCTCAGTGCATAGCAAACAAGAAATGCTGCACGAACTCCAAGTGCACCAGATTGAGTTGGAAATGCAGAATGAGGAGTTACAGCGCAACCATATAGCCTTAGAGAAAGCGAATAAGCGTTATGTGGCATTGTATGAATTTGCGCCGGTCAGCTATCTTACTTTGACTCGCGAGGGCTTAGTGACAGAAATTAATATTTCTGGCGCCAGCTTATTAGGCGAGCATCGCAAGAAACTGCTCGGCAGTCCTTTTTCACGCTATATTTGCCCTGAACAAGCCGACCGCTGGCATTTATACCTCAAACATGTTTTAGAAACCGGAGAGGCGCCACATTTAGAACTTAAGCTTCAGCTTAAAGATGGTGCAATTGCGCATGTTGTCATTAAAGCTGAGCTAAATGATACTGATGAGGAATCTGTGGTATTGCTCACGCTTATTGACATCACAGAACGTAAATCTGACGAAATAAACCTTAAACACGCAAATCGTGCATACGCAGCTCTAAGCGAAGTCAATAAAGACATGGTGCGCTCAAATAATGAGCATGAATTTTTGCAGGTTGTCTGCTTAGACCTGATCAATACCTGTGGTTACCTAATGGCTTGGGTAGGTTATGTGCAACACGATGCACATAAAAGCATTAAGGTGATGGCGCAGGCGGGCAATGGTGAATCTTACCTAAAAGCCGCAGACATAACATGGGCGAATGATGAACATGGCATGGGACCTTCTGGAATGGCGATTCGTAGTGGGGTTCCACAAGTTTGTCAAAATCTCACAACTGAGGCCCAATTCTTACCTTGGCGCGATAATGCAATTAAACAAGGCTATTTATCCAGCATCTCTGTTCCACTAGTGGATTGGATAGAAACTAGCAAAGTTTTCGGCTTGCTGACTGCCTACTCAAGTGAAATTAACGCATTTACGCAGAGCGAGATTGATTTACTGGTCGAGTTAGCGTCAGATGTAACCTATGGTTTGCATACGCTACAAACCCGTTTGGCGCATAACCTCGCTGTAGAAAAGAATAACTTACAATTAGTGCAGCTAAAAAAGGGCTTAGAAGGTACAGTGCAGGCTATTTGCCGTATGGTAGAAATGCGTGATCCCTACACCGCAGGCCATCAAACTAGGATTGCCTTATTAGCCTCCGCCATTGCACTGAAAATCGGTTTGTCTGATGATAAGATTACGGCCATTCGCTTCGCTAGTGAATTACACGATTTGGGTAAGATTCAAGTGCCGGCAGAGATTCTCAGTAAACCCGGCAAGCTCTCGGCCATTGAACACACGCTGATCAACATTCATCCGCAAGCCGGCTATGATGTTTTGAAAGACATTGATTTCCCTTGGCCAATAGCTGAGATGGTATTGCAACATCATGAGCGCCTTGATGGTTCTGGTTATCCACAAGGTCTTAAAGGCGATGAAATAATGCTAGAAGCACGCATCATTAGTGTGGCTGACGTAGTTGAGGCGATGATTTCACATCGACCTTATCGGGCTGGATTGGGCTTAGAGGCTGCCTTGGATGAGATTATCACTAAACGTGGTAGCCATTTTGACCCACAGGTGGTGGATGCCTGTGTATCTTTGTTTCGTGAGCAGGCGTTTTCGTTTTAGGCTTTATAGCTAGTCATATAAATAATGGTCGCCATGTGTTGTTTTTGTAGGAGCGACGCCTCGCCGCGAAGCAATCGTGAAATCGCGACGAGGCGTCGCTCCTACAAAATATTTTAGCGTATTGAGAATTTACCTACTTTTGACCAGCGTTTCTTTTTTGACGCAGCCTAAGCAAACCGCTCATCACCAAAGAATAAGCCGCCGGTACTACAATTAACGTCAGCAATGTTGAGGAAATCATGCCGCCAATAATCGCCACTGAGAGCGGTTTATTGGTTTCACTGCCAGCGCCTAATCCTAGCGCCGCTGGCAATAGCGCTAAAATAATCGTCAGTGACGTCATGACCACCGGGCGTAATCTAATCGGGCAGGCTTCTTTAAGTGCGTCGTTAATGTCTGCGCCTTTTTCTACCAGTTGGTTGGTTAAATCGACCAGTAAAATTGAGTTTTTAGCAACCAAACCTATCAGCAAAACCAAGCCTATCATGGAGTAAATATTGAGCGTGTCGCCAGAGATTAACAGCGCAACTAGCCCTCCGATAATGGCCAGCGGTTGCGCGAGCATAATAATAAAAGGCTGAATAAAAGAGTTGAACTGGCTGGCAAGCACCATATAAAGCAATACAAACGCCAGCAAAAACACAAACTTGATGTTGCTTAAAGTCTTGCCAAATTCTTCTGCCTGACCGGTTAATTTCAGCGTGTAATCTGGCGGCACTAGTTTGGTGGCAGTAGTTTTTACCAATTCAACCGCTTCGCCCAGCGGCATATTGGGGTTGGCATAAAAGTTAGCCGCATATTGTAAATCGTAGCGGCCGATAACTGCCGCGCCTAGCTCTTTTTTGAAGCTGGCGACGGCATCTAATCTGACTAGTTCGCCTGTGCTACTTCTTAGATAAATTTTGCTTAAATCTGCGGCATTTTGTAATTCGCCCTCTAACGCTTTCAGGCGAATATCGTAACGCTGACCGTCGCCAGTGGCATCGTTATATTTAGCCACATTCACGCCGCCGGCATAGAGCGACACTGCCGTGGCAATATCTGTCGCGCTTAAGCCTAAGTTAGCGGCTCTTGCGCGGTCTATCTGCATATTGAGTTGCGGTAAATCTAGCTGTACATCTAAATCAACTTTGCCCATATCAGGATTGCTACCCAGCGCTTGTTGCATGCGTTGAGAAATACGGCCGATTTCTTGTAAATTAGCACCGGTTAGGTTGAACTGTAATTTCTCTGAACGCTGGCCACGAGCGATGGAGGCTGGCGATGGAATGGCGCGTACACCAGGGATTTTATCGAACTCTTTTTTGAGCTCTTTGATTAATTGCTGCTGACTTTTTGAGCGTTCTTCTCTAGCTTTTAAACGCACGTTTACATTGCCTTGGTTGACCTGTCCGCGTGAGCCTGAGCCTATGGTAGCAAAGTAGCTGGCCACTTCGTCTGAGTGTTTGGCGATGGTGGCTTCGACTAATTTAAGCCGTGAATCGCTGTATGCCAAGCTTGAGCCTAGCGGTGTTTTGACGTTAATGCTAAAACTGCCTTCGTCAGATTCTGGAATAAAATCTTTTTCTACATGGGTAAATGCGTAACCGCCCATTAACAGCACAAAAATAAGCGTGATGATTAAAACTAAAGCTCTATGATTAAGCGCCGCATTGAGCCATTTTTTGTAAACATTATCTAAGCTAGACAAGGCTTTGCCTATGCCGGCGTAAAATTTATTCTCATTTTTAGTCACTGTTAAATAGCGTGAACACAGCATAGGCGTCAGCGTGAGCGACACAAATAAAGACGCTAACACGCCAAACGTGACCACCACGCCGAACGATTTAAAAAATTTGCCAATAATGCCATCCATAAAAATCACGGGCGCAAAAATACACACTAAGGATAACGAAGCCGCAATGACAGCAAAAGTCACTTCGTTTGAGCCATTTAGCGCAGCGCTCATGGGATTAGGGTCTATATTTTCGCGGTGGCGGTAAATGTTTTCCAGCACCACAATCGCATCATCAACTACCACGCCTATCAGCAATAATAAGGCGAGCAAAGTCATGGAGTTAAAAGTAAATCCAGAAAAATACATCACAGCAATGGCGGCCAATAATGACACGGGAATCGCCGTGGCAACAATCAAAGTAGAACGCATGGAGCGCAGAAAAATGAACACAATCAGCGCGGCTAATAATGTACCTGTGAGTAAATGCTCTTTAAGCGAACTGACTAATTGATTAATAAATATAGAATCGTTAGTAGAGATTTCCAGCTTCATGCCTGGCGGTAAATTAGGCCGAATATCGTTCTCTAGGCGGCGTTCTACTTCATTAATAATAGCCACGGTATTGGCATTGGCGACCTTCACCATGCCTAAACCTACCGTAGCTTGGCCATTGTAGCGAGCCACTTGGCGATTATCAGTAATGCTATCTTCCACCGTGGCAATGTCTTTTAAGCGCACCGATACGCCTAATTTATTCGCGATAATTAACTCGGCTAAGTCTTTAATATTATGAAATTCTAGATCTAGCTTGATTAATTGCTCGGCTTGGGTGCTGACTAAAAATCCGCCTGGTAACTGCACGTGTTCACGATTAAAAGCGCTAATTAAATCATTCGCGGTCAGTTTGTAAGCCGCCATACGCTCAGGCAGAATATTCACGCGAATCACCCGGTCACGGCGCCCGCCTAGCGTCACTTCTCCTACGCCGTTTATGGTTTCAAACTTTTTCTTTAACACGTTGCTGGCGTATAAATTAAGTTGTTGTATGGTGCGATCGCCACTGAGCGCTAGCCAAATAACCGCTTGGGCGTTGGTGTCTACTTTTTGTACGGTAGGCGGGTCGGTATCCGCAGGTAAGCGGCGAAGAATCTGGCTAACTTTGGCTTGTACCTCATTATAAGCAACGTCGATATTTTTATCTAAAGTAAAGGTAATGCTGATGCTAGAAACGCCGGGCGAAGACGACGATTGAATATGTTCAATGCCGGGTGTGGTGTTAATGGCGGCTTCAATAATGCTGGTAATGCTAGCATCTACTACATCAGGGTTAGCGCCACGCAAGGTGGTGTTGACTAAAATAACCGGAAAATCAATCGAAGGAATTCTATCAACGCCTATGCGCTCATACGCAATAATGCCGAATAGCACAATGACGCCCGATAACATCCAAGCGAGAACGTTACGGCGGATGGAAAGTTCAGGTAAGGTCATTAGGCGCGGTCTTTATTGTTTTTTTGAACAGGTTTTTAGGGCAGATTTTCTAGCTTGGGCACTTACTTGTTAGCTTTCTTCTTTTCAGCGCCATCGCTGGCTACTTTATCGCTGCTTACTTTATCATTAGCTACTTTAACCAAAGCCTTATCTGTTAAAAACCCAGCACCATCCACAACAATAATATCGTTATCGTGTAAGCCTTCAGTAATTTCAACTAAAGAATTTTTACGTAAACCAGTTTTTACAATAGTTTGATAAGCCTTGTTGTCGCGCACCACGTAAATTACTTCACCGGCTGGGCGCAACACCAAACTTTGTTCAGGCACCATCATGGCGGCAGCTTGCTCGCCTAAAATCACAGAACCGGTCACGCTAGCACCTGGTTGCCAGCCTGGGGCGTTAAATACATCAGCAATCACATCTACCGAACGACTGCCTTCGACGATCATGGGTTTTAATTCGTGAATCACCACTTCTACAGTTTGCTTACTGGTTGGCGTGCTTAAACGCACTTTTAGGCCGGGTTTGAGTTGTGCGCCTATATGCTCAGGGAAAGGTAAATGCGCACGTAAGCGATCTTTAGCAACAATCAATAGCATAGGGTCGCCAATACGCACGAACTCGCCATCATCAACCAATTTTTTTTCTACATTGCCGCTAGTGGGTGCGTAAAGTTTGGTTTTACTGCCACTATGGTTAATGGTGCTAACACGTGCCTCAGCGCCGGCTAATTGTTCTTTTAAAACATTTTGCTGCGCCACATCATTGTCGACCGCATTTTGCGAGATGAATTTTCTGTTCACTAATGCTTGGCTGCGGTCTACTGTTTTAGCTTGATTGGCTAATAGCGCCTTAATACGCGCGACCTCGGTTTGGGCTTCATTGCGCTGTAGGCTAATATCTGTCGCATCTAAGGTGATGATTAACTGGCCTTTTTTTACAGCTTCACCAGTATTGACGTGTATTTTAATCACGCGCGCCGCCACTTCAGCAGAAACCGTTGGGTTCGTTAGCCCTTCAAGCGAGCCTATGCTTTCTTCCGTCATTTCAAGCGCTTGGTTTTTAACTTGGGTCACGGTAACTAACGTTCGTTTTGGGCCTTTTTTATCCGCGCTTTTTCCGTCAGCGGCTTGGTCTTTAGCGCTACAAGCCGTGAGTGTTACTGCAAATATTAGCGTTAAAACTAGTAGTTTTTTGATGTGCATTTTTTGTCTTTAAATTCTTCGAGGCTTTTTTATTACGTTAAAAGTGTATTTACTTGCGACCAATCAAAATAAGGCCCCGGGTCTGTTTTACGCACAGGCGCAATATCAGAATGCCCCACTATAGCCTTGATTGGGTACTTTTTAATGACTTCGCTGATTAAAGTGTTCAGCGTTAGGTATTGCGCAGCTTCAAATGCTTCAAAGTCTGAACCTTCCAGCTCTATTCCGACTGAAAAATCGTTGCAACGTTCACGGTTTTTCCAATTAGAAACGCCTGCATGCCATGCGCGGTTTAAGCAGGAGACAAATTGTAGCAGTGCGCCATCTCGTCGAATCAAAAAATGCGCCGATACTTTTTGTGTGTGAATCTCAGCGTAAAAAGGGTGTTCTTTAGGGTCTAACCGATTTGTGAATAATTCAACAATGCCATTGCCGCCATATTCGCCCGGTGGCAGGCTAATATTGTGAATGACGATTAAACTTATTTCATTCAGTGGTCTAGCGTCAAAATTAGGGGATGCGGTGAACTGTGCGTTTAGCGCAAAGCCGGCATCATCAATAGCGTAAGATTTCATAGATGTTAATTTTATGCGAGAAGTTTAGTTTTATGTAATAACTTTTAGTGATGGTCTGCACTTGAGTTTCAGCAAAAACTTTAGCGATATATGCGTTAAAAATTGCAGTAATCCTATAAAATCACAACACTAATTAATTTAGCCTAACAAAAGCAATTAACCCAAGGAAAAACTTACATGGTATTTTTTCAATTATTTTTGATGCTGATTGTGATTTTAATCGCAGCTGAAGTATTTACTAATGCACTAGAACATCTAGGCGAAAAACTAGGCATTTCAGAAGGCGTTACAGGCTCACTATTTGCAGCGGTTGGTACTGCATTACCAGAAACAATGGTGCCCTTACTAGCATTGTTAGCCGGCACGCAAAACGTGGCCACCAATGAAGAAATCGGCGTAGGTTCAATCTTAGGCGCGCCCTTAATGTTGGCGACGCTATCAATCTCATTAATGGCTATTTCGGTATGGAAGCGTCGTGGTACGCAAGGCCATTTACGCCCAGAGCGTACAGGTTTAACGCGTGACCTGAATTTTTTCATTTTGGCATTTAGTTTTGCTGCCATTGCCATGTACGTGCCACATACATTACCAGCCATCCGCTATGCATTAGGTGCGTGCATGGTCATGATTTACTTTATTTATGTGATGATGACGCTTAAAGCTTCTAAAGCGTTGGTAGAAGATGGGCATGCAACCGAAGCTGGTGGCGATATGTTCTTATGTAAAGTAGGCTTGCCGAATAACATGGTAGTAATTGTGTTGCAATTAGTCTTAGGCGTCGCCTTGTTGATTGCCGGCGCTAAAGGCTTTATTAACGGTGTAGAGGCGGCAGCGAATATCCTCGGCATTTCAGCCTTGTTGTTATCTTTATTGATTATTCCAATTGCGACTGAGTTGCCAGAAAAAGTGAATAGCATTTTATGGATACGTAAGGGTAAAGACACTTTAGCTTTTGGTAACATTACCGGCGCAATGGTGTTTCAAGGCACTTTATTGCCGGCCATTGGTATTATGCTAACGCCTTGGGCGCCACGCCATGAAGTCGTGTTAGGCATTGCCATGACGATGATTGCAGCTATTTGGCTACGTTATTTGGTAGCTAAAGGTGGCCTTAAAGTTTGGCATTTGCTGGTCAACGGTGCGATGTATATTACTTATTTAGTGCTCGTGTTGGGCTAAAGAGATTCGCTGTCATTGTTTAAATTTGCGTCATCGTCTTTTGCTAAACCTAGTTTAGCTAGGCGATAACGCAAGGTGCGGAAGCTGACGCCAAGCAATTTGGCGGCAGCTGTTTTATTATTATTTGCCTTAGTTAATGCGCTAATAATGGCTCTTTTTTCAATATCTTCAAGATAATCAGACAGGCTAACTGTGAGTGCTTGGTCCGTATCAAACCCTGAATTATCTGGCCGAGCATGCTTCAACTCATCCTCATGTAGCAAGTCTTCAATGGTGATTGTTTTACCATCACACATCGCTAGCGCGCGTTCAAGCATGTTTTCTAGCTCACGTACATTGCCCGGAAATGGTAGCTTTGAAATGTAGGTTTGCGTCGCGTTATCAATGATAGGCGTGCTAACGTTCATATCTGCACATAGTTTTGACATCAATAAATTAGCTAATAATGGAATGTCAGTCGAATGGTCGCGCAAGGCTGGCATTTTAAGCTGAATCACATTGAGGCGATAATATAGGTCTTGCCTAAACAATCCCGCATCCATCATTTCGCTTAGATTTTTATGTGTGGCGCTAATAATACGCACATCAACGGCTTCTTCTTGAGTGCCGCCCACCATACGTATTTTTTTCTCTTGAATCGCACGTAAAAGCTTTACTTGCATGGCAAGTGGCAAATCCGCAATTTCGTCTAGAAATAAAGTACCGCCAGTTGCCGACTGAAATAAACCGACCTTATCTTGATTCGCACCTGTGAAAGCGCCTTTTTTATAGCCAAAAAACTCGCTTTCCATCAGATTTTCTGGAATCGCGCCACAGTTTACCGCGATAAATGTGCCGTCAGCACGTGAGCTATTCTTATGAATAAGTTTGGCTGCAAGTTCTTTACCGCTACCAGATTCGCCGCTGATATATACCGGCGCTTGGCTACGTGCTAACTTGGCAATCATGCTTCGAACGTATTGAATAGGTTCAGAGTCGCCAATCATTTCTAGGGTATTAACATTGCTTAAATTTGATTGAACTGGCAGTTTGAGTGCAAATTCAATCACCGGGCGTAATTGCTTTAAAGAAATTGGTTTAATTAAATAGTCAAAAGCACCGGCTTTAAGGGCGCATACGGCATTGTCAGTGCTGGCGTGTGCGGTAATGACGGCAACAGGCAAGCCTGTATGAAACTCGCTGATATAGTTAACTAAGTCTAGGCCAGTACCATCTGGCATTTGCATGTCGGTTAGGCACAGCGCATATTGGCGTTGCTTGAGCAAAACTTTGGCCTCTTCTACACAACTAGCGCCATAAGTTTCAATGTCCATTCGGTCTAAGGTCATCATTAGCAGTTCTCGAATGTCAGCTTCATCATCAACGATGAGGCATATAGGTTTTTGGGTCATGCGAATTTATGCCTTTTATTGATTGTTATTGATTGATTTTTTTTAGATGAATAATAAATGCACAACCATTAGCAAGCGCCTGATATTCTAAGTTTGCACTATTGGCTTCAGCAAGTTCTCTTGAGATATAAAGACCTAAGCCATTGCCAGATGATTTTGTAGTGTGGAACGGTTCAAATAGTTTAGCACGTTCTTTTTCTGGCACACCTGCGCCATCGTCGATCACTTCAATATTTAAGCCAGTATTGCCGACTGGAATGCAGCGTAAATTTAAGCTATTACTTTGTTTGCGGCCGTGTTCCCAGCCGTTTTTACAAAGATTCCATAAAATTTGTGTTAAGTGACGCTGATCAAAAGAAACGATATGGCTTTGTAAACAAGGTTCTAACTTAAAGTCTGATGCTGCTAGTTTTTCTACGGCACAAAATTGGGTGTGAAAATCTGATAAAAACTTACTTAAATTAATCGGCTCTTGGTGTGTGCGATCTCGTCTATTAAGCTCCAGCACATCTTTAATAATTTGATCTATACGCTGAATATTATCTTCAATAATTTGTAGAATTCGGTTTGTTGAACCTGATACCTCTTCTTCTTGAAGTAGCTGGTTCGCATGGCTAATGGCGCTTAAAGGATTGCGGATTTCATGCGCGATATTGACGGTTAACCTGCCTAGCGCAGCCAACTTTGTTTGCTGCGCGATGGCTTGTATTTGGCTCCAATCTTGAATAAAAATGACTGCACCTGAATTTCGGTTTGAATATGGCGTATCGCCCAATTCCGTCTGGTGTTGATTAATCGGCATGAATCTAAGTTTTAATTCTTGATTACCGATAGAAATGATTGAATTATAGTTCGCATCATCCCCCTTTATCCAGCGGTTAAGCGTTGCAGCAATTTCAGGGGCGCATTTTAATAAAGACAGGTTTTCTGTAGCTTGATGCGGTAACGATAATTGCGACTCAGCGTGGGCATTGTGATGGCGAATATTTAAATCTTTATCCACAACAATAACGCCATCTTGTATTTCTTGTGTGATTAGCGCGTTCACTTGTTCAAGATTTTCTAAGTCGATTCCTCGTGCTGAAGCTAAAGCTTCGCTGCGTTGCATGCGCTTTACTAGTTGGTAAGCCATTACCGCAGTTGCAAAGCAACTTAAACTTAGCATGACGGGTTGTGTGTAGGTCGCCCCAGATAAATCCAACTTTACGATACGGTAACTCTGCTCAAGTAATAAGCCTATGCTGGCAACCGCGGCATAAAAAAGAGCTAGGCGACCATTGCTTACTAGACTGGCAATCACAATGATAATAATGAGCAGTAGCCCTAAACCACTTTGAATACCGCCTGCGGCAAACATAAGCATTATGATAAAAAATATGTCGAGAACGACTTGTAAGGGCAGCGCCAAGTGATGGCTAGCCGATTTTAGCTTGCTGGTGAATAGTATTAAGATGCTAAATACTAGGTAGGATAAAGCGGTGTCAAAAAATACCCGTGAGTGATCTTTATCCCATAAGTTTTCTTTGCCTAGATATGCATAGCTTAAAACGAATAATAGGCTGAGACTGAAGCGAAAAATGTTGAGAATAGTAATCGCACGTGCGTGTAAGGCTTGATTACTTTGTTGTGCAAATGTTTTATTACCGTCTGCACTCAATAGATTGGAGTGCAGTGACTCTCTTGTTTCGTTGAAGTTAAACAAACTCATTTTCTTTTAATATGTGCCTGGCTACAGTAAAAGTTACCACCGACCAAAAAGGCTTCAGATCTCGGTAGATGTACAGAGCACGTCGTGCATTGCACCATATCTTCTATTGGGTCTTCAATTGAATCACCTACTTCCCCAGTGTTTTTATCTTGAGTTTTAGCTTTACCTTGTGTGCGGATAGTATCGTCAGTTTCGGGCGCATTAGACTGGCCTATATTTTTTTTATATAGGTAAAACACTAGCCAGATGATGAGACCAAAAAAAATAAATTTCCACATGTGATGTACTCAATGATATGAATTGCTATGATTGTATCTAAGCTTAAGCATAGTGCAAAATGTAAACCTGATATACTTTGATTTTGAGTTAACAACCCTTCAATCTTAATGCTGATTAACGCTTTAACTCTCGGACAATTAATTCGCATCATGGCAACAATACTTATACATGGCAACCGCTAAAGAACTCTCAGATTTTCTCGAAGCAGTAGAGCGTCGCGCATTTAAGCAAACCGCTTACGCTGTTCGTGATGATCATGCCGCGCTTGATATCGTACAAGATGCCATGATGAAGCTTGCGACAAAATATGCTGATAAGCCTTTGGCGGAGTTGCCCATGCTTTTTCAGCGTATTTTACAAAATACTATGCGTGATTATTGGCGCAGGCAAAAAGTGCGTAATCTGTGGACCACTCTATTATCTTCATTTGGCGGTAGCGCTGAAGGCGGAGATGAACGTGACCCCTTAGAAACAATCGATGTTGAAGATGATAGCGATGAACCACATGCCCAACTGGAGCGTAGCCAAACCATTAAGCTGATTGAGTTAGCCATACAAAAATTACCAGCACGTCAACGAGAAGCCTTCGTATTACGTTACTGGGAGGAAATGGATGTAGCTGAAACGGCAAAAATAATGGGTTGCTCTGATGGCAGCGTGAAAACACATTGCTCGCGCGCGGTGCACTCACTGGCAACAGAGTTAAAAAAACAAGGTTTAGATAAGCTTGGCATAACGGGCTCAATAGCAATGAGTAAAAGTTTGAAAAGCTAGGAGATGATGTTGAATACACATGAAAATCATACAAATAGAATGACGGCTGAATTTGAAGATAGCGTTTCTGACATGAATCAACCGACTGATGCAGAATTGGCACATTATGTGATTGATTTGTTGGATGACAATGCCCAGCATTTAACCGCTGTGACGGCTAAGCGTTTGTCCGTAGCGCGTAGCTTAGCTGTGAGCCAATTGGCTAGCCAGCAAGGGCTTAATCATAGTGGTCATGTATTAGCTAGGTTTGGCGACCAGATTGAGCGCCATCGAATCATGTCCACCGCTATTGCGGTTGGCGCTATGTTGCTGGCTTTTTATGCAGCACAACATTTTGGTTTTAACTCAAACTTAGAAGAGGGCGATGCTTTTTTGCTGGCATCAGATTTGCCTCCAGAAGCTTATGCGGATAAAGGATTTGATACATGGTTAGTTTCAAAGAACGATTGAAAGCGCGAGTAAAAGCCAGAATGAAAAAACAATTAAAAAAAGTATTTCAAACGCGATTTGGAGTGAGCCTAGTAGTATGTTTGTCGCTATTATTGGGTGGGCTGTTTTTTAATAATTTAGCCTTAGCTGATGATGCTAGCGTCTCTTGGGCGCAGTTGAGCAACGAGCAACGTCAGGTGTTAAATCCCTTAGCTTCTGAGTGGGATACTTTACGTCCGTGGCAACGAGAAAAAATGCTCGATATTGCTCGAGATTATCCAAAGATGAATTCTACTAAGCAGGATTTAGTGCAAAAAAGGCTGACTAATTGGAGTCGTATGACGCCATACGAGCGTGAGAATGCTAGAAAAAAACATCAGCAATTTCAATCTTTATCTACAGATAAGAAAAATGAATTGCGTAAAAAATGGATGGAATATCAAAGTTTATCTGATGCCGAGCGTGCTAAATTACGCGCTGAGTCACCAGAGACTTATACAGATGCAGACTTAAACTAAGTTAAATTCACGGTTATCAGGTCACGGTTAGGCGCTTTATAAATCGCCTAATCAGATATCACCCTATGCAAACTAATCCAGCCTTAGCAACCACCATGCCAAATTCAGAAACCCCTAATCTAGCAACTCCAAGTCTATTAAAGCTTGGAGCTTGCCTTATTTATGATGCGCTGACCGTGATTGCGCTATCTTTCGCCTGCGCTTGGATTTTTTTGTTGGTGATAGGTGATGCGACGCATGGCCTTAAGCGTTACAGTTTGCAACTGTTTCTGTATACATCTGTCGGGACTTATTTTGTTTGGTGCTGGTTCAAAAGCGGCCAAACCTTGGCGATGCAAACTTGGCAACTAAAGTTAATTCAGCAAGATAGAAAGCCGCTTTCAGTGCAGTTGGCTATTGCTAGATATTTGCTCGCCAGTATTAGTTTGATGTTATTTGGTTTAGGTTTCTTGTGGGCGATAGTTGACCATAAACATCTATTTTTACATGATAGATTACTTAAAACGCGCCTTATCTACGTTCCACGTAATAAAGCATAGTAAGCCCAGCCATTAAAAATAAAATGGTAGGTGTAATGGCGCTAAATAATGGCGACCAGTCGTTTAATAAACCCAAATGAACAAATACGCGATTTAATATCTGATACACCACACCTAGCATAATGCCGACTAATAATTTTCCACTGGTGCCAGTACCGCGTTGCTGAACAAAACCAAACGGTAGGGCTAATATCACCATGACCAAGCAGGCTAGGGGGTAAATTAATTTACCCCAAATAGCCACTTCATAGCGCGTAGTTTTTTGTTTATTGCTGCCTAAATGTTTGATATAAGAATACAAATTCCAAGCGGACATTCTTTCTGGCAGCACCAATAAGACATTGAGTAACTCAGGACGAATAAGTGAATGCCATTTAGCCGTTACTGATTGCTCGGTACGAGTAGTATCTGTATCAAAATGGGTTTTTGATACCTCTTTAAGATCCCATGCATCCTCTTCAAATTGGCCGCTTTTAGCATTGCTAATGCTTTGTAGCTTAAATTTCTGGTCAAATTCATAGATGTGAATGTTTAACAAAGTTGCATCAGGCAACACATCTTCTACATTTACAAAGCTATTGCCATCTTTCACCCAAAGGCCAGATCTGAAGTCTTGAGCAATCACTGAGTCTGTGGCTTTTATACGCATGCGGCGCGCAGTTTTTTCACTGAAAGGTGTGATGAGTTCACCGATTAAAAAAGTCAGTAAGGTAAATACCAATCCCACTTTTAGCAATAACATTGCAATGTTCAGTGCTGATACGCCGCTGACTCTTAACACCACCAATTCTGAATTTCGCGCAAATTTTCCAAGGCTAACCATGCAGCCGATTAGTACTGCGACCGGCATTACATCGTAAATGTGGCCTGGTGCGCTGAGCAACACAAATAACAATACCTTGCCTATGCCGTAAGTGCCTTTGCCTAAACTCTCAAGTTCTTGAATTAAATTAAAAAACGAGAACATGGCAATTAAGGCCAGCATAATCAGCAGCACATTAACAAAGACTTCTTTTAGCAGATATCTGGAAATAATTTTCATGGTGATATGTGTGTCTAACTAGCTAGTGCTTAGCTATAAATGGCTTATTTAGGATTTTTGACCATGATGCTGGAAAAATTCTAGGAATAATGGGGCGTTGTGACACGCGGCGGCGTAGCATGTAAATAGTTAGTAGTAAAAAAACTAGGTGTATTGGCCATAAGCCTATGTGCGTGCTTATTTTTTCTTGCGCAATCCACGCTTGGATAATGCTGAGTAAATTGTTATAGATGACGTAGATAACCAAAGCCAGCGCAAAATTAGCTGAGCGGCCTGAACGTGGGTCTAATGCGCTTAGGGGAATAGCTAACAACACTAAAATGAGTGCGGAAATGGGTATGGCAAGTCGCCACTGCAGCTCCGCCAGATTGGTGCTATTGCTATCTTGAAGTAGCTCGCGGCTGGATTTTGATTCTGTCGATGGTGCATCGCGCTGCGCCTCAGTTGCTTCAACTCTCAGCGCATATTTCTCAAATTCTGTCGTTGAAAACTCTGCGCTACCCCTAGCCCCTTGATAGCGCCGGCCATTATGCATTTCCAAAAAGTTATCGCCATTTTCCTGCGCAAGTCGGTTGCCTTGCGTGGCGACGATAATCCCAATTTTTTGGTGCTGAACCGATTGCACAAAGATGTTTTTGACCACATTACCGAGCTCATCAAAGCTTTCTACAAAGAAAACGCGTTCGGCATTGGCTGATTCTTTAAATACGCCAGGACTAATTGCGGCTAAGTCATCGCGGCTTTTAAGTTGCGTGCGGAAGTCTTCTACTTTATTGGTGGCCCAAGGCGTGATAAACAAACTCAGGATTGAAATAAGCACAATAATCGGTGCGGTAAATGTTAGTACCGGTCTAATGAAGCTATTAATACTTAGTCCAGAGCTAAACCAAATGATCATTTCAGAGTCTCTATACCAGCGTGTTAGCGTCATGAGTACCGATAAAAACACGCTTAACGAAAGCAACATAGGTAAAAATCGAATCAGGTTGAAGCCTAGCATGGTGGTAATTGCATCATTAGGCAAAATGCCATTGGCCGCAATTTGTAGTAAATAGCCAGTTCGCTGCGCAATAACAATGCCTATTAAAATTAGGAATGCGCCTGCAGCGGTGGTGATGAGTTCTTGTAGAAGTGCGCGTCTAAAAAGCATATGGTTTATTTTGGGGCTATTTAATTACAACTAAGATTTTAAATCCAAATGTGAATTTAATGACAGCTATGAATTTAATTACAACTATGCATTACCGGTAAAACACGCGATAATTTAACTTAATACTAGCGAAGGGTACAGCAACATGGAATTTAGCATAAAAAACAGCAATCCGGAAAAACAGCCTAGCGATTGTGTCATTGTTGGCGTTTATGAATCAAGCGTTTTATCAACTGCAGCACGTGCAATCGATGACGCCTCTGCAGGATATATTAGCAATATTCTTAAGCGTGGCGACATGGATGGAAAGTTAGACTCAAGTTTAATGTTACATAATGTACCGGGTACAGCGAGTGAGCGCGTGTTGTTAGTTGGATTAGGTAAGGAAGCTGATTTTACCGACAAACAATATGCCAAAGCAGTGCGTGCTTCAGTAAAAGCTTTAGCAAGCGGTGGCGCAAGTAATGTTAGCAGTTTTTTAGCGGACTTATCAGTATGCTCTTTAAGCACTAGGCGTAAAGTAGCGCTACTAGCAGAAGTGATGTTAGATGCAAGCTATAAGTTTGACGCGATTAAAAAGAAATCAGACGACATTAAAAAAGAAGCTAAAAAAGGCCTCGCTACGATTAGTATTAACGTGGCAGAAGCCGCAGATATGCAAACAGCTCAACTAGGTTTGGCTGATGGACAAGCGCTAGCTAAAGGCGTGAGCTTAGCCAAAGACTTAGGTAACTTGCCACCAAATGTATGTACGCCGACTTATTTAGCTGAACAAGCTTTAGCAATGGGTGCGACCTATGGTTTTGCCGTAGAAGTTTTAGAACGTGATGCGCTTGAAAAGTTAGGCATGGGCTCATTTTTAGGCGTGACGCAAGGTAGTGAAGAGCCACCTAAATTCATCATTATGCAGCATCTTAAAGGTCAAAAAGACCAAAAACCTGTCGTGCTAGTGGGTAAAGGCATTACTTTTGATACCGGCGGTATTTCATTAAAACCAGGTTCTGAAATGGATGAAATGAAGTACGACATGTGCGGCGCAGCCAGTGTGCTTGGTACGTTTAAAACCATTGCGGAAATGGATTTAGCGCTCAATGTTGTCGCTCTTATTCCTACTTGTGAAAACATGCCAGATGGCCGCGCAACAAGGCCGGGCGATGTGCTAACCAGCATGTCTGGCTTAACCATAGAAGTATTGAATACCGATGCAGAAGGGCGCTTGATTCTCTGTGATGCGCTTACTTACGCCGAACGTTTCGAGCCAAGTGCGGTAGTTGACATTGCAACGTTAACAGGCGCCTGCGTGATTGCCTTAGGTCATCATGCGAGTGGCCTATTCAGTAATAACGATGATTTAGCCAAAGAGTTGCTACAAGCTGGTGAAGCATCATTAGACCGCGCTTGGCACATGCCTATGTGGGATGACTACCAACCTTTGCTCGATAGCAATTTTGCCGATATGGCTAATATTGGTGGTCGTGCTGGCGGTAGTATTACTGCCGCTTGTTTCTTATCTCGTTTTGCTAAAAAATATGAGTGGGCGCATTTAGATGTTGCCGGCACCGCATGGAAATCAGGTAAAGAAAAAGGTGGAACTGGCCGCCCAGTACCTTTGCTTACCGAATTTTTGGTAGCACGCGCGAATAAAAGCTAAGCCAACCATAAGACCATCATCGGATAAGTTGCTTAATGACCCGTGTAGAATTTATTTTTAATGTGCCAGATAAATTAGCCAAAGTCACGGATCTTTGCGAGAAGGCTGTGGCTAAGGGTCGCCAGCTCACTATTTTTACGCAAGATGACGTGATGAATGTTGCTTTGCAAAAACAGCTTTGGCAGCAATCGCCAACTAGCTTCTTACCAAGCAATGTGCCTGATGACACAATGAGCCAATTTTCGCCTATCGTGCTTGATACGACAGG
>CANFZA010000037.1 GCA_947451235.1 Methylophilaceae bacterium | reverse complement strand
GTGACAAGCTTTATGAAGGTATGGTTATTGGTATTCACAGCCGTGACAACGATTTAGTGGTTAACCCGATTAAAGGTAAACAACTGACTAACGTGCGTTCATCAGGTACTGATGAAGCGGTACGTTTGATTACGCCAGTAGCGTTGTCATTAGAGTCAGCGGTTGAGTTTATTGATGATGATGAATTAGTTGAACTTACACCTAAAACGATTCGTATCCGTAAACGTTATTTAACAGAAAACGAGCGTAAACGTTCTGGTAAATAATTCTTACTAGATACTCGTTTGAGTAATCTGAACCCAGCCTTAGTGCTGGGTTTTTTTATGGCCAAGCAGTAAATGTAGGGTGGGCAAAAAGCTTTTATTTGCCCACCATTCCAAACGGTTTTTTTAAGCGCATAAGTGCTGAGGAAATATGAATTACTGTGGTGTAGCTTGGTGGGCAAGACAACCCATTTTTCCCACCCTACATATTGAATGCGTGTGGTGGTTGTATTTAGCCGTTTGGTTGTAATAAACCATAAAAATGACTGCGTAATTTAATCTTAAAAGCGTTAACTTATTGAAGTTAATATGTAAGTTATCTTAAATTATTTTGGCATGTAGTTTGCAATATTCCCTAGCGATTGAAAGTAACAGCACGCTCAATAATTAGGGGAATAAACAGTGTTAAAAAATAATAGAAAAAATAGCCATTCAGGTGCAAATCATAAATTACATTTAGCGGTATTGGCCGCGTTGCCATTGATGGCACTGGCCTCTTTTAATGCGAGTGCGGCTTGTACTGGTACGATTGCCAGCCCAAGTACAGCCAATTCCATCTCTGTGTTGTGTAATGGCGCAGACACTACTACAGGTGGAGTTGTTACGCATGTGGGCAATTTAACCAACCCCAGCACAACGAATTACGTTGATACCACGACGCAAACAGCAAACGGTAGCACTACTCTAATCCAGTTTGATGGTGAAGGGCGTACGCTGACCAACAGCGGCATCATTAGCAATAATCGTACGGTCAACCTTGCTACAGGCACTGGCCGTGGCCGCACTGCCGTTTTGATGGGTGCGGCAACTTTAAATGCTGGCTCAGGTACGTTGTTTGCAACTACTGGAACAGTGACTGTTCCAGTAACTGGCGTAACCACCGTAACGCTTAACGCTGCACCAACCGCAGCTTATGTCGGGCAAACCGTTGTATTTGGCCGTTACAATGCCGATCAAGGTGATTTTCCAGCGGGTGAGTCACGCGTGATTACATCGGTTGATATCGCAAATAAAACGGTCACATTTGCAACAGCATTATCAACCGCTTATGCCGGCACAGGTACTGACCCAATCGGCTATAAAGTAGTGTCAAACTTTGGTGGCGGCAATAACGTGGTGAATAACTCAGGCACAATCTCAGCGCAAATTTTGGCCGCAGAAATTAATGCTAATAAAAATACTGCGGCAGTTACTGCAACCAGTATTGCCAACGGTGTTGCTAACATTACAACGGCGATTGGCGGTAGTTCTGCTGCCTATACCGCAGCTGCCAAGGCTGTAACTATGTCAGTTGAAGGAATTTATGAAATAAACAATGCTGTTAGCGGTACTATTAGCGTTAAAAATGAAGGCATCGGTGCCGCTTATGCCATTGAAGAAGGCGGTGCAGCGACTGCGCTGACATTGAAAAATGATGGCCTTATCAGCGCAGAGCGAACAGCACATGTCACTTTAGTCGATAATTTAGCGGTAAACTCAGCGGTAGTGGCTGCACCTAATGCAACGGCAACGAGCTTTTCTGCTACCACGGCAACCTCATCAGATTTTACTTTTGCATCCAAACAAAACCTAGCTTCTGTCAATGCCATTAATACGCAGGAAGAAGGCGAATTAGTTGATATTACCAATGGTGAAAAAGGTGTTATTCGTGCCACTGGTGATTATGCGGGTGCCATTTACATGCGTAACGTAGAGCAAATTATTAACAACGAAGGCTTGATTGAGTGGGTTGCTGCAACGGGGCATACAGGTGCGCGAGGCTACGCTATTGGTTCAGTTTCTGATGGTGGCGAAATTCGTACATTAGAACTTAATAATGCTGAAACAGGCACGATTAAAGGCGATATTTTAGCCGTGAACGGCATGGCTGAACGCTGGCATAATCTTTCTGTTGAAGGTGTGCTAGATAGCCGTTTGAACATTAATACACAATTCGGTCAACAAGACAGCACTATTACCAATGCCGGCACAATTATTGGTAATGTGTATTTAAGTAACGGTACGCATGAACTTAGCAATGAAGCAGGCGCAACGCTGACTGGCAATATTGATGTAGACCAACGTGATACTACTTGTGGTCAGGCCAGCGCTTATCAAGCGGGATGCGCTATTGGTGGCATAGCCGAAAATGCAAGACAAACTGCGATTGTTGAAGTGGTTTCAACTTCTGGAAGTAAAAGCCAAACAGTTAATGTTTATACGGTAAGCCCAGCAGCAGGAACGGTGACTAGCAATATAACAGGGCTAACTGCGGCCAGCACAGCCACTAATGCAACGGCTTTATCTTCTAATGCAAGCGCTACAACCAGTGTGAAAACAGGCGTTATTACTACAGTTGGTACTAAAAACTTCACCTTTGAAAATGCCGGTGAATTTACTGGCAACATCACCATTCGCACTGCATCTAGCAATGTGCTTGGTGGCGCGGCAGCAGTAGCCAGTCATGTGACATTAATCCCTACTGTTAGCGGTAGCGGCGCGGGTTCTAGTTTACTTGCACCTTCTCACAATATCGAAGGCATGGGCAGTGTATTAACCATAGACGCCACTGCTGGCGCAGGATCTGTGACCGTGGCACCAAAAACTTTAGTGACAGTGCATGCGGGCGAATTCTTCTTGGTGGCTAATAGTTTGGTCGGTACAACACCAGCGATAGACAGCGAAAACACCCCGCTGGTTAACTGGAATATCGCTAAGAATACTGCTGGTAATTTAGTGGTAGGTGTAGATTCAATTAATAGTGCCTCAACTATTACTGGCGTATCAGCCCGTAGTGGCGCGGCGATTGATGCTTTAATGGCAGGCAATTCAACTGTTGGTGGCGCTTTGCAAGGTTTAACGGTTGCGGCAGATATTGAAAAAGTCGGCCAACAACTACGCCCAGAAGCAAACAACGCTTCTGCACAAGCAACGATGTCTGCGGTCAATCAGGTTTCTTCAGTGATTGGTATTCATCAAGATGAAACACGCACCGCTAGCAATGGCAAAAGTGGTGTTTCTACTGGTGAAGCGGCGCAAGGCATAGGCTTTTGGATGCAAGGTTTTGGCTTTAAAGGTGACCAAAGCAAGCGAGGCGGCATTGATGGTTACACGGCTAATACCGGCGGTTTTGTCTTAGGCGGCGATACGCTTGTCGGCAATGGTGATTTCCGCGTAGGCGGTGCGGTAGGTTACGCGGCGACTGGCATTGATGGCGCTGGCGTTAACTCAACTAACAGAACGGATATTGATAGCTATCAAGGTACGTTATACGGTTCTTATAACGCTGGCGCTTGGTATGTGGATGCTGCGCTAGGTTATGGCAAACATCAATATGACACTAAACGTTATGTTGCGTTGGTGGGTGCTTCTGTTACCGGCAGTCACGATGCTAATCAGTATCTAGCTAAAATTGGTGCTGGTTATCCTATGCAAATGGGTAAAGTGACAATTACACCAATGGCTTCAATGACGTACGTGAACTTAGATCAAGACGGCTATACTGAAAACGATAGAAGCAACTCTGGTGCGGCACTGACAATAGCAAGCACGCAAACAGATTCTTTACGTTCAGGTTTAGGCGCTAAAATTTCTGTGCCTTTATCAGAAGGATCAATGAAAACTGCCGTTGAAGCGCGCGCAATGTGGAACCATGAGTTTGCTGATACTAATCAAGATATTGCCGCACGTTTTGCTGGTGGCACAAGCTTTACTACGGCGGGTGTAAATCAGGCACGCGATTCTGCTAATCTTGGTTTAGGTTTAAATTTAGTGACTGCAAATAGCCAAAGCTTCTCAGTGAATTATGATGCTGAAGTAAAAAGCGATTACGTAGGTCATACCGCTTCTGTTAAGTTTAGATATGATTTCTAGTTGGATTTAGGCTGAGTTAATGATCAGCTTATGTTAATGTTGTAAATAAACAGCCGAGATTTTTTCGGCTGTTTTTTTATGGGTTAGGTGTATATTTGGCTGAGACATTTATTTTAAATGTTAGCTTGATCTTAGATGAACGTAAATTATAAAAATATTTCGCGGCGAGGCGCCGCTCCTAACAAAACAACATCTTGTTAAAAATGTAGGAGCGGCGCCTCGCCGCGAAAATAGCTAGATTATCATTCCCCGATTTAATCTTCAGAGAAACTTTATGGGCAAGTGATAATTTAAAAAAGGAAATAAATTTGAAGCAATTCTATTGGCTTTTGTTACTAATGCTGTTTGCTTGCGCCACGCCAGATACACGTCAGAACGCTCAACAACTAGCAAACAGCGCAGGTTTAACTAAATCTCAGATGACGGCCAATGGTTTTGTGCTAACCGCCTATTCTCGCCTTACTAAGCCAGAGCAAGCGATTAATGTCTATATCGAAGGCGATGGTTTAGCTTGGGTATCACGGCATCAACTTTCTGCCGACCCTACACCGCGTAATGCGCTGGGTTTGGCTTTAGCCGCGCTTGATCCTAAGGCTAACGTGGTGTATTTGGCCAGACCTTGCCAGTTTAATGATTTTGAGCACATGCCTTGCGCCAGCGAATATTGGTCAAATAAGCGCTTTGCACCCGAGGTAATCGATGCACTTAATCAAGTGCTAGACAACTTTACTCATCAAACTCACACACAAAAAATTAATTTAATCGGCTATTCCGGCGGTGCTGCGGTGGCTGTTTTGTTGGCTGAGCGCCGATCTGATGTGGCAAGCTTAAGAACCGTTGCCGGTAATTTAGATCATGTTTATGTGAACAAAATACATCAGGTAGATTTAACGCCAGAATCGCTTAATGCCATAGAAGTGGCAAATGAGATTAGCCTGATACCACAATTACATTTTGTCGGCTTGCAAGATAAGGTGATACCAAAAGAAGTGGCCTTGCGCTTTATTGGTCAGCAAACCAGCGCAAAGTGTTCGGCGTTAATAGCCGTGCAAGCGAGCCATTATGCTGGCTGGGTAGAGCAATGGCAAAAGTTACTGCACCAACCTTTGCCATGCTGATGACTCACTTATTGATACCGCAAAGCCTCAATAGGATTCAATCTCGCAGCTTTCCTAGCCGGATAAAAGCCAAAAAATATGCCCACGCTAGCCGCCACAGCAAAGGCAATCATGACAGAATTGCCAGAAATAACCACTGCGGCTTGGGTTATTTTGTTGACTAATATTGCGCCGCTGATGCCTAAAAATAAACCTATCAGGCAGCCAATGATAGAAATAACAATCGCCTCTAGCAAAAATTGCAACAAAATATCACGTTCGCGGGCGCCTATGGCCATGCGTATGCCGATTTCTCGGGTGCGTTCGGTCACTGAAACTAGCATGATATTCATAATGCCTATGCCGCCCACCAGCAATGATACCGAGGCAATGGCGCCTAATAATAATGACATGGTACGCGTGGTTTCTGCCGCCGAGTTGGCAACGGCAGTGAGGTTACGCACAAAAAAATCACTATCTGCGCCTTCGCGAATATTATGCCGCTGGTTGAGTAAACCATTAATGTTTTGTTCCACCATAGGCATGGCTTCTGGCGTAGCGGCTTGCACCATAATTTGCCGCACGCTGCCGGCAAATTGATTACCTAAAATCTTACGTTGCGCCGTGCTTAGCGGGATAATAATAGTGTCATCCTGATCTCTGCCGTCCAGACTTTGGCCTTTACTTTTTAAAACACCCAGCACAACAAAAGGATTTTGCTTGATGCGTATGGTTTTACCTATGGGGTCATTATCGCCAAAAATATTATCCACCACTGTTTGGCCTACTAACGCAACGCGCGTGGCTGAGCGTATGTCGGAATCTGAAAACACATAACCGTCTACTAACTCCCAACCGCGAATATCTAAATAAGTGGGCGTAGTGCCAATAATGCTGGTGCTCCAGTTGTTGCCGCCAAACACCACTTGCGCATTACCCATGCTGATTGGTGCTACGTTGCTAACGCCTTCTAATTCATTGATTGCATTGGCATCTTTTACCGTTAAGTTGCTAGAATAACCGCTGCCAGATCTAGCACCGCCAGCGGTAGACGAGCCAGAAAGTACAATGAAAAGATTACTGCCCATCGCATTAATAGAATCTTTTACAGATTCTTGAGCGCCTTGGCCAACCGCCATCATCAGCACCACTGAGCCTACGCCTATGACCATGCCTAACATCGTTAAAAATGTACGTAAGCGGTTCGCGCCCATTGCACGCCAAGCTTCACCTAACATGGCTGAAAACATTAGTGCGCTTCCTTTGTTTCTTTAGTTTCTTTAATTTCTTTTGAGCTATCGATTTGGTCTTTACTGCTTACATCTTGCACAATGCGGCCATCTAAAAAGCGAATTTGGCGGCTGGCATGTGCGGCAATATCAGATTCATGCGTGACCAAAATAATGCTGATTCCATCTGCATTTAGCTCAGAAAATAAGACCATAATTTCTTCGCTGGTAACGCTATCCAAGTTGCCAGTGGGTTCATCGGCTAGTATCAATCTAGGATTATTCACTAAGGCGCGGGCAATGGCGACACGCTGTTGCTGACCGCCAGAAATTTGATTGGGTAGGGAATGAATATATTGCCCTAAGCCGACTTTTTCTAGCAGAATTTTAGCCCGTGCTTGGCGTTCGGTTTTATTGATGCCGGAATAAACTAGGGGTAAAGCCACGTTATCTTGCAGGCTGACGCGTGATAATAAATTAAAGCCTTGGAACACAAAGCCTATGGTTTGATTACGTATTTTGGCTAGCGTATTGCTATCTAGCGCAGCTACTTCATGGCCATCTAAGGTATATTCACCGCTAGTTGGTTTATCTAAGCAGCCTAATATATTCATGAAGGTCGATTTACCCGAACCTGAAGGCCCCATAATCGCGACAAATTCACCGGCTTCCATATTGAAATCCACCTGCTTGAGCACGGTAATAGCGCCTGCGGCAGTTTGATAATCTTTGTATAGATTATTAACTTTAACGACATTCTTTGCCATTAAAACATCCTAAAGCGCATCGTGCTGGTGGACGTTGGTGCAGCATCAGTATTTTGGTTTTCACCAATAATCACTTGATCGTTTACTTTTAAATCTTTGCTAGTTATTTCTGTCACACGACCATCAGAAATACCAAGGTTGACGCGAACTGGCGTAGGTTTTCCGTCTTTAATGATGTAAACCTTGCCGCTAGAACCGCTATCTTGGCCAGACTTTTTCTTACCGCCATGCTGGCCTTTACCGTTGGCTGACCCATTAGCACCCGCTGTTTTACCCGCTTGATTTTCATCTTCTTTTGGTTTAAAACGTAGCGCCGCGTTAGGCGCTAGCAATACATTATCATGCTGGGCAACCATAATATTGACGTAAGCTGTCATGCCTGGCAACAATATCTGTTCTGGGTTATCAACCGAAATGACCACATCATAAGTCACCACATTGGAAGTGACGGTTGGGTTAAGCCTGAGCTGTTTTACAGCACCTTCAAAATTACGGTTGGTAAACGCATCCACACTAAATTTAGCTTTTTGGCCGACTTTAATTTTGCCAATATCCGCTTCGGCAAAACTAGAGTTAATCTGCATTTTGGATAAATCTTGGGCAATTTTAATCAAGGTTGGCGTTTGAAAACTAGCGGCTACGGTTTGCCCCACATCCACCACGCGATCAACCACAACGCCAGATACAGGCGAACGAATCACCGCATAACTTTGGTTAGTTTTATCGCGTAGCAATTGTCCTCTAGCGGTATCAAGCTGTGCGCGGGCAGATTTTAAGGCTTGCACAGCTTGGTCTAATTCTTGTTTTGAGACATATTCTTGCGAAAATAGACTGCGAATGCGAGCTTCATTTGCCTGCGCTAACTCTACTGAGGCTTGCACGTTACGTACATTACCTTCAGATTGCGCAATTTGTGCGGTGAACAAAGAGTCATCTAATTCTAATAATATTTGGCCTTTTTCTACGTGGTCATTAAAGTCCACATACAACTTGCTGACGCGACCTGAAACTTGCGCACCTACGCTAATTAAAGTCACGGGGTTGAGCGTACCGTTGGCAGAAACGGTCTGCGAAACGTCGCCCTGCGTAATTTCTTGCAAGCGATACATTTGCTCGGGCAGTAGGGTAGTGCGCTGTTTATAATAATAAAAAGCGCCGCCAACTAAGCCTAGGCATATTAGTAATATGATTATTTTTTTAAGGGTGCGGCTCATAATTATCTTTCTATCATCTTTTTTGTGATGGTGTGGCTAAGCCTGATTACTAATTTTTACCAGCGGGTAATGATTGAACCATGGCATTATCCAAGCCGCCTATGGATTGTGCCAAAGTTGCACGGGCAATATTCCAGTTCAGTGTTGCCTGAATTTGTTGTTGCCTTGCGCTAGCTAACGCACTTTGCGCATTAATTGAATCTAATATATTGCCCACGCCGGCCTTATAGCGCCCCATCGCCACGCGCGAGGATTCTTCTGCACTACTGACTAATATCACTGCGGCATTAATAGATTCATTCGCGGTACGCAAACTTTGGTAAGCACGCCACACGTCTAGTGAAATTTGTAAGCGTAATTTATCTCGTTGTGCACTACGCACATCCAAATTGGCTTCTGCTGCACGTATTCTATAAGTAGGCGCATAACCGCTAAAAATTGGAATGGAAACCGTTACGCCCAAAGAAGAATTGTCACTTGATGACAGACTGTTGCCTGTTTGAAACCCATTAGAAACTGCGACTGAAACAGTAGGTTTGGCGGCAGATTTACTGATTGCTATGCTGGCTTCTGCTGCTTTTAATTGTGCTTCGCTGGCTAGTAAATCTGGCCTACGGTTGCTCGCTTGTTCTATCAGTGCCTGAATTTCTTGGTCTATATTAGGCTGGTCGATATTAGCTTGGTTTAGCTTAGATTGGTTTAGCTTAGATTGGTTTAGATTGTACTGGTTTAGATTATCTGTTGATGAAATAGCCGCACTGGGTGCTAGTTTAAGACTTTGGTTGGCAGCTAAACCCATCACGTTAGCCAGTGTGCCATAAGCAGTTTTTAAAGTACCTTCAATGGTAATTCTGCTCAGCGTGTTTTGTGCAAAAAGTGTTTGTGCTTGTAGTTTATCAGCCGGCGTTGAAACGCCCGCTTTATAACGCGCTTGTGCTGCTTTAAAACTTTCTTCACTGGCGTGTTCAGCTTCTAAAGCGGCCACTAGCGCGGCACTGCCAGCCTGCACTTGGTAATAAGCCTGAATGGCACTAAGCAATACTGTTTGCACGACATTGCTTTGAGTGGCGCTAGCCGCTTGCAGTAATTGCCTAGCATTTTCTAAGCTGGCATCCCTGTTACCAAAATCGTAAAGTAGGTATGAGGCGACAATGTTATTGCTGAGATTACTATAAGGATTACTGCGCGTGGTTTGTTGTGGAAATGCAATGTTCAGATTAGTAGAAATATTATCTGCCACCGTCGGAAAATAGGCAGACTGCGCAATACCCACTTGCGACGCCTGTACGCGTGCAACCGCGTAGGCCTCACGAGTTTGCGGATTATTACATAAGGCCGCTTCGGCAACATCTGCTAGTGTTAGCGCATTTTCAATATTGATTGTTGTACAACTGGCACGCTCTAAATAGCCTTCAGGCATTGCCAATGGGGTAAATGCCTGAGTATTTAATGGATCGTTAGATTTGTACCAAACAGATTCTTCTGCAACTGCATAAGGTGATTGCGCTGAAAAAATCGCACTGATTAGAAATGCCAAATAGTTGAGATTACTTATGTAGCGTGATTTTTTTTTAGGCATTATTATTTTATTGAATGATTTAAGTTCGTTACCTGTAAAGACTGTTTAGCCGCCTACAAAGTTCAGTTGAACTAGGCTTAAGTCCTCCACTAGGCTTAGTTTCACAGGCTTAAAGTTCACAAAATTCTGTGCAATCATTATAACGAGCATTAATACAAAACAACGCAGCTAAAATAAAATCAGTTTAATAAAACTATTTCATAGCAGGTATCATTCACCAGCACTTTTAGCATCTTCGTCCATTTTACGTTTGAAATATGAATAAAAAAACACACACATTCCTAAAACAAACACAATAACAGCCAAGCTTGTAACGCCGTAGTCGGTTGATAAAAGATTGGTAAGTAATGTCATGATGAAAGACCTTTATGTTAAGAATAATTGAGTTGCGCCACTATAAGCGCTAGTCTTAATATGTTCTTTTTAGCGAGCCTTTGTGTTGACCTAAATCAATTGAATGTCAGGTATTTACTGGAGAGTTTACTGGCGATTTCGTTGTACATTTATAGTCAGTCGCATCAATAATGCTAGTTACGTATCCATTCTGTAGGAGCGGTCTGTGACCGCGAAAGCGATGGTTCGCGGTCATAGACCGCTCCTACAAAAAACTTATTTCACGCCATTGTTAACAGGATTAGTTATACGGGCAGAATAAAAAAAGGTGAGCCAATGTTATCGGCACACCTTTTTTATACATACGGTCAATTATCTTAAATTTTAAATAATATTAATCAACGCCTTGGCTAGCCAAATAATCTTCATAATTGCCAGTAAAGTCGATTATTTTATCGGCTTTAATTTCAATAATACGCGTTGCGATAGAGCTAACAAACTCGCGGTCATGGCTGACAAAGAATAGCGTTCCTTTGTATTTATCCAGCGCGGTATTTAGCGCTTCAATAGATTCCATATCCATGTGGTTAGTCGGCTCATCCATCAACATCACATTGGTTCTGGCCAACATCATTTTGCCGTACAACATGCGACCTTTTTCACCACCGGATAATACTTTGACTGATTTCTTAGTATCATCGCCACCGAATAATAAGCGGCCTAACATGCTACGCACCACTTGGTCGTCATCGCCAGCTTGTCTGTAATGCGACATCCAATCAAAAAGCTCTTCGCCTTGTTCAAATTCGTATTCGTGATCTTGCGCAAAGTAACCAATGTTAGCTTTTTCTGCCCATTTTACTTCACCGTGTTTAGGCTCTAAATCACGTGCTAAACAACGTAAGAAAGTAGTTTTACCGATACCGTTTTCACCAATAATCGCGACTTTTTCACCTGCTTCAAACATCATGTCTACATCATTAAACAAGATGCGCTCAAAGCCGTGGCTCAGTTTTTTCAACTCAACCGCATTGCGATACAGTTTATCTTTCTCATCAAAGTCAAAGCGAATAAACGGATATTGGCGTGAAGACGGTTTAAATTCTTCAATTTTAATTTTATCGATTTTCTTAGCGCGGCTAGTAGCTTGCTTTGCTTTAGACGCATTGGCAGAGAAGCGGCGCACAAAGTCTTGTAACTCAGCCACCATCAATTTGGCTTTGTCATTATCTTTGGTTGCTTGGGCGCGGGCAGCGGTGCTGGCTTCCATGTAATCATCATAATTACCTGGGTACATCGAAATTTTGCCGTAATCCATATCGCAAGTATGTGTACACACTTGGTTTAAAAAGTGTCGGTCATGCGAAATAATCACCATCGTACAATCACGATTATTTAACACATCTTCTAGCCAGCGGATGGTGTTGATGTCCAAGTTGTTGGTCGGCTCATCTAGCAATAAAATATCTGGGTTAGAAAACAGTGCTTGCACCAGCAAAACGCGCAATTTCCAACCTGGCGCAACAGCGCTCATTAGGCCTGTATGTTGCTCAATAGGAATACCTACGCCTAGCAATAGTTCGCCAGCACGCGCTTCAGCGGTGTAACCATCAAACTCTGCAAACACGCCTTCAAGTTCGGCAGCGCGCATGTAGTCATCTTCAGTGGCTTCTAAGTCAGCGTAGATTGCATTTTTCTCTACGTTAGCTTTCCACATTTCTTCATGGCCCATCATCACTACGTCCAACACGCGTTGGTCTTCGTAAGCAAACTGGTCTTGGTGAAGAAAAGACATACGCTCATGGCTATCGATAGAAATATTGCCAGCGCTAGGTACTAATTCGCCAGCCAACACTTTCATATAAGTCGATTTTCCGCAGCCGTTGGCGCCAATTAAACCGTAACGATTATTATCGCCAAATTTAACTGAAACGTTTTCAAACAATGGCTTAGCGCCAAATTGCACGGTGATATTGTTGCTAATTAACACGGTTACATCCTTAAGATTTATTGCTTTTAAATTTTATTAAATATTTTTTTTATTATTTAGAATATTTAGAAAGTATGATTAAAACGTATTGTTAATCACAACTTCATTCATGCTTAATTGACCGCTTCTTATGGCCGCTGGTTTTAACGCTTTACCAACCACCACAAACATCGTTGGTGTGTGGTCAGCCGGCAAGTGCAGCAGCTTAGCGACAGCATCAAAATCAAAGCCATCCATCGGGCAAGTGTCGTAGCCTAGGTCTTTTGCGGCCAGCATAATATTCATGGCCGCCATACCGCATGAGCGCATCGCTTCATCGCGTTGTGCCTGCTCATTATTTGCATAATAATGACCAATCGCCGGCACTAAAATATCTGAAACTGCTTGCGGTGCATTTTTCCAATAGCGCTCAGGCTGTTTTTCCCAAGCTTTTAAGTCAGCAGTCAAAACAATCAACAAAGAAGCTTCTTCTACCTGCGCTTGATTCCAGCTTACCGCGCGGATTTGATGGCGTAATACCGGATCTGTCACCACTACAAAACGCCAATGCTGAATATTAAAAGCGGTGGGTGAAAGCATGGCAAGTTGCATCAATGCATCAACATCTGCCTGTGGCATTTTATAGTGCGGGTCATAACTTTTTACTGAACGACGAGTTTCAATGGCTTCTTTTACTTGCATAACTTCCTAATAGCTAATTTTAATAATTTCTAAGGTCATGTTGCCAACAGGGCGTGACCATACCACAATATCGCCAACTTTTTGTTTAATCAGCGCTTTTGCAATGGGCGAACCCCAACTTACTTTGTTGAGCTTCATATCTGCCTCATCATCGCCCACAATTGTGAAACTATGAGGTTCACCAACGTCATCTTCAACCGTCACCGTGGCACCAAATAAAACCATATAATTGTTCAGTAGCGGCGTACTTAATATTGCAGTTTTTAGTCTTGCAGACACATAACGTAAATCTCGTTCTATTACTGCCAGTTTTTGCATGGCGGCTTGGTCATCTTTTAAATTGACAAGACTTAAGCGTTCGGCAGATAAAGCCATAGCATTTTGCTCTAATTGCATAAGGCCATTGCTAGTGACATAGTTGGGCAGGGCGCTTATCGGACGTTCTGGTAAGTCTGTGCCTGCGTGTTCTAAATCATCTTCTTTAACAAATCCACGGCTCATTTTAGATTTTTACCCATAGTAATGAGTCGAATAGCAATGAGCCGGGAGCTTTTGTTATTCCCACTCAATAGTCGCCGGTGGTTTACCTGAAATATCATAAACCACGCGGTTAATTCCACGCACTTCATTGATAATTCTGTTCGATACTTTACCGAGTAAGTCGTAAGGCAATTCTGCCCAATGTGCAGTCATAAAGTCGCTGGTAACCACGGCGCGTAAGGCTACTACGTAATCATAAGTGCGGCCATCACCCATTACGCCAACTGATTTCACAGGCAAAAATACGGTAAATGCTTGAGAAGTTTTTGCGTACCAACCACTGGCGTGTAATTCTTCAATAAAGATTGCATCGGCGCGCCGTAATAAATCTGCAAATTCTTTTTTCACTTCGCCTAAAATACGCACGCCTAAGCCTGGGCCTGGGAAAGGGTGGCGATACACCATATCGTGCGGTAAACCAAGTGCCACACCAAGTTCGCGCACTTCGTCTTTAAACAACTCACGCAATGGCTCTAATAGTTTTAATTTAAGCGTATCTGGCAAGCCGCCTACATTGTGATGGCTTTTAATATTGTGCGCATTTTTGGTTTTAGCACCGGCAGATTCAATCACATCTGGATAAATCGTACCTTGCGCTAACCATTTTGCTTGTGGCAATTTGGCTGATTCTTGCTGAAATACTTCTACAAATTCACGGCCGATAATTTTACGTTTCGCTTCTGGGTCACTTACGCCGACTAAGTCGCCTAAAAACTTCTCGCTGGCATCTACATGAATCACTTTTACGCCTAGGTTTTTAGCGAAAGTGTCCATCACTTGTTCGGCTTCATTTAAACGTAGCAAGCCGTTATCGACAAAAACGCAGGTAAGTTGGTCCCCAATCGCGCGGTGAATTAACGCAGCAGCCACTGAGGAATCTACGCCGCCAGATAAGCCCAAAATTACTTGGTCTGTGCCTACTTGTTCGCGAATGTGGTTCACCGCGGTTTCTACGTAATCTGGCATATTCCAGCCGCGATCACAGTTGCAAATGTCGTGTACAAAGCGGCTTAAAATCGCTTTGCCTTGTATGGTGTGCGTGACTTCTGGGTGAAATTGCACGGCGTAAAGTTTGCGTGCTTCATCTGCCATAGCTGCAATTGGGGTAGATTCATTGCTGGCGATGACGCTAAAACCGGCTGGTAATTCTGTGACTTTATCGCCGTGGCTCATCCAAACATCTAGCAAGCCGTGGCCTTGCTCGTTTACGGTATCTTGAATATCGTTAAATAATACTGAGTGCCCACGCGCACGAATTTCAGCATAGCCAAATTCATGCTTGGCTGAACTTTCAACCTTGCCGCCTAATTGCGACGCCATGGTTTGCATGCCGTAACAAATGCCTAACACTGGTACGCCTAACTCAAAAACTGCTTGCGGCGCACGCGGCGTTTCATCTTCATACACTGAATTTGGACCACCAGAAAGAATGATACCGGCTGGGTTAAATTCACGAATAAAAGCATCTGTGACTTCCCAAGTGTGAAGTTCGCAGTACACATTGGCTTCGCGCACGCGGCGAGCAATCAACTGTGTATATTGTGAGCCGAAGTCTAGTATGAGAATTTTTTGCATAAGTTTTAGCGTTATTTAGTAGGTGAAAGTTGAATTTTTTAAATAAAAATTAGAAATCAAACGATTAGGAATCTAAGGTAAGTAATCAAAAAAACAAAAAAGTGAAATGTAAAAACAAGCCGCATATTGATGCGCTCGTTTTTCATTTCACTTTTTAAACATGCTTTAATTTAACGCATCGATAAACAATGCATTAAGCATGATTTTTAAATTATGCGTCTATCCGATAATTTGGCGCTTCTTTAGTAATTTGCACATCATGCACATGAGATTCGCGCATACCGGCTGAAGTAATTTGCACAAACTCAGCTTTTTCGCGAAGTTCAGTAATATCTTTTGCGCCCACATAGCCCATAGAAGCACGCAAACCACCCATTAGCTGATGAATTACAGCCAATACGCTACCTTTATAAGGTACACGGCCTTCAATGCCTTCTGGCACTAATTTATCTGCGCCACTGTTTACATCTTGGAAATAACGGTCGCTAGAACCTTTTTCCATCGCGCCTATAGAGCCCATGCCGCGATATGATTTGTATGAACGGCCTTGGAATAATTCAATTTCGCCCGGCGCTTCTTCAGTACCAGCAAACATTCCGCCTAACATCACGCTATAAGCACCAGCTGCCAGCGCTTTAGAAATATCACCAGAAAAACGAATGCCGCCATCGGCAATAAATGGCACGCCTGTGCCTCTTAACGCTTCTTCAACATTAGAAATAGCGCTAATTTGCGGCACGCCAACACCAGCCACAATACGTGTAGTACAAATTGAACCAGGGCCAATACCAATTTTTACGCCGTCTGCGCCAGCATCAACCAAGGCTAATGCGGCAGAAGCCGTGGCAATGTTGCCACCAATCACTTCAATATGCGGATAATTTTTCTTCACCCAAGTGACGCGATCTAGCACACCTTGAGAGTGACCGTGTGCAGTATCCACCACAATCACATCCACGCCAGCTTCGGCCAATGCGGCAACGCGCTCTTCAGTGCCTTCGCCCACACCAACAGCCGCACCAACGCGCAATCTACCTTGTGCATCTTTACAGGCAAACGGGTGGTCTGTAGATTTTTGAATATCTTTAACGGTAATCAAGCCTTTAAGCGTATCGTAGGCATCTATTACCAAAACACGCTCTAGGCGATGTTGATGTAGCAAGCGCATCACATCATCTTTAGCCGCGCCTTCACGCACAGTCACAAGCCTATCTCTAGGCGTCATGATGTTTTTAATCGGCTGATCTAAATTGGTTTCAAAACGTAAATCGCGGTTAGTGACAATGCCGACAATTTTGCCGTTATCGACCACAGGAATACCAGAGATTTTATGCATTCTTGTGAGTTCAAGTACGTCACGCACGGTCATATTACTTTCAATGGTAATCGGATCGTTCACTACGCCAGACTCAAAACGCTTAACGCGAGCCACGTGTGCGGCTTGTTTCATGGCAGTCATATTTTTATGAATAAAGCCCAAGCCGCCTTCTTGCGCAAGCGCAATAGCCAGTGGCGCTTCAGTCACAGTATCCATTGCCGCTGATAATAGCGGAATGTTTAATTGAATGTTGCGAGTGAGTTGAGTGGCGAGAGAAACCTCGCGTGGCAGCACGTTAGAATAGGCTGGCACTAGTAAAACATCGTCAAATGTGAGAGCTTGTTGCAATAAACGCATGCGTAAATCCTTGTACCCAAAACGAAATTATACAGATTTAAGGCAAAACGTGCGAGTTTGATCGACATGAAATTGTGAATATTTCGTGAAATAACAATATACTGCAGTTAGGTTTTAGTTAAATCTCGTGTAAAAGTTGCTTGAATCGACGCAATAGCGTCTCAATTAAAGAGATATAAAACACTTGCTTGAACATTTAACTAGCAATATTATTTAACTTGTTGATACTAATTAAAATTAGCGGTTAATCAGTTTTTAAAGGGTATAAATGAAATTATATATGCTGTTGTTGAGTTTTCTCATATTGCCGGTACAGGCAGATGCGGAGATTTATAAATGGAAAGATAAAGATGGGCATGTGCGCTATAGCGACGTGCCGCCACCTTCTAATATTAAGCAAGAGCCTATGGCTGGTAAGAAAATCTTTAAACCTACCGGCTTAGCGCCTTTGGCTGAAGTTGAGGGTGATGCAACTGTTGCAGCGAATAAAGATAAAGCGACTTCAGCCAAAGATAAATCTGTTGTTGGTAAGCCTGTTTTAGATAAAAGTAAGGCACCTGCCTCTCAAGCAAAATCAGATAAAGCGCCACTCAGTAAAGAAGAGGCGGCCGCTAAACGTGCAATAGAAGCAGAGCAGCAGAAAAAAGCGGAAGAAACCAAGCAGGCAGAGTTGAAAATTAAGGCCGAAAACTGTAGAGCTGCCAGATCTAACCTTGCAACTTATACCAATGGTGGCAGAATTGCAAAAACCAATGAAAATGGCGAGAAAGAGTATTTAGGAGATGCTGATATTGGTCAGGCTAAACTTGATTCACAAAATGATGTTGATAAATATTGTGATTAAAGCTCCTAAGCACTAATTTCTGAAAAGTTAAGCGCCAACTGTTAAATATCAACGGCTAAATCGCCACCGCCTTTTTTCATAATTTTTCCATCAGCGGCGCGTTGTTTACGCACTTCTTTTGGATCCGCAATCAGCGGGCGGTAGATTTCTACGCGATCCAAATGGCGTAATGGTGTATCAAGTTTGGCGAGTTTACCAAAAACACCTATTTTGTTGATTGCTAAATCAATTTCAGGAAATTTTTGTAATATGCCGGAAGCCTTAATAGCCTGCTCAACGGTAATATTCTTAGCGGCTTTAATCGGCACAATCAATTGTTCGTTTGGCAGTGCGTAAGCAATTTCTACTGTGATTTCAGAAGCGTCCATTTTTTATTCCTAAATTCTTTAAATTAGTTTTTAATTTGTGTTTATAGTTATTTATAAACCACATCAGCCCGCGCCACAAAGCCATCTACAAACGTATTGGCAATATGGCTAAATACCGGCGCAATAATTTTTTCTATAATGATATTGGCAAACTCATAATTAAGCATAAATTCAACTTTGCAGGCGTGCTCATTCAGCTCGATAAACCGCCAAACGCCCTCAAGGTGCTTAAAAGGGCCGTCTTTGAGTTTGATTTCCATTAAACTGGGAAACGTTTTATGGTTTTCAGTGGTAAATTTTTGATGCAAACCATGATAATCAATATGCAAGGTCGCAATAGTAGAAGCGTCGTCTTGTTTAATTAAATCAACGCCACCACACCAAGGCAAAAATTCAGGATACTTTTTAACGTCGTCTACCAGTGCATACATGCGGCTAGCCGAGTGATGAATTAGAACGGTTTTTTGAACTTGCGCCATGCGAGCCTTTAAAATTTAAAGCTATTTATTCTACTAGGCCACTGCCGCATTGGCGGTAATGGCAAACAATAACTAATTAACTAGAGTAAAATGCCATTTTAAGTCATTCGCCAAGAAATATTAAGTTTTATGAGCATTGCACAAAATAAAAAAGCTTTTTTTGATTACTTTATCGAAGATAAATACGAAGCCGGCGTCGTTTTAGAAGGCTGGGAAGTTAAGGCTATTCGAGAAAATCGCGTCAATATTAAAGAAGCTTACGTGATTATTCAGCGTGGCGAAATCTATTTGATTGGCTGTCATGTCACCGCGCTAGGTGCGGCATCTACGCACATCAGGCCAGACGCGATTAGAACGCGTAAGCTATTGTTGCATAACGAAGAAATCATCAAGCTAATCACCAAAGTTGAACGTTCAGGCTACACCATAGTGCCGCTAGATATGCACTTTTCAAAAGGCCGCGTAAAAGTACAAATTGGTATCGCCAAAGGTAAAAAACAACACGATAAACGCGATACTGAAAAAGCGCGTGATTGGGAACGCGAAAAAGGCCAGATTATGCGGGCGCATAATAAGTAGGTTATAGTTTTGTCGTTACAGTAGGGCGTGCAAAATGATTTACTGTGCACGACATTGCAACTGAAATGCTGCACTTTGTGCGAAAAACTCCATAGTGCAGCATTCAGTCTGAAAATAAGCGTATAATCGGGCTATCTTATAAAGTTGTAATTGAACTAAATAAAAGCTTTATAAGTCATAGTAAGACTGATTTGGGGCTGACCAGGTTTCGACGTGGGTTACAAAGCAGTGCAGGGCATACCGAGGCTCAGATTACCTCGTAAATACAGCTGAAAAAAGTATAGTCGCAAACGACGAAACTTACTCTCTAGCAGCTTAGTTCTGTTAGACG
>CANFZA010000036.1 GCA_947451235.1 Methylophilaceae bacterium | reverse complement strand
TCTGATAGTGAAATTGCACAGTTAGGTGGTCATTTAACGCAGGCTAATGTGAAAGATGTACGTTTGTTATTACCTGATGGCCAAGAGTATGCAAAAAAAGGTCAGCTTAATTTTGCTGCCAGTAGTATTGACCCGCAATTAGGTACACAGCAATTGCGTGCTACTTTTAATAATGACGAAAAGCGTTTGCTACCAGGGCAGTTTGTCCGTATTCGTGTGACTACGGGCCAGCAGGGTGGTGTTTTCGTGGTGCCGCAAACCGCTGTAATGACTAATGATCAAGGTAAATTTGTTTATATTGCCAACGAGAAAAATGAAGCAATAGTGACGCCAATCGTCACTGGTAATTGGGTTGGTAAAGACTGGGCAGTATTAAGTGGACTTAAAGCAGGGGAAAAAGTCATTGTGGATAATGTGATTAAGCTACGTCCAGGTGCTTCTGTTGCGCCACATCCATTTGGAACCGCGCCAGGCGCCGCACCTAGCTCTGATACGTCTAAAAAATCAGCCAAATCAGCGGTAAATGTTTAAGGTTTATTGCAGAATAATTATTCAATAAAGTAAGCCTTATAAAAAGTAACAAAATAAGCTTAAGCGAGATTCAACATGACTAAATTTTTTATTACGCGGCCTATTTTTGCCAGCGTTTTGTCCATCATTATTGTGCTGGCAGGATTAGCGGCCGCACTTAAACTGCCAATCGCGCAGTATCCGCAAATTGCACCACCAACGGTGCTGATTACCGCCACTTACCCTGGTGCAAGTGCTGATACGCTATCTAAAACGGTTGCCGCTCCTATCGAAGAGCAGTTAAGCGGTGTCGAGGGTTTGCTGTATTTTAACTCTAGCGCCGATTCTAGCGGTACTTTAACGATTACCGCCACTTTTGAAGTAGGCACTGATGTTAATCAGGCGACATTTAATGTCAGTAATCGTGTGAACATTGCTTTACCACGCTTACCGGATGAAGTGCGTAGAACGGGTTTGGTGGTACAAAAACGTTCTAATGACATTTTGTTGGTGGTGATGTTGACCGATAAACTCAAGAAATATGATCCGCTGTATTTGAGCAATTACGCTACGCTGAATGTATTAGATGAAGTGAAGCGTATTAAAGGCGTGGGCGATGCTAATATTTTTGGCGCGCAAGATTATTCTATGCGAATTTGGTTGCGCCCAGATCGTATGGCGCAGTTGGGCGTGACGACCACCGATATTGCTAATGCGATTCGCATACAAAATGCGCAATATGCCGCCGGTAAAATTGGTCAAGAACCTTCACCTTCCTCACAGCAAATTGTTTACACGGTGACCGCCAAAGGTCGCCTAATTGAACCTAGTGAATTCGGTAACATTATTATTCGTGCGTCTGGCCCGCGTGGTGTGCTTTATCTAAAAGATGTAGCGCGTATTGAGTTAGGCTCGCAAAGCTATAACGTACGCACTTCTTTGGACGGTTTGCCTGGTGTTGGTATTCCTATTTTCTTGCAAACGGGTGCTAATGCGCTTGAAACTGCTAAGTCTATTAAAACCAAAATGGCTGAGCTCAAACAACGCTTTCCAGAAGGTGTTGATTGGGAAGTGCCTTATGACACTAGTGATTTCGTAAAATCATCGATTACAGAAGTATTGAAAACACTAGGCGAGGCCATGTTATTGGTGGTGCTAGTCGTTTATTTATTCTTACAAAGCTGGCGTGCGACGCTGATCCCACTTATCGCTGTGCCTATTTCATTAATTGGTACGTTTGCCGGTTTGTGGATGTTTGGTTTTTCTATCAATACGCTAACGCTTTTTGCGATGGTGCTTTCTATCGGTATTGTGGTGGATGACGCGATTGTGGTGTTAGAGAATGTCGAACGGCTGATGTCAGAAGAAAAGCTGTCGCCCATGATGGCGGCCGTTAAGTCTATGGAGCAAGTGTCAGGTGCGGTTGTGGCGATTGTGTTAGTGCTGTGCGCGGTGTTTGTACCTGTGGCCTTTTTGGGCGGCATTGCGGGTGAAATGTACCGTCAGTTTGCAGTAACCGTTGCAGTTGCGGTGGTTATTTCTGGCATTGTAGCGCTAACACTTACACCGGCTTTGTGTGCAATATTGTTGAAATCAGTGCACACTGAATCGAAATTCTTTAAACCGTTCAACCGTGGTTTTGAAAAGTTAACTAACTTTTATTCAGCAACGGTTAACTTAACGCTGCATCATAAAATTATTGGTACTGTGGTATTCGGTGCAATTATAGCCTTGGTGGTGATATTGCTCAGAAGTGTGCCAGGTAGTTTTGTACCTGCTGAAGACCAAGGTTACGTGGTAACTGCCGTAATTATGCCAGACGGTGCAACTTTAAGTCGCACTTCAAAAACCACTGAAGCGGTACGTTCAGCAATATCGAAAGACCCAGCAGTGGCGCATGAATTTGCGGTCAACGGTTTTGACTTAATTGGTGGCGGTAATAAAACCAGTGCAGCAACCATGTTTGTGCGTTTAAAAGATTGGGCTGAGCGCGAAACCACCGCCGAAGATATTGTTAAAAAATTATTCGGTATTGGCATGCAACAACCAGATGGTTTGGCGATTGCCTTTAATCCACCTGCGATTCGTGGCTTAGGCAGTTCAGGCGGATTTGAGGTTTACGTGCAAAGTCGTAGTGATTCTGATCCTATGCATTTATCTGCAGTGGTGAATAGCTTTACTGAAGCACTGAAAGCTGAAAAGGGCTTAACCGGCATCAACACTTTTTTCCGCCCAACAGTGCCACAGCTATTTGTAGAAGTGGACGAAGCTAAAGCAATTTCATTAGGCGTGCCAGTGGCTGATATTTATGCCACCTTACAAAGTACTATGGGCTCTTTATATGTAAATGACTTTAATAAATCAGGCCGAACTTACCGCGTGCAGTTGCAAGCCGAAGCTGAGTATCGTATGAAGGCTGATGATTTAGGCAAGGTTTATGTGCGCTCAGATAAAGGCCAAATGATTCCGCTTTCGGCTTTGAGTAAAATTAGTAATGTGGTGGGAGCCGAGCAATTAGAACGATATAACGGCCTGTTATCGGCAAAGGTATTAGGCGCCGGCGCGCCCGGCATGAGTTCTGGCGAAGCGATTAGCATGGTGGAAAAAATAGCTGCGCAAAATCTACCAGATGGTTACCAAATCGCTTGGACAGGCCAAGCCTATCAAGAAAAACGCACAGGTTCAGCCGCACTCTATGCTTTTGGCTTTGCCATCATTATGGTGTTCCTGATTTTAGCTGCACAGTTTGAAACTTGGGCCTTGCCGCTAGCGGTCATTATGGCGGTGCCGTTTGCCTTGGCGGGTGCCTTACTGGCCGTGTTATTACGTGGTATGCCTAATGATATTTACTTTCAAATTGGTTTAATTACTTTAGTCGGCTTAGCCGCCAAAAACGCGATTTTGATTGTAGAGTTTGCTAGCCAAAAAATGGAAGCTGGCATGCCTGTCGCACAGGCTGCACTAGAAGCGGCAAGAATGCGTTTTAGGCCGATTGTGATGACTTCAATGGCATTTGTTTTAGGTATTGTGCCCTTGGTGTTAGCTACTGGTGCGGGTGCTGCGGCACGAAGGTCTATGGGTACAGGTGTATTTGGCGGCATGATATTAGCCACTTTTGTGGCGACGATATTCATCCCATTATTTTTTACTTGGTTGAGCAATACTCACGTGGACAGAAAACACCACGACAAAGGCTTAGTGCCAGAAGTCGATCATTCTAAGGAAACCGTATGATGCAGTATTTAAATTCAAAGAATATTGGATTGAGTAATATTAAGCAGGCTAATATCAAATTGGTGTGTTTGGCGGTTGCCGCAGTTTTACTGGCAGGTTGCAAGTCTATTAGCGCAGATTATCAACGTCCGCAATTAGCCTTACCAGCACAATATGGCGACGTTACAAATCAGGCACAAACACAAGTGTCTAATACTTGGTGGACTTTGTATCAAGACCAAACGCTCAATGATTTGATTGCCAAAGCGTTGCAAAATAATACCGATATTAAATTATCGGTAGCGCGTATCGAAGAGGCCGATGCAGTTATGCAAGAAGTGGGTGCGGCACTATTTCCGCAGGTTGATTTAAATCTAAATGGCAACCGTAGTCGCGTGACGGCGGTGGGTGCCAACCCCGTACTTATTAATCCGCGTAGTAATTACAAAGGGCAATTGGGTACATCTTTTGAGTTAGATTTCTGGGGCAAGTTACAACGTGCTAAAGAATCGGCTCGCGCGCAGGCCTTATCTAGTCGTTATGCTAAAGAAACCGTTAAGTTGTCACTAACCGGCTTAGTGGCCAGTAATTATTTGGTGCTACGTAGTTTGGATTCACAAATCAGCCTGACACAAGCTAACCTAAAAAGCCGCGATGACAGTTTAGGCTTAACCAAACGTCGTTTAGAGGGCGGTGTTTCGTCTGCGTTAGATGTGTATCAGGCCGAGGTCGCAAGCGCCAATATGCGTGCTCAATTGGCCGAGTTATCTAGACTGCGTGCTTTAAGTTTGCATCAACTTGCGGTATTAACCGGCGTATTAGATTTGAATGTAGCGGTAGCTGATATTAATGCTTTGCCAGTTCCACCAACACCGCCGGCTGGATTGCCTTCAAGCTTGCTTGAAGCGCGTCCAGATGTTCGTCAAGCAGAACAGTTGATGGTTGCGGCAAATGCGAATATCGGTGTGGCTAAAGCGGCCTTATATCCCACTATTTCGCTAACTGCTGGCTTTGGTGGCGAAAGTATGGCTTTGGGCGATATATTAAAATCAGCGGCAAGAATTTGGACTGGCGGCTTAAATTTATATTTGCCAATTTTTGATTCTGGTAAAAATAACGCTCGCATTGCTCAAGCCAGTGCTAAGGAAAAACAAGCCTTAGCCAGTTATGAAGGCGCGATACAAAACGCATTTAGAGAAGTGAATGATGCTTTGGTCAATTTAAGACAAAATACAGAGCGTGAAGATGCACTTAATTTGAGTCAAATTTCTGCTAAGAATGCCTTGAATATTTCTGAAAATCGTTATAAATCTGGTTATTCAGGCTATCTTGATGTATTAGATGCGCAACGTGTTTATAACGATAATGCGTTAGCTTTTATTCAAAGCCGTCAGGCTAGGCTTGCCGCTACAGTTTCTTTATTTAAAGCGCTAGGTGGCGGTTGGCAGGCTGAATCTTTTCAATAATTAAGTAGCGCTTGAGCCACTGCTTAATGTGATTCAAGCGCTATTGTAAAGTTGGTGCGAATCCAGTCTTCATGTTGTTCAGTAATTTCCACTAATTTGATTAGCATGGGGTTACCTGAAATATTAATCTTAAATACATCGTGATTGTTATATTCAAGTCTAGGTAAAACCAACGTTTCTATACTAGATAAGTTATCTTCTGCTGGTAAGTAAAGGCCAGTAATCGAACCTAACTTGCTCTTGTTTTCTTCTTCAAAATAGTTGAAATTTTGATAACTTGCAGAAGCAATATCATTTACTTGTAAGCTAGTATTGGTCATTTCAATGCAGGATGCCCTAGCACTGAACACCTTAATACCAAGCTGTAGTTCGTTGCCTGCAACCGGTTTAATGCTACGGATGACGCCCACTCGCGGGCTGTCTTTTTCTTCTTTTGCAAAAATGCTTATCAACATACCTAAATTTAATTCGTTAGCTTGTTTTATTACGCGTAGGCCTAGGCCTTGATTACTTTCATTAAGAATATTGGATTGCGAATTGTCATCCAAATCCACATAAAAGATATTAGATTCACTAAAGTCTCTGTTGATATGATGCAAGGCAAGTCTTTCATCAAAGGACTTGTTGCCTTGATAGTGTTTAAGCCCACGTTGCACTAGTGATTGTTCATGTTGCTGAAGTTTATGGTAAGTATCTTCAAGGCCATAAGCTGCAGTGGCAGTTTTGTTGGTTTTTATTCTGTCTTCCAATCTACGCTGACGTTTGTATTTGTCGCGAGACCATTCTGCACGTAATATTTGCATGGTTTCAAGCGCATATTTATTTGACACAATTTCTTGCATAGATTGCTGTTTAGGAGATTCGTTAAATTCAATAAATGATAGGCAAAGCTCAATTTTTGAATTAATGCTATCTAAGCACCAGTAACGGTAATAATCACTAGGAACTAAATTTCTAATTCTCTTTGCAGGATAGTTGTTTGAGGTATCAACATAGAATAGATGTTTTTTTAGATCATATTCTTTATTGATTTTGATGTTTTTAGTCCACTTTTCAAGTACAGTAAATATAAATTCAATTTGTTGGCATTTAAAACTTAAGCCTTCTAAGTAACCCAGCATCCAGATATTAATGAAAGCCGATGAAAGCGTAGTTAGCTCTTTTTCTGGCTCATCTGTATTTTGGTGATTATGTTCGTTGATGTTCAATAGGCCTTGCTTTTCAGCGACGGAGTAAAGTTTAGATATTTGTAACCAAGCATTGGCTGGTGCGCTTTGAAAGTTGTAGTACCGCCACTTAATCATTGTTGTGGCACTGCTCATTGCGCGCGTGAGCAAGCTTAATAATGCGGGTGATTTTTGTTCTTCCAGATGATCTATTAGAGACATATAAATTAAAAATATTTGTCTATGATATAAAAATGCAGTGTTAAAGATTCTTTCTTTAAGTTCAAAGCTGATATTTTCTATATGAATGTAATGTACGCTTAGTCTTTCGATAATACAGTGTGTTTTATCATCAATCAAAAAAAAGGCTTCAATGTGTTGACTGTTTAGAAAAATATTATTTTTTAAATTAATATTTAATTGGCGTGTTGAATATTCAATTGCTGATATGTCATCCATACCATTTAATTCAGTAACCCAAGAAAAATCATCAACAGGCTTTTGTGCTCGCAGGTTTTTAAATATTTTACGGAATAAGCTCATTGTTATACTTACGTTAGCGCTCTAAAGTTTTAAATGCAATATTTTTTACTCAGGCGACAGTGTTACAGGTGGCGTGGATTTATTTTTAAAAATTCAATCAATGAGTGAATTGTACAGGCATAATTTCAATACTCTTTTTTATTGCTACAGCTTTTTCAGTAACCAGTATTTTCAGTAACCAGTAAAGCGCAACAAAACAATCGGTATGCTATTTTGTTGACAATTTAACACCATTCTATTTGTAAGCTTACTATTTAATACAATCACGTTAAAAGTGTCATTACTTTTTAGAGTAAAACTAATGTGCATGGTAAAATGCATAATTAATTACAAATGTTTAATGCCGCTTAAATATGACCGTCCGCACTCGTTTTGCTCCAAGTCCCACAGGGTTTCTTCACATTGGTGGTGCACGCACCGCATTGTTTTCATGGGCTTTTGCTAAAAAGCATGCTGGTCAGTTTATTCTCCGTATTGAAGATACCGATGTTGCCCGTAGCACGCCAGAAGCTGTGCAAGCAATATTAGATGGCATGCATTGGCTTGGACTAGATTACGATGAGGGCCCATTTTACCAAATGCAGAGAATGGATCGCTATAAACAAGTGATTCAAACTATGTTGGACGCAGGTAGTGCCTATTATTGCTACAGTAGCAAAGAAGAGCTTGATGCTTTGCGTGAGCAGCAAATGGCTAATAAGCAGAAACCTCGTTACGATGGTAAGTGGCGTCCAGAAGCAGGCAAAGTGCTACCAGATGTTCCGCAAGATATTCAACCCGCTATTCGCTTTAAGAATCCTCAAGCCGGCGTTGTGGTTTGGGATGACCTAGTTAAAGGCCGTATCGAGATCGCTAATGCTGAACTTGACGATTTAATCATTGCTCGGGCCGATGGCACGCCTACCTACAATTTTTGTGTAGTAGTTGATGATAGCGATATGGGTATCACTCAAGTTATCCGTGGCGATGATCATGTGAACAACACGCCACGCCAAATTAATATGCTAATGGCTTTAGCTGCAATAGATGCCAACATAAAAGTGCCGCAGTACGCGCATTTATCCATGATTTTGGGCAGTGATGGTCAAAAGTTATCTAAGCGTCACGGCGCTGTAAGTGTGATGCAATATGATGATGACGGTTATCTACCTGAAGCTGTGCTGAATTATTTAGCGCGCTTGGGCTGGAGTCATGGTGATGATGAGATATTTAGCATGCAACAATTTGCTGAGTGGTTCGATTTAGACCATATTACGCCTTCAGCTGCCCAATTTAATACAGAGAAGCTTAATTGGATTAATGCGCATTACATCAAGCAAGCTGATAACGCTTATCTTGTTGCCGATATTACCAAGCGCTTGGCAAAATTAAATATTGCGGTCAGCGATCAACCAAATTTGTCATCAGTAATCGATTTGTATAAAGAGCGTATCAACACGCTAAACGAGCTTGCAGCAAACATTGCTTACTTTTATCAAAAGCCAGTCATTGATGAAGTCGCAAGTGAAAAGCATCTTACTGCGGATATTAAGCCGGTCATTGCTAGTTTAGTTGAATCGCTACAATCTATTGATTGGCAAGCGGAATTAATTCATCAGGCTATCAATGACGTGGTAACTCAATATCAATTGAAATTTCCTAAGGTGGCAATGCCGCTAAGAGTGATGTTAACCGGCATTGCGCAATCGCCAAGTATTGATCAGGTAATGGCTTTGTTGGGTAAAGATGAGGTGTTGGCTAGAATTAAATCTGCGATGAATTGAGCGTTAAATTTATTCTTATCTATATATTTCAAGTGTTTAGCTTAACTGCTATTGAAATACTAGAGTTTAGCCACAATTTCTTTAATGTAAGTCGGTTCGCTAGGGTTGTCAGGTTTGTTTTTTTGATCTTTAAACTTGATGCTTTTACTGGACATAAATTGTCATATTAATGAACGAATTGTATGGTTTTAGTCATACACGGTAACGTTAGTAATACTGCTGATGTTATGTACTATTTATTTAACTCCAAACAATAGGAGATATCATGAATCCAAAAGGGCAAATGTTACAAGACCCATTTCTTAACGCATTACGTAAAGAACACGTCGCTGTATCAATCTATCTCGTCAATGGTATTAAACTTCAAGGTCAAGTTGATTCTTTCGATCAATATGTGATTTTGCTTAAAAATACTGTCACTCAAATGGTCTATAAGCATGCTATTTCAACCATAGTGCCGGCGCGCATGGTGACCATTGCTTTGTCTGAAGATGAGGCATAAGCATTTGATGAATCAGTGGGTTGGTTAATCTTTGAAAGATCTGTTTGAACGGCCAAGTGGTGGCGAAGCAGCGATATTGGTCAGCATTAATTTCGGTGATACTGATTACGAAGAAAGTCTGCATGAACTTCGTCAATTAAGTCTAAGTGCTGGCCTATACATTCGTGGCACGATTGAAGGCAAGCGCATAACGCCAGACGCCAAGTTGTTTATTGGTAGCGGCAAGGCTGATGAATTGAAGCAAATGATGCAAGCCAGTGAAGCCGATATTGCAATCTTTAATCATGACCTTTCCCCATCACAACAACGTAATTTAGAGCGTTTACTGCAAGCGCGCGTGGTTGATAGAACTGGCTTAATACTCGATATTTTTAGTCAGCGCGCACAAAGTCATGAAGGTAAATTGCAAGTTGAGTTAGCGCAGATGGAACATTTATCTACGCGCTTAGTGCGTGGTTGGACTCACTTAGAGCGTCAAAAAGGCGGTATTGGTGTGCGTGGCGGACCTGGTGAAACGCAGCTTGAGCTTGATAGGCGCATGTTACGTGACCGTGTAAAACAGTTGCGTGAAAAGTTACTGAAACTTAAAGCCCAGCGTGGCATGCAACGTAGAGCGCGTAAGCGTTCAAATGTAATGACTGTGTCTTTGGTTGGTTATACCAACGCAGGTAAATCTACTGTGTTTAATCGACTTACCAAAGCTGACATTTATGTTGCCGATCAGTTGTTTGCTACCTTAGACACCACTACCCACAAAACTTATATTGAAGGTTGTGGTTCTGTGGTGCTTTCAGACACGGTTGGGTTTATTAAGCATTTACCGCATGCCTTGGTTGAGGCTTTTAGTGCAACCTTAGAAGAAGCTGTACAGGCTGATTTGCTCTTGCACATTGTTGATACGGCTAGCACTAACCGTGAGGAACAAATTGCACAGGTAAATAAGGTACTAGAAGAAATTGAAGCATCTAATGTGCCGCAGATTTTAGTGCATAACCAAATTGATCGCGTCGGCCTAGAGCCTTCAATTGGGCGTGATGAATATGGTAGAATTACATCGCTGCATGTTTCGGCAAAAACTGGCGAAGGAATGGATCTTCTCAGGTTAGCTATGGCTGAACATTATGAATATTTACAAAAGCAAAGCACGGAAGAAAGTGCTTATGCGTAATCGTCGTAGCTTTATTATTTGGAGTTTTGCATGATTAAATTTCCCGGTTGGGGACAGCGTAATAATGAAGGTCCACCAGATTTGGATCAAGTAATGCGCGATTTAAGCAATAAAATCAATGCGTTGTTTGGTAAAGGTGGTAAGCCATCAAACAAGCAGTCTAATGGTTTTGGTGGCGATAATGGCGGTGGCATAGATTTCCCTGTCTTACCAATATTTGCCGTAATACTATTGATTTGGCTTGCTACAGGCTTTTATTTGGTCGATTCAGGTTCTAAAGGCGTTGTGCAACGTTTTGGTAAAATGGCTGATGAAACTACTGAGCCAGGTCCTCGCTGGCATTTCCCTTATCCTATTGAAAAAGTAACTGTGGTCAATATGGAGCAGGTTCGTAGGTTAGAAGTAGGCTACAGAACTAACGGTGAAGGTGGTAGTGGTAAAACCAAGCAGCCTAGAGAAGCGTTAATGCTAACTGAAGATGAAAACATTATTGATCTTCAATTTGCTGTGCAATATAACCTGAATAATGCAAAAAGCTATTTGTTTAATAATCGTGACACTGATGGTGCTGTGATGTCAGCAGCAGAATCAGCCATTCGTGAAGTGGTAGGTAAAAACAAGCTTGATGATTTGTTACAGAAAGGTTTGGCCGATACTTCACAACGTATGCAAGCGATACTAGATAGCTATAAATCAGGCGTGCATATTATTAGCGTTTCACTGCAAAGTGCGCAGCCGCCAGAGCAAGTGCAAGAGGCGTTTGAAGATGTAAACCGCGCTAACCAAGACAACCAGCGCCAAGTTAACGAAGGCCAAGCTTACGCCAATGATGTGATTCCTAAATCACGTGGTAAAGCTTCACGCTTGCTAGCTGAGGCTGCAGGTTACAAGCTCAAAATTGAGAGCGAAGCCAAAGGTAATGCTAGCCGTTTTGAGCAAATATTAACCCAATACAGCAAAGCGCCAGATGTGACTCGTCAACGCTTGTATTTAGATGCGCAAGAGCAAATTTTATCTAGCGTAAGTAAAGTAGTGGTTGATCAAAAAGCTGGCAGCATGTTGTATTTACCGTTGGATAAATTGATGAATTCAAATTCCGCTGCAGCCCCACAGCAGTCACAATCTTTACAGTCGCTAAATCCGCAGGCGGCTCCAGCAGCCGCTGCAGAAGTTCCAGTTGACCGCACACGAGATGCTTTCCGTAGCCGTGACAGAGAGAGTAGATAGGCGAAAAATATGATGAAAAATATAACGAGTATGCTTGCTGTTGCGATTGTTTTAATCTTACTATTATCTACTTCTGCATTCACCGTTGACCAAACTGAGTTTGTGGTGGTCAAGCGTTTGGGTGAAATTGTTTCGGTTAAAAAAGAACCAGGTATTTATTTTAAAGTGCCATTTATTGAAGATTTAAAAACCTTCGATAATCGTATTGTGACGCTTGATTGGGAAGAGCCAGCAAAATTTAATACCAGTGAAAATAAATATATGCTGGTTGATTCCTTTGTGAAGTGGCGCATTATTGATCCGGCTAAATACTATGTTTCTATTAAAGAAGGCGGTGAATCTGCTGCTGAAAATAGACTTTCTAACGTGGTGAATGCAGGCTTACGTGCTGAGTTTGGTAAACGCACTGTGCATGATGTCATTGCTGGTGAGCGTAATGCTGTAATGGATAGTTTGCGTAAAAGTGCAGACTTAGAAGCGCGTCAAATGGGTATTGAAGTGGTTGATGTGCGTTTAAAACGTGTGGATTATTCTGAAGATATTAGTAAATCAGTATTTGATCGTATGATTGCAGAGCGTAAACGTATTGCTAACCAACTACGCTCTGAAGGTTCTGCCGCTTCAGAAAAAATTCGTGCTGATGCTGATAAGCAAAGTGAAGTAATTATTGCTGAAGCTTATCGTGATGCGCAAAAAACTAAAGGTGAAGGTGATGCCTCTGCTGCTGCAATTTATAACCAGGCTTACGGAAAAAATCCAGAGTTTTATGCGTTTTACCGTAGTACAGAAGCTTATAAAAATAGCTTTAAGAGCAAGAGTGATGTGATGGTGTTAGATCCTAGCTCAGACTTCTTTAAGTATATGCGTAGCCCTGCTAAAAAGTAGCGATTAAATTTTTGGCTACATTGTTGACAGCTTTAGGCTTAATGCTGGTGCTTGAAGGCCTAATGCCACTATTGTTGCCACAAGCTTGGCGAGAAAGCTTCAAGCGCATGATAGCCCTGAAAGATGGGCAATTACGCTTTATTGGCTTAATGTCTATAGTGGGCGGGGTACTTTTAATATGGTTAAGCAAGTAGTTTTAAACTACCTACTATTAAATTAAGTGCTAGTAAATAAGTCCTATTAAATTAAGTTCTAAATATTAAGTACTATCTAAAAAATCTAAAAATAAGTAAGCGATGATAAAAAATGCGTAATTGGTTGCTCCCAGAATATATTGAAGACGTCTTGCCTGCAGAAGCGGCACGCATTGAAACCTTACGCCGTACATTGCTTGATTTATTTAGAGTGCATGGTTATCAATATGTAATTCCGCCGATGTTGGAGTATATGGAATCATTGATTACTGGCGTAGGTCACGATTTAGATTTGGCAACGTTTAAAGTGGTTGATCAGCTCACCGGTAGATTGATGGGTGTTCGTGCTGACATGACACCACAAGCGGCGCGAATTGATGCGCATTTGCTAAATCACGAAGGCGTTACTCGATTATGTTATGCCGGCAGTGTGTTGCGTACTAAGCCTGATGGTTTAGCGCAAACCCGCGAGCCCTTGCAACTAGGCGCTGAGCTTTACGGGCATGCTGGTGTTGAAAGTGACATTGAAATTCAGCGTTTATTGATTAAATCTTTGCAGGCCATTGGTATTGAGCAAGTGCATATTGATTTTAGCCATGTCAATATTTTTGGCAGCTTAATTGAATCAAGTCAAATAGATGCTGAGCTAGAGCAAGATTTATATGCGGCACTCCAAAGCAAAGATCAGTCATCAGTTAAAGCGCTTACAAAGAATTTAGATGCAGTCACACGCGAAGCTTTAATTAACTTAACTACGTTAAATGGTGATGTATCAATTTTAGCGAAAGCGGCTCAAATATTGCCTGCAACGCCTGCTATTAAAGCGGCATTAAATAGCTTAAGTCAAGTTAGCGCTGCGCTGGTTGATTTAGGCGTAACCGTTAGTTTTGATTTAAGCGAATTACGTGGCTACCATTACCACAGCGGTATTGTGTTTGCGGCCTATGCGCAAGGCTATAAAGGTCCATTAGCTTTGGGCGGTCGTTATGATGAAGTTGGTCAAGCGTTTGGGCGTGCGCGCCCAGCAACAGGTTTTAGTCTAGATTTACGAGGTGTAGTGACAGCTTTGCCGCCAGCTAAGGCTGTGATGGCAATTTTAGCGCCTGTTAGTGATGATTTAACCTTAGCTGTTAAAATCGATAATCTAAGAGCAGAAGGGCAGGTCGTTATTCAAGAGCTTGATGGCATAGTAACGAATAGCGAAGAATTAAACTGCGATAGAAAGCTCGTGCATTACAATTCGGGATGGCATGTAATGGGGATTGAGAAATAGTAAGTAGTGAATTAAATAGCCATTTAAGTATGGTGTGATTAAATAAGTCTTCGCTTGTAAAATAACTGTAAAAGCTTGCTAAACGCTAGTAAACACATGTAAAACAAGTACATTAAATTAACAAAATAAAATTAAAATTATAAAGTAAACGTTATGGCAAATAATCTATTAAATAAAACCAGCACAGCAAAAAACGTCGTTGTTATCGGCACTCAATGGGGTGATGAGGGCAAAGGGAAAATCGTAGATTGGCTTACAGACCATGCGCAAGGCGTCGTTCGCTTTCAAGGCGGCCATAATGCTGGACATACTTTAGTAGTAGGTCAAGGTGATGCACAGCGTATTTACAAGCTTAATCTTGTACCTTCAGGCATTGTTCGTGCTGGCGTTAATTGTTATATCGGTAATGGCGTAGTACTAGATGCTGGACACTTACTTTATGAAATTGACGCCTTAGAAAAAGATGGCCTAGACGTAAGAAGCCGTCTTAAAGTCAGCTCAGGCTGCCCGCTAATTTTAGATTACCATGTTCGTTTAGATGTTGCGCGTGAGTTAAAACGCGGCGCTGATAAGAAAATTGGTACGACAGGTAAAGGCATAGGCCCAACTTATGAAGATAAAGTTGCGCGTCGTGCTTTGCGTCTTTATGATTTATTTTACCCTGAGCAATTCAGCGAAAAATTACGTGACGTGCTTGATTATCACAACTTTGTACTGACTAATTATTTAGGTGCAGAAGCAGTTGATTTCAATCAGCAATTAGACTCTGCCTTACAAAAAGCCGATCGTCTTAAATCTATGGTTTCAGATATTTCTGCCGATTTATATGCAGCGAATGCCGCAGGTCAAAATCTATTGTTTGAAGGTGCGCAAGGCACGTTGCTAGACGTAGATCACGGTACTTATCCTTATGTAACCTCAAGTAATTGCGTTTCAGGTCAAGCCGCGGCGGGAACTGGTGTGGGTCCAAACATGTTGCATTATGTATTGGGCATTACTAAAGCTTACACCACACGCGTAGGTGGCGGACCGTTCCCTAGCGAATTAGATATTGATTCTGACAATTGTCCAGGTAATCAAATGTCAGTAAAAGGTCAAGAAATTGGCACTGTAACTAAACGTAAGCGTCGTTGCGGCTGGTTTGATGCAGCTGCACTACGCCGCTCAGCGATGATTAATGGCCTTACAGGCTTATGCATCACAAAACTAGATGTATTAGATGGCATTAAAGAATTGAATATTTGCACTGGTTATACACTAGATGGCAAGCACCTAGATTTATTGCCGATTGGTGCGGACGATGTTGCGCGCTGTGTTCCTATTTACGAAACTGTACCGGGTTGGAGTGATAATACTTTTGGTGTTAAAACTTGGGATGGTTTACCTAAAGCGGCGCAAAATTATCTTAAACGCTTAGAAGCACTTTGCGGTGTGCCTGTTGATATTGTGTCTACTGGCCCAGAGCGCGATGAGACTATTGTTCTACGCCATCCATTCGCCTAATTAGCTAATGAATAATAACTCTGAAAAACGTCTTGCTTGGGCAATTACAGGCTCTGGACACTATTTACGAGAAAGTATAGAAATAATACACACGCTAGAAAATGTGGATTTATTTTTGAGTAAAGCTGCGGCAGAAGTGTTGCAGCAATACGGTTACAAGCACAATGTTGGCAAAGTTTTTCAGGATAAAACCGCAAGCAGTGTGCCTGTAGAATTATTCTATCAAGGCCGTTATCACACATTAATCATTGCGCCGGCAACTTCAAACACTATTGCAAAAATGGTTTACGGAATCTCCGATAATCTGGTGACTAATCTTTATGCGCAAGCTGGTAAAACACGCGTGCCGAGTATAATTTTTGCCTGCGATACTGCAGCTGAACTAGACTCGGAAGCGCCTAGAGATAACGTGGTAAAAGTCTATCCGCGTAAAATTGATTTAGACAATATTGAAAAAATAAAAACGTTTGAAGCGACGACTGTTGTAGATAATATGCCTAATTTAGAGGCACAAATTCAAGCTAGGCTACAAGCGCTTTTATCAGCAGTAACGCCTCCTAAAGATTAGTCTTATGGCTGAAAATTTGCTTTTTTTAACAGGCAAGCTTGCGGAAAAAAGTCTAAAAAAAGTCTTAGATGAAGTGCAAAGCAACCCCAAAACACCGCCATTTAAATATCGAATTCAACAAATTGGCGTGTCTGTTGCCGCGCTGATGACGCCAGATTTAATCGCACGCAGGTTAAAAGAGGCTGGCGATGCGGATAAGATTATTTTACCTGGCCTTTGTCAGGGCGATTTAACCAAATTGGAAGCGCAATATGGCGTGCCAGTCGAGCGTGGACCTACGGACTTAAAAGACTTGCCGCAATATTTTGGCCATGCTGGCGTTGCGCCTGATTTAAGCCAATACAGTGTGCAAATCTTCGCCGAAATTGTAGATGCGCCATTTTTAAGTGTCGCTGGTATTGTTCAAAGAGCGCAAGTTTACCAAGCGCAAGGTGCTAATGTGATTGATTTAGGCTGCCTGCCTGCCGTACCTTTTCCACATTTAGCGGATGCCGTAATAGCACTTAAAGCGCTAAATCTACAAGTCAGTGTAGATTCGCTTAATACCGATGATTTGCTTACGGCGGGTCATGCAGGGGCGGACTTTTTACTCAGCCTCACAGAAAAAACTTTATGGGTGGCGCATGAAGTTGCGGCTACACCAATATTAATCCCGGCTTTACCACACAATTTGCCATCGCTTTACAGAGCGATTGAAGCATGCTTAAAAGTTGGTAAGCCATTTATTGCTGATGCGATTTTAGACCCGATTCATTTTGGGCTGACTAATTCCATCGTGCGCTACCAAAAATTACGTAAAAAATATCCTGATATTAAAATCATGATGGGTGTAGGTAATTTAACCGAGCTCACTGACGCAGATACCACAGGTATTAATGCGCTGTTATTTGGCATTATTAGCGAGCTTGATATTCATGCCGTGCTAGCCACTTCTGTTAGTCCGCATGCGCTTAATGCCGTTGCCGAAGCAGACATTGCTAGACGTATGATGCATGCCGCAAAGCGAGATGACCGATTGCCGCGAGGTTATAGCAATGGTTTGCTAGGTCTGCATGATAGACGACCATTTACTTATACTGTTGATGAAATTAATGAAATTGCCGCCTTAATTAAAGACCCAAGTTTCCGCATTCAAGTCAGTGAAGCTGGTATGCATATTTATAATCGTGATGGCATTTATGCAGACCAAGATCCCTTTGCTTTATATCCACATTTAAAAGTGGATAATGATGCCTCACATGCCTTTTATTTGGGCGTAGAATTAGCGCGTGCACAGATTGCTTGGCAGTTGAATAAGCGTTATGTGCAAGATCAGGAGTTGGAGTGGGGTGTGAATGCGATAGCACAAAACCAAGCCAATAAAACTGCGCATCGTGAAGCTTCTATTAAAGAAAAGGCCGGTAATAGTTTAAATAAACTAGCTAGCACTGACAGTAAATTAGCACGAGATTTAACATGATTTATGAAGCGATTATCAGCACCATTGACACATTAGGCAACGCCCATGTGACGCCATTTGGCATCAGTATGCACGATGATTTAGTTGTAATTTCACCTTATAAGCCTTCCACCACTTTAGATAATATTTTAGCCACAGAACATGCGGTGATGAATTTAACTGATGATGTACGTGTTTTTGCTGGTGCACTAACAAAGCGTCAAGCTTGGGCGTTATTGCCTGCATCAAAAGTGACCGGATTTAGATTGGCCGATACCCTAGCGCATAAGGAATTAAAGCTGGTAAAAGTAATTGATGATGCTTTGCGCCCACAATTATTCATGGAAGTTTTACATGCTGAGCAGCATCAAGCTTTCAATGGCTTTAATCGTGCGCAAGCTGCGGTCATTGAGTTGGCGGTGTTGGTGAGTAGGCTTACTAGGTTGCCTATGGAGCAAATTAAACAAGATATTACTTATCATACTATTGCCATTGAAAAAACAGCTGGTGCTCGCGAACTTGAAGCTTGGGGCTGGTTGATGGAAGCGGTAACCAATCATCAGGCCGCCCTGAATGGCGATAATATTGCTTAAAAAACCATTAATAATAGCGCTTCATAAGATTGATTTATTGAAAATATAAACGGCATGACACAAATATTAATAAGCGTTACCAGTATTGCAGAAGCACAACTCGCGCTAGACAACGGTGCAGATATCATCGACTTGAAAGACCCTAGCGCCGGCGCATTAGGCGCATTGCCGTTGCCATTAATACAAGAAATTGTTAGCCATGTTAATGGTCGAAAATTGGTCAGCGCAACTATCGGCGATTCAATTATGCAGCCAGATTTAATTCTTCAAAGCGTTGCATTGCTAGCCGCCACTAAAGTTGATTATATTAAAATTGGATTTTTCGAAACAGTTGATTTTCAACCATGTTTAGACGCTTTGCAGACGGTTACGCAAAATGGCATCAAGTTAATTGCCGTATTGTTCGCGGAATACAAATATCCGGAAGGCTTATTAGACTTGATCAAAAAAGCCGGTTTTATTGGAGTCATGTTAGATACAGCTAGCAAAAATGGCCGAACATTTTTAGATCACTATTCTGTCAAAGAGCGTGAAGAATTTGCACGCAAAGTATTAGCACTAGGCCTGACTTTTGGTTTGGCTGGCTCTTTAAAGCTCGAACATATCGCTATTGTCAAAGCGCTTAATCCAACCTATATTGGTTTTAGAGGTGGCGTTTGTAATAATAATCAGCGTCAATTAGCCATTGATGCAGAAAAAATCAGGGCTATTTGTAACTGAAGTGTAATGTTGTTGTAATTTAGCTATAAATATCTTCGGAAGCCTTATGTTTGCTGTGTTTGATGTTGCGCCAAATGGTTAGAGTGCGTAATATCGCATTATAGAAAAATTTAAGAAGTAATTAATTAGGAGAAAGTGATAATGAAAAAAAATCTTATTAGCTTGGCAGTTGCAGCAACACTAAGTATAGCGGCATTCGCAGCTTCAGCAGAAGACATGTACCGTGGCGCTTGGTATGCAGTACCAGGTGTTAGCTACATGGACACTGACAGTGATTTAGCGGCAAGTAACGGTGGTGGCGCATTTATTAAACTAGGTAAAGAGTTAAGCCAAAGCTGGGATATTCAAGGTGGTTTAGGTTATAACCGTGCAAATACAGATGTTGCTGGTGCTGATGGTCATTATAAACAAACGACTTTAGGTTTAGATGCTTTATACATGTTTAGCCGTGATCAATTCCGCCCATTCGTTTTAGCTGGTTTAGGTGTTGCACGTAATAATGTTGATTACTCAATCACAGCAACTCCAGTGCAAGACAAAGCTAAAACTTCATGGTTAGCAAACGTTGGTATTGGTGCTCAATATCTAATTAACGATACTTTTGGTCTGCAGGCTGATTTACGTCACCAATGGACTCGTTCAGCAGCTAAAGCTGCTGGTGTATTTGATGCTGATGGAACTGTAGGTAATACATTGTTAAGTTTAGGCGGTATTTTCCGCTTTGGTGCTCCAGCACCTATGCCTGTAGTTGCTACCGCTGAGCCAGCACCAGCACCAGTTGCTGTAGTGCCAGCGCCAGTGGTTGCACCTGCTGTAGTTGCACCAGTTCCTGCGCCAATGCCAGCTGCTGAAGCTTGCAAGCCAACATTAGAAACCATTACCATTTCAACTGAAAAGCTATTTGGTTTTGATAAATCAAAACTTCAAGAAGTTGGTAAAGCTGAACTAGATGCTGCTGCCGCTAAGATCACAGGCAATCCAGATATCGAATTAGTATTGGTTACAGGCCATACTGATCGCATCGGCT
>CANFZA010000035.1 GCA_947451235.1 Methylophilaceae bacterium | reverse complement strand
TTAAGTGTCATGGCAATATTAAGGCGATTGATGCGAATACCAAGCTACCAGATATTCATGATTTCGACCGTGATCATCCCGGCTTTAAACTGACGTTTAGCACGGGTGCCACGACTAAAGATTTTGAGCACATTGATCAAACGAACACGGCACGCCTAGTTGAAAAATCTGGTTTAAAATTTCCACACTCACAGCATTTTGGTAAAGTACAAGGCCCTAATGGCGTGTGGGACATACGTGAACTTTCGTGCACAAACTGCCATCGCCATGAAGGTAAGGATATGCATTTTCAGCCAGTTGCTTATGGCCGCGACTGCCAAACTTGCCATGCGAACCAGCTTGATGTGGGTTCAGCCAAAGCTGTTATACATGTGCCGCACGGTGAAGAGCAAAATGCGATTAATGCAATTAAAGTTCAAGCGCCAAAGCAAGCAGTGCAATATATTGAAAAGCTAAAATCAGACGGCTGTAGCTACTGCCATGAGATTACTGACACGAAAAAAACTGAGGCATTGCCATGGCGAATTACACCCTTACATATCAGCCAGGATTGGTTCAGTAAAGCGCGCTTCAACCACGCTTCGCATCGCAGCCAACAATGTCAGTCTTGTCATGAGGTTGAGGACTCTGATAGCAGCGCTGATGTAGCGATGCCTGATAGAAAATCGTGCTTACGCTGCCATTCTGGCAACAAGCCAAAACCTAAACGTATTGCGAGTAGCTGTATGTCATGCCATGAGTTTCATAGTTCACATGCCACTAAATATAAAGAGCTTGCAGTTACACAGGCAAAATAATTTAGAAAACTAACCATAAGAGTTCTCTATATTTAGTAACGAATAAGCCTAGAACCAAACAAACTTAGACAGATTAAAAAAATAGCGCAATAATAATTGCGCTATTTTTTTGTTAAATCATCTAATTTAAAGCGGCTAAGTTAGAACATCCAATAATGATCAATCAATAGCGCTGCAAAAAGTAGCGTTAAATAAAGTATCGAATATTTGAAGGTACGTTTAGCCAAATCATCAGAATATTGACGATATAAACCGATAACATAGGCCATGAATATCGCGTTTAAGATAATGGCTGAAACAAGATAAATTAACCCGCTCATGCCCATACCGTAAGGCATCAGTGCTACGGCAACCAAGATAACGGTATATAACAATATATGTAGTAGCGTAAAAGCCTCACCATGCGTGACCGGCAACATCGGCATACCAACTTTTGCGTACTCTTCACGTCTATAAAGTGCTAATGCCCAAAAATGAGGTGGCGTCCAAGCAAAAATTATCAAAAACATAATCAGTGACTCTGGACTAACAGTATTAGTAACTGCAGCCCAGCCCAAAATTGGTGGCATAGCGCCTGAAGCACCGCCAATCACAATATTCATCGGCGTGGCTGGTTTTAAAAATACGGTATAAACAACGGCATAACCAACAAAGGTAGCAAAAGTAAGCCACATGGTGAGTGGGTTTACATAAAAGTACAAAACAGCCAAACCTGTGCCACCAAGAATAGTCGCAAAAATGGTAGTTTCAGTGGATGATACTTGTCCGGTAGGGATTGCGCGGCCTCTGGTTCTAGCCATAATCGCATCGATTTTATGTTCGATCAGGCAGTTAAAAGCTGCTGCGGCTCCTGAGGCGAATCCAACACCAATGGTAGTCGCAAGCAACAATGACAAAGGCATTGATACCATTGCAGGCTTAGCCATATACATACCAATAATGGCAGTAAAAACAATCAGCGAGGTGACTCTTGGTTTGCACAGTGAGAAAAAGCTTTTGAAACTTAAGCCTATGTTTTGCAGGGTGGTAGTTACACTAGTACTCATTTATCACTCACGTTATTTATCATTTTGATGTATTCAAATTAGTTTAAAAAATATATTTCTATTACTTAAGAGCTTACTTTTTCGTACTTGTAATTTTAGAATTGAGTGACACTACAATAATAATAAGCAGACCAGCCGTAAAGTTATGTGCCACTGCAAGCACTAAAGGTAGGTGCAATATTAAATTGGCAATGCCTAAGCCAATTTGCGCAAAAAGCACTAAAAGCAAAACTACCGCTAAACGCTTTAGTTGCCAGTATTTGAGCATATTCAAGGCAAGTAAGCCTAAATAGATTAAGGTAACTAATGCCCCTAACCTGTGTGTCCACTGGATTGCTGTAAGTGAAGCGAGTGACAGTTGACCGCCACTAGCATTTTGACCTAGCTCGCGCACTAAATGAAACGCATCTTTAAAATCCATCTCCGGAAACAATACGCCATGACAAGTAGGAAAGTCAGTGCAAGCTAAAGCTGCGTAGTTTGTACTTGTCCAGCCGCCTAAAAATATCTGCATAAATAAAACAACCAAGGCAAAGCGTATCGCAAGTTTCAATGGGTAAGATTGAATAATATTGGCCGAACTATGCCCCCAATGCCGATGCGCCAACCAAACGAGAATCGCTAAAGTCGACATTCCACCTAATAAATGCGCACTGACAATGGCTGGTTTTAGCAGCATGGTGACTGTCCACATGCCCAACATCGCTTGAAAACCAATCAATAAAACTAAAAAAGTAGGCAACCAAGCCGAAGCTTTAATTTCACGTTTGGCGCGCCATCCAAAAATGCAAATCGCCAAAACGATTAAACCTAGACTGCCGGCTAAATAGCGGTGCGCCATCTCACGCCACGCTTTACCAACCAAAACAGTGCTATGCGGAAATGCTGATTGCGCAGTTTGAATAGCAGCTTCACTTTGCGGTACAGTAAGTTCGCCATAGCAACCAGGCCAATCAGGGCAACCTAAACCAGCATCGGTTAATCTCACATAGGCACCAAGTACTACAACACATAGCGCCAACACTGATCCGATTAAAACTAGCGCTTTAAATAATTTAAAACTACTTGAAGTTGGATACATATCAGCCAGCCCATGAGTATCTTAATAATCTGGTGATGTCTTTACGCACATCAGCAAGCGCGACATTGGCTTGATAGCTCATCATTAAATGGCCAAGCGGATCTACCAAATACAATCGGTTACTCACACGAGCATCTTCAGTATTGATTTGAAATTGCTCTGAAAAATGCGTGATTTCCGCTGTAGGTTGATTGATTATGATCATGTCAGGATAGTCATGTTTAATACTAGTAACGTCTGTCGTTGTAGTAATTAAAACGCGCTGAGCACGCTCAATATCTTTATACAAGGAAACATGAAGCTGACGCATATTATGTAACTTATCTAAACAAACTTTTTCGCAATCGCCCGCCACATAAACAACACTCCATTTTTCTTTCCAGAACTGTGCTGGTAGCGAAGAACCATCATCACGCTTAAGCTCAGTAGCAGCGCTAAGTAATCGAGGTGGATTAACTAACTCACCCAAGCTAGCGCCGTTAGGCTTCCAGTTTAGCTTAAACATTAGAATAACCACGACGATAGGCACGACGAAAAATATAAGCATCAGCAAAAATACCTTACGCCCTCTGCGTTGCATTTCTAGTTCAGTCAGTTGTTTGTCGTTTTGCATGAAAAATCTGCTCAAATAATATAAATAATAATCAAATAAGGGTTACTGCATTTGATAATTGCAGCTTATTGCTTTTGTGGCGGTAGCGCACTAACTTTATTAAAACTCATGTAAATGTAGATTAACAAGGTTGCTAATGCGAAGCCAAACCATTGATAAGCGTAACCAATGTTAGTGGCGATTCGTTCTACAGGCACTTGCCAGTTTCGAACAAAACCTCCGGCCTGACTTGTTTGATCGAGCTTTATTGCTAGATCAGAAACCTCAAATGGAACGCTACTTTTATAGGTGCTCATATTCATATTCTGCCAAACCGGTTGCAATGGCTGTGAACCTTGAGTAACTAAAGTGGTTTTATTATTTACTTTAGCTTCTAAGGTAAATATTTTCTTGCTTGGCACCCAAATCTGACCTATTACCGTTTGCTTGCCTGTTGGCGTATTAAATACAGGTAATTCCGTATGGGTATCTTTACCTAATATCCAGCCTCTATTAATTAATACATATTGTGATGATTGATCAATTTTTAATGGCGTAATGACGTGATAACCAACGCGATTTCCTTCCACTTGATTGTCTAGTAAAAATTGATATTTAGGCTCATATACGCCGCTTACCGTCACTTTTTTATAATTCCACTGATCTATATCATTCTGCTTCAGGTCTAATGGAAACTGGAAAGCATCATCAGTTTTCGCAAGATTATAAGCGGCCTGAATGACTAATTTTTGTTGTGCTTTATTATATTGCCATAGTCCAAACTTAATAAACAAAGGAATGCAGATTATCGTCACCATGGTGCCAACTAACGAAGGACTGAATATAACACCATGCTTTTTAAATTGAATTTTTTTCATAATTGCATTTGTTAGGTAGCAGTCTCATAATAGGCATTCAAGTTTCAATTGGACAAAGTTATGTTAATAAAAGTCATCATTGTTTTATCTTTAATTGCCATTATTGGTAGTTTATTTTCTGCGCTGTTCTTTTTAGCTAAAGACAAAACTGGTAGTGATAGAACAGTTAAAGCACTCACTGTTCGCATTGGGCTTTCAATCACTTTATTTATTCTTTTGTTGATTGCTTATTACTTTGGTCTCATCGGCCAACCACACGCATAATCATTACAATTTAATAAAGTACTAATTAAAAATTAATTATTTTGAATTAATTTTTAAAATAAAAAGGGCGATGCAAATGCATCGCCCTTTTTATTTAACTAACTTACAGCCAATATACAAATATAAACAGACCTAGCCAAACCACGTCAACAAAGTGCCAGTACCATGCAACACCCTCAAAACCAAAGTGATGCTCAGGCGTAAAGTGACCTTTCATGCAACGGATTAGAATCACAATCAGCATTACAGTACCTAGCGTCACGTGAAAACCATGGAAACCAGTCAACATAAAGAATGTTGCGCCATAAGCACCGCTGTGTAGCGTTAAGCCCATTTCCGTGTAGGCATGATGATATTCCATTGCCTGACAGATCAAGAAGGCGATACCCAAAGCAACAGTAAGCGCCATACCAGCAATCAGTTGTGTGCGATTATTTTTAATTAAAGCCCAGTGCGCCCAGGTAATGGTTGCGCCAGAGGTAAGCAATAATGCCGTATTAATGGCTGGCAATCCCCAAGCGCCCATTGCGTTTAAAGTACCAGGCTTATATTCAACACCAAGCACTGTTCCGCCAGGGCCAGAAGATGGCCAAGTGCTTAAAAAGTCTTTGTAAGGCGTGATGTCTAAATCGTAACCAGCTAAATCCGGCACAGATAAAATACGCATGTAGAATAATGCACCGAAAAAAGCCGCAAAAAAGGCTAATTCAGAACAGATAAAAACAATCATACCAACACGGAAAGATTTATCTTCCCACTTAGAATATTTGCCAGTAAGACTTTCATTGATAACTGAACCCATCCATTTAAATACCATGAACGAAATAATCAATGCGCCAATAATCATCATCCATTTGCCTGGTGCTTGCAAATAAGTGAGATCTTTACTTTTATCAGTAGCAACATTAAAAATAAAACCTGAAGCTAGCGTTAACAAGCCTATAGATATTATTGATGGATAAATACTACCGTGCGGTACGTAGTATTGATTAGTTGAATGTGTCGCCATGCAATCACTCCCGTGCTTTTTTTATAAATATGTTGAATTCTAAATGGCAAACTACCGCCATTACCTCGCCTAACACTACCACCCTATTTCAATCAATTTAGTGCTGAATCATCTTCTTATTTAACTGCTGGAAAGAATGCATAAGACAAAGTCATGTCTGACACATCTTTTGGTAATTCTGGACTTACAAAAAAACGTAAAGGCATTTCTTTTTCTTCACCAGGCTTTAAAGACTGGTTCACAAAACAAAAGCATTCTATTTTCTTCAAATTAGCCGCGGCAATGCCTGGTGTAATACTTGGTACGGCACGACCTGTTGCAACCTCATTAGTAGTATTTTTTGCAATAAAAATTACCGTTTCAATTTTCCCAGGATGTAACCTAATACTGGCTTGTTTTGGATAAAAATTCCAGCCCAAACCTGGCATTACATTACTCGTAAATTGAACATTTACCCAACGTGTTTCATCAACTTTTGCCTTAGCAATAACGGCTGCAGTATTGTTAGTTTTTCCATTCAGCCCAGTTAAAGTGCATAACACATCATATAAAGGCACAAGTGCAAAAGCAAATAACAAGGAACCAATCACTAGCCAAATAAGCTTACGTACTAATTTCTTATTTTTTAAATCTATTTGCTCTTTAGCCGTTAAAACTTCGTTTTCGTTTAGTGATGCCATATAGTGAACATTGACACCACGTACCAAACAAAAGCAATGCCTCCCAATATATATGCAATTTTTTTACTACTGCCTTTTGGTGCTATTTCTTTATTGTCCATATCTACCTAAATAAACCTCAGCCTAGTTAAATCTAAGCCGAGGTTTTGTATTTTATTTAACGATTGGTTGCTCAGTAAAGCTATGGTACGGCGGTGGAGATGGCAATGTCCATTCCAAGCCTTTCGCACCTTCCCAAACTTGATCTGTCGCTTTTTTGCCGCCTCTTGCGCAACTAATAATGTTATAAACAAATAATAATTGTGAGAAACCAAGTACAAATGCCGCAATTGATGAAATCATATTGAATTCAGCAAACTGCAATGCATAGTCAGGAATACGACGTGGCATGCCCGCTAAACCTAAGAAGAACTGTGGAATGAAAGTTAAATTGAACGAAATAGCAGTTAACCAGAAGTGCAATTTACCTAATTTCTCGCTGTACATATTACCGGTCATTTTTGGTAACCAGTAATAAGTACCAGCCATAATTCCCATAATACCGCCAGCAAACAATGTGTAGTGGAAGTGCGCTACAACAAAATAGCTGTTGTGATATTGAGCATCGGCAGCAACGTCAGCAAGCACTAAACCTGTTAGACCGCCGATACCGAATAAAATAATCCAACCTACCGCAAACAACATAGGCGTTTCAAAGCTCATTGAGCCTTTCCACATGGTTTTAATCCAACAGAAGAACAACACAGCTAACGGTAGTGAAATTGCCATCGTGCTATACATAAAGTAAAGCAATGCTGGTACTGGCATACCCGCAGTAAAGAAGTGATGCGCCCAAACTACAACTGCAAGAGCACCAATTGCCCACAATGAGTAAACTTGTGCTTTGTAGCCGTACATTGGTTTACGTGAGAATGTTTCTAAGATTTGTGGAATAAAACCCCAAACTGGTAGTAGCAAAATATAAACTTCTGGGTGACCAAAGAACCAAAATAGATGTTGGAACATAATTGGATCGCCGCCACCAGCTGCGTCAAAGAAGTGCGTGCCAAAGTGACGATCAGTAAGCAACATTGTTACTGCACCCGCTAAAACAGGAATAGTAGCAATTAGCAAGAATGCAGTAATCAACCAACCCCATGCAAACATAGGCATTTTCATTAACGTCATGCCAGGTGCGCGCATGTTAAACAAAGTAACAATAATGTTGATTGAACCTAATACTGAAGATATACCAAGCAAGTGAACCGCAAAAATTGCAAAATCTACACCAATGCCGCCTTGTACTGATAGCGGTGGGTAGAATGTCCAACCTGTTGCCATTGCGCCATCGCCAATACCGAATAGTGCAAGCGTGAACGGTAACGTTAAAAGAATCGCTGAAGGTGGTAGCAACCAAAATCCCCAGTTATTCAAACGTGGTAAAGCCATATCTGGCGCACCGATTTGCAGGGGAATCATCCAGTTTGCAAATCCTGTAGCTGCTGGCATTAAAGCAGCAAAAATCATAATTAACGCATGCACGCCAATTAACTGATTAAAAAACTCTGGATTTAATAACTGTAGACCTGGCTGAAACAACTCAGCACGAATCGCCAAAATCATACTTCCGCCAACTAAAAACATGATCAGCGAGAATGTAAGGTACATCGTACCGATGTCCTTATGGTTGGTGGTGGTTAGCCAACGCATAATCCCTGTTGGGTGTTCAGCATGCTCTTCATGATGCGCTACCGTTGTTGTACTCATTGCTTTCTCCTAATTACTCAAACTAAATAATTACTGTTGATTCAAAACGTACTTAACTACTTACTGACGAGCCGCTTTTACTTGCGCAGGTTGCAACACATCACCAACGCTGTTACCCAAACCGTTACGCTCATAAGTAATTACAGAGGCAATTTCAGTGTCATTGAGTAAAGCTTTCCAAGAAGGCATTACACGAACACCATTAAGTACACGATCAAGATGACCATCTTTTAGATATTTGCCATCAGCACCGAAAATTGGACCATTTGCAATTTTACTACCGGTTAAAGCTGGGAAAGCTGGTGGTAAACCTGCACCATTAGCTTGATGGCAAACTGCGCAGTTTTTCTCATAGACAACCTTGCCATTGGCAATAAGATCGTCTTTTGTCCATTCTTTGTCCGCACCTGCTGCCGCTTTAGCAAGCTCTTCTTTCTTAGCAGCCACCCAAACTTTATATTCAGCTACTGGTAACGCATCAACAACAACAGGCATATAGCCATGACCCTTACCACACAATTCTTTACATTGGCCGCGATAAGTACCAGGCCTTTCAACCTGCACCCAAGTTTCACGAATAAAACCTGGTACCGCTACGCGTGATGATCCAAATTGCGGCACCCACCAGTTATGTAACACATCAGTCGCGGTCATTAACACACGAACTTTTGCACCTACTGGTAAAACCAAGTGATTATCAACTTCAAGAAGATAATTCTCGTTTTTAACGCCCTTATAACCTTTGTCGGTTTGTTCTTTAGGCGTAGCTAAAGTACTAACAAACTTAATACCTTGTGCGTCGCCATCCATATATTCATACTGCCAGCGCCACTGCGAGCCAGTGATCTTAATGACCATATTTGCTTTATCACGTGTATCTTCCATCATCACCACACTGTGATAAGCAGGAATACCCATGATTACAAAGTCGATCAGCAAAAGAATCACGAATGGAATCAATGTCCAAAATATCTCAACAGCTGTTGATGGCGCTTTATCTGTCACTGGCTTAAAGTTTTTACTCTTACGATGAGCAAAAATCGCATAAATCATAATCGCAAGCACCACAATAAATATGATGCCAGTAATGGTCATAAATTTATTATGGACATGTAGCGTATCTAGCGCCATTGGTGTAGCAGGTAAAGGGAAATTCCAAGCGTAATCAGCAAATGCACTCAGTGAAGCAAGCATTCCTGCAAGACCTAGCCCGATTTTTTTTAAAACTTGCATAAAACATGCTCCAAAACTAAATTAATGAATATCATTTATTTTTTGTCTAAGCTCGCGCGCCAACAATGTGCGCTGCTCATCATTTATAAAATTCCTACCGAATTCAACTTCTTTACCATGTGAACCTATAAACAGCCCACTTTTACCATTAACGCCTTTTTTGCTTTCGACATCGCGCACATTTACTTGCGCCCAATATCTCTGAAAAACTACCGTTGTATTTTCTTTATAATTTCTTTTTTCAACAACAACATTGTCGACTTCTATTGTGATGCTTTCAAAATCATCAGAATGCAAATATATATAATAAAAAGCATATGCAAAAGCGATTATTTCTAAACCTGCAAACGGCAATACCAGCCAAGCGCCCATATTAGTAAAGGCTAAGGCGATCACCAAAACAACTACAACCAAAGCCAAAAGTAACTTAACGCTAGCCTCTGGAGACAGCGAATTATTCGGTTTTACAATAACCTTATAACTAGAATTTGACATTGCCATACCTACCCCCGCGCCAAATCCTTTTTTAAAATCGCCTCATATACAGCTTTTTGACATGCGTCATTTTGACGCAGGACAAAAAGTAACACAAAAAAGTTTCCGACTCAAGAAAATTGTTACACTTTCGTAACAATTAAGTAGCAATTTTTCATACAACAAAATAATCATTCAATTAGTAAATTGTTAATTAAATCGGCGCTATTAAAATTAATACTGATTAAGTTAACCCCCAGCTCGACCCCAGAGCATCTTAGCTACGTCCGTTAGAATTTAAAGATTTATGGGTAAATTTGCACACGCGCTTATCAAAAATAAGCAACGTAGCCATAGAATATGGCTAAATGACACGGAATGACGATACTAAAACCAGTAGAAAAAATTAGTTTTTTGAGATTGTAGTCAAAAAAAAACTCTACGAAATACAAAAAGATTGTATTTCGTAGAGTTTTTTCATTTCTACATAATGCAAAGCTATAAAACTTACATTTTCCAAAAAGATAAAACCAACTAACTCATTGATTTTATTGGTGCCGGGAGGGGGAATCGAACCCCCACGCTGTTACCAGCGCGGGATTTTGAGTCCCGTGCGTCTACCAATTCCGCCATCCCGGCTTTTTGGAAAATACATTACTGTATAATTGCAACAACCGTCATTATAGCAAGCTCTTGGAATTATGCGAACAGAAGATTTCGATTTTTATTTACCGGATACATTAATTGCCCAACATCCGACCGCTGACAGAACCGCTAGCCGCATGCTTCACGTCAATGGAATGGATGGTTCTCTTCACGACGAAACCTTTAGCGGTCTGCCTAACTTCTTAAATACTGGTGATTTAGTGGTGTTTAACGACACGCGTGTTATTAAGGCACGCTTGTTTGGTCAAAAACTGACTGGCGGCAATGTTGAAGTACTGATAGAACGGGTGATTGATCAGCATACCGCTTACGCGCATGTTAGGGCTTCGCGGGCACCAAAGATTGGCACTCAGCTACGATTATCAAATGCATTTAATGCAGAAGTAACTGCGCGCCATGACGATTTATTTGAGTTACGCTTTTTAAGTGACATTGCTGTTTTGGATTTGCTTGAGCAACACGGGGCTTTACCTTTGCCGCCTTACATTACGCACACAGCCACTTCTGAAGATGAAGAGCGTTATCAAACTGTGTTCAGCAAACACTTAGGTGCTGTCGCTGCACCTACCGCAGGCTTACACTTTAATGAGGATATGTTAGCGCAACTAAAACAAAAAGGCGTTGATATTGCTTACGTCACATTGCATGTTGGTGCGGGTACTTTTCAGCCTGTACGAGTCGATAACATTAACGAACACATTATGCACAGCGAGCTATATAACATTTCACAAGCAACGATAGATATGATTACCACAACTAAAAAGCGCGGCGGCAAAGTAACGGCCATTGGCACCACAGCACTGCGTGCATTAGAAAGTGCAGCACGCGTTAGTGCAACTAATTTGGCAGGGAGTTTACAAGCCGGCAGCGGTGAAACAAACATATTCATCACACCAGGTTATCATTTTAATGTCGTAGATCGATTATTTACTAACTTCCATTTACCAAAAAGCACCTTACTCATGTTAGTGTCAGCCTTTGCTGGCATAGATACTATTAAAAGGGCATATGCCCATGCTGTTACTGAGCAATATAGATTTTTTAGTTATGGCGATGCGATGCTGATAGAGCAACAACTGGCTGAAAAAGTGTAACGCTTATAAATAAATTTACCCAAGAATTGAACAAATGCAGTCAACCTTTTGACTAAATTAAAATATTGTTATTGACCCAATTAAGAAAGAGAATTTATGCGCATCTCTAATGTTTTATTTTCTGTAGCCCTACTAACAGCCTTACAACCAGTACAAGCTGAAATTTTAGTAGATGCCCAAGTGGGCATTAAGATTCCGTTAGTTAAAAAACCAAGCACACGCCCGATGACTGTGGCGCATATTCCCGGTTTAAAACGTTATTACATTGCTGATGGCGGCTTAGCGCCAATGGCAAGCGAGTATGAATCTGCCACCTCAAAATCACAAATTCACGTTTATGACGATGAAGGTAAATTTGTCAGCTCTGCCCATCCTGGTTACGACAATCGCTCTATTTACTACAATAAAAATAGTGATAAGTTAGAAACGATTACTTACAACGTTTCTAGTGATGCAGGCCAATCGCCAAATACTGGCATTTATTCTTTAGATTTAACTGAAACTGGTGACCTTAAAGATACTTCGAATGAAGTGATTCAGTTCAACCCAGCCTTTGGCGATGCCGCCACCATGCCAAGCTACAACCCTGACACTAACCAATACTACGCCAAACAAGAACGCGGCAATAAAGTATGGGTGGTAGATTTAAAATCGCGCGAGAAAATCATCGAAATTGCTTTGGACTTTACTAAAGCCGGCGTTATGCATGACGATATTAGCGCGCACTTTATTGCCTACAGCGGCATTAAGGGTGAAGAATTAGTGCTGATCGATGTAGATCATAAAGCGGCATTAATCTTTGATTTGACTGGCAAGTATGTGGGTAAAAGTGAATTACCTAAAGATTTAAAACTGCGTTCACAAAACCACTTCAACGGCACAGGTTATGCCAATGATATGCTGTTTGTGTATCACGAACCTGAAGGTGAGTTTGGTACTTATTATGGCTTCAAGGTTGTGAAAGCCAATTAATCTTGCAACATTTTAAACGCGTAAGTTTTATGATGAAATTTACAAATAAAAAAACCGCCGTGAAGGCGGTTTTTTTATGGCTAACTTAATGTTTCTAGTTAGCGATTAGGATTATTTACCTAACATACCAGCAAGTTTACCTGAAGCCATGCCGAACAATGCACCAATCACTACTGAAACAATCACTAGCAACACTGGATTTGTAAGGTTCATTGCTGTTGCGTTACCAGCTGTACCAGCTGTTAAAGCTAGACCAGCAGTTGCTGCGTAACCATACACATTAGCTGGAACAACTGACAACAAGTTCATACCTGCTACGATTACTAATGGGAATACAGTAACTGCAATAATCACTGGCGCAGCTAAAGCACCTAAACCAGCCAATGCACCTGATGCAACTAAAGTTAATGCGACACCTGCCACTACAGCACCAAAAGACATACCTGCAATTGTTTTTTGCAAAGCAGCATCATCACCGCCAGTATGGAAATAGCAACCCCAAGCAATAAAACCAACCCAAACCAAAGCGATAGGAGCAGCTCCACCCAATGGACCTAATGCTAAAAATGCCCATACTCCACCTAATACAGCAATACTTAGTGCTAACGCAGTTAATTTCGACATACTTAATTCTCCTGATTTTTATAATGAGTAACAAGATAGTGCGAACAGCGGCGGTAAATGCAAAGGGTTTATAAATGTAATTTTCCTGTTACATATTTAACGCCAAAGCAATACTGAATCATTTTTATAAAAATGTAAACTTTTTTGAGTGGTTTTACGCACCAAATTGGTGCGAAATAGGGGTAAAACATGAAAATAAGTGTGCTTAAATGTTTTTTGGCGTGTAATTCCAGTTTTTACGCCAAGCACCTAAAATTAAATTGGGATATTGTGGCTGGCCTAAACTGCCATTGTAGCGGCCTAATGCACGGTATAAATCGCCGTGCTCGATGTCGATATAATGCCTTAAAATTGTGCATCCGTAGCGTAGATTAGTGCGTAGCAGAAATAAATTATGATCACTTGCACCAATACTGCGCGACCAGAAAGGCATCACTTGCATAAAGCCACGCGCGCCTACCGACGATAAAGCGTATTTTTTAAAGCCACTTTCCACTTGAATCAAACCCAACACCATTTGCGGATCTAGGCCTGCGCGAGTGGCTTCGTAATGCACAGTACGCAATAAATCTTCACGGTAAGCATCATCTGGGATACGTTTTTTAAGCCGTTGCGACATTTCATTAAGCCATGCAGCGCCTTCTTCTGGCGTAGCAAAAATAAGTTTAGGCGCAGCTTTGTCGCTAATACTACGTTGCATGAGCGCTTTAACACTGTTTGACAGCGGCTCCTCAAGCTGAGAACCAGCAAAGCTATTGCTTGAAACCAAAGTTCCAATAACAATCAGCACACTGATTTTCAGCCTTTTAAGCATCCCTAACGCTCACTTTTTGACTCAACTTTAAACTTTAATTCTTAAACTTTAATTTAATATTAGGCTACTTTTTGCACAAGTTCAAGCTGGACAAGTTCAAGTACAGCTGCGGCTAAATTAACCATTGGCAAGGACTGCGCTTCAGCGGAGGTTCTCGCTTTATATTCTACTAATCCCTCAGCCAAACCGCGCTCACCAATGACTAATCGGTGTGGAATGCCCATTAAATCGGCCTCAGCAAACATCACACCCGGGCGCTCGCCTCTGTCGTCTAGCAATACATCAACGCCAGCCGCTAATAAGTCCGCATACAATTGATTCGCGGCTAATTTAACAGCATCAGACTTATCAAAGCCAATTGGACAGATTACTAACGCAAACGGTGCCATGCTGCTAGGGAAGATAATGCCTCTATCATCATTGCCTTGCTCAATAGCCGCGCCCACAATACGCGAAACACCAATGCCGTAACAACCCATTTCCATCACTTGCGTTTGACCATTCACATCTAAGTAAGTCGCGTTCATGGCTTCTGAATATTTAGTGCGTAATTGAAAAATATGGCCGACTTCGATACCGCGACAAAGTGACAATACGCCTTGACCGTCAGGGCTAGCATCGCCTTCCACCACGTTGCGAATATCTGCCACTAAACTTGGCTCTGGTAAATCACGGCCAAAATTAACACCACTTAAATGAAACTTTGGTTTATTAGCGCCACAAACAAAATCACTCATAGCAGCCACCGCTCTATCTGCAATGACGCGTACATGCGCGCCAACGCCCACTGGACCAATAAAGCCTGGTGGGCATTTTAAATTCTCACGGACTTCTTCTTCAGTAGCAAACCTGAACTCGCTTAGACCCTCTAATTTATTCACTTTAATTTCATTCATGCGATGATCACCGCGAATGAGCAACAAGTTAAATTGCGTACTGCCATCTTCTAGCGTTGCAATTAAAGCCATAGCTTTAATGGTGCAATCTAAGCCAATATTCAATAAGTTTGCCACTTCTTCACAAGAGGTTTGCTTAGGCGTATCAACTTCTTGCATTAACGCATTGGCGGCACTTCTTGCATGTGGCGCAACGGCTTCGGCCAACTCTACATTGGCTGCGTAATCTGAAGTATCACAATATGCCAAGCCATCTTCACCTGAATCAGCTAGTACGTGAAACTCATGAGAACCATCGCCACCTATTGCACCAGTATCGGCTTTTACCGCGCGAAACTTAAGGCCTAGGCGATTGAATACTTTGCCATACGCTTGAAACATGGTTTGATAAGTCGCATCTAGCGAGGCAAAATCTGTATGGAATGAATAAGCATCTTTCATCATAAATTCACGGGCGCGCATTACGCCAAAACGTGGGCGAATTTCATCACGGAATTTGGTTTGAATTTGATAAAAGTTAAGCGGTAATTGCTTGTAGCTACGAATTTCAGCACGGGCGATGTCAGTAATCACTTCTTCATGCGTTGGGCCAAAGCAAAATTCACGCTCATGGCGATCGGTAATTTTAAGCATTTGTGGGCCAAATACCGCCCATCGACCAGTTTCTTCCCACAATTCTTTCGGTTGCACCGCCGGCATCAACAATTCAAGCGCGCCCGCTTTATTCATTTCATCGCGCACTATCGCTTCAACTTTACGCAACACGCGTAAGCCCAAAGGCATCCAAGTGTATAAGCCTGAGCCTAAACGCTTAATCAGGCCAGCACGCACCATTAAAATATGGCTAGGTAATTCAGCGTCGTTTGGGGCTTCTTTTTGGGTATTGAAGAAAAATTGTGAGGCGCGCATGGTGTAATCGAATCTTGGCAAATATCAAAACGCGAATTTTACATAGAATCAGTCATTTAGTCAGTAAGAGTTAGTAATGTTTGTCAGGAAAAATCACGGTAACGAACTTATATAACGATAGGTGAATTTTGCAGTTCATTACGCTTTTTACCTTGCGCTGGATAATGATGCTGCAGTTGCTCGCTAATTTTCTGTATTCCACCAACAATGCCTGCCTCAAACTGACCTTGCCGAAACAGTGCCTCCATCTCTTTGCAAATAGCGTCCCAACCTGCCGCTCCCACATGCTGATGAACGCCGCGATCTGCCAAAATCTCAAAATCATGATCAGCCAATAGCAAATAAATTAGCACACCATTATTGTGTTCAGTATCCCAAACTTTGTAATTTGAAAATATTTCAATGGCACGCGTTTTGGCCGATTTTCCGCCCAAAATGTCCAACACATGCAGATTAGCTTCAACGACAAAACAAATTTCACCTAAGTGAGCGCTTTCGCTTTTTGCAATTGCGGCTTCTATACGGCGCATCGCTTCGGCTGGCAATTTTTTATGCACTGCCGCTGGCAAAATAAACAAGTGCCTAAATAAACGCTGAATAAAGTTAACTGACATTATTTACTTTCGCACAACATAAATTCGGGCACCTTAATCAAAGAGCTGACCCTACTTAAAGTAGCGTACATCACCAATTTCCAGAAGCGCCGCCGCCGCCAAAACCGCCACCTCCGCCTGAAAAACCACCACCGCCAGATCTGCCACCACCAAAACCGCCACCACCCTGTTGGCTTAATCCAACAGGGCCGACAAGCGTAAATAAAAAGGCAATTACGCCAAATAATATCGCGGCAAAAATCCCGCCCCCTAGTAGCCAAGCCAACACACCAATAGCACCGCCATTTAACGCACCACCGAAAAAGTTACCAAAAATGGCGCGCAATATTCCACCCAATATCAGTCCACCAAAAAGCAAAATAGGCAGGATATTTTCAAAGCTAAGATTATCGGACGATTGCTTATTCGGTGCTGGCAACTGTTCACCAGAAATCAGCGCAATCAGTTTATCTAGCGCATTATTAATACCGCCATAAAAATCACCTTGCTTAAAACTTGGTGCCATGACTTCAGTAATGATACGTTTAGCCGTTAAATCTGGTATCGCGCCTTCTAAGCCATAACCCACTTCAATACGCATTTTATGGTCATCTTTTGCGACCAAAATCAACAAGCCATCGTCCGGTTTTTCTCGGCCTAATTTCCAGGCATCTGCCACGCGGATACTATATTGCGCAATGTCTTCAGGTTGAGTGCTGGGAACGATCAACACAGCAATTTGGCTACCAGATTGCTGCTCAAAAGCGCTGAGTTTTGCGTCCAACTGGCTTTGTTGCTCAGCGCTGAGCGTTTGCGTTAAATCTGTTACGCGCGCTTTTAATACTGGAATCGCCAAAAGTTCGGCGCACACATTAAGCGATGCAAACATCAGCATTGCAACTAGCGCGACTAAACTTATTTTTACTTTAGCGACCATTTAGCGAATGAGCTGTGATTAAATCGACCGTTATTAAATGTAAAGTACGTTAGCAAAAAACCTTACTTTTTATCACCAAAATCTACCGTTGGCGGTGTTGAAATAGCTTTCTCGTTTTCAACGGTAAATGATGGTTTGGTTTTGTAGCCGAACATCATTGCGGTAAGATTTTGTGGAAAAGAGCGCACTGCCACGTTATATTCTTTAATGGTGCCAATGTAGCGATTACGTGCCACCGTAATGCGGTTTTCAGTGCCTTCCAATTGCGCTTGTAAATCTCTAAAACCTTGGTCGGCTTTTAAATTTGGATAGTTTTCAGAAACCGCCATTAAACGTGATAAAGCAGAGCTTAATTGGCCTTGCGCCGCCTGAAATTTAGCAAAGGCTTCTGGATCGTTCAACACATCAGCAGTCACTTGCATGCTTCCCACTTTTGAGCGTGCATCGGCCACTTGGGTAAGCACATCTTTTTCATGCGCTGCATAGCCTTTAACCACATTCACCAAATTCGGAATCAAATCTGCACGGCGCTGATATTGATTCAATACTTCAGACCAACTTGCTTTTGCTTCTTCATCTAGCGATTGAAAAGTGTTGTAGCCGCAGCTGCTTAGATTCAATAGCAATAATACCGTGAATAATTTTAAGTAGATTTTTTGCATTTTCATTCCTTATTATTTAAACAAGCCATCGACAACCCTTATGAGGCTCAGATTATGATTTGTAAAAGTATAGCTGCAGATTGCACTTAAGTTGTACATTGCGCCTAAGTGACGAATTTCAATAGTTTAGTTTGGGGCTAGGTCAGGATTATTACAAAAGCTGACTATTTAAACTTGAACAAGTTATTTTTGATTCTGCAAAGTCTGCATGGCTAAACATAAGTCATCCCAAGCCTCAGCTTTGTCTGCGGACTCTTGCAATAGGTGCGCTAAATCATGCGTCGCCACTAGCGCGACAGTTTCAAATTGGTGTAGCTTGCCACGTAAATTAACCAAGGTTTGGCTTGATTGCAATAGCGCTTGAGCCGTCAATTCGCCCAGCGTTATGATTAACTTGGGCTGAAGATTGCCAACCAGCTCAGCTATATTGGATACGCTTGCTGCCGGCTTAGCTTTGATACGCATGGCCATAAAAATGTTTTGTAACAAGCGCTGTTCATCCGCTTGCAAAAGCATGTTTGGCAATACAAAGAGATAATCAGCGCTATCATTTAAAATCACTGTAAAAGTAATCGGCAACATTTCTGGCGCGATAATCTCAGCGATTTCTACGGCTAATACTTGTGGTTCTACGGATGTCTCAATGTCAGGTATTGCTATGCTTAGTTCAAGCGTAATTGGCTGTGTTTCTAGCGTTGGCAAGTTGGCAGAAATAGCCTCTTCTGCCAATATTGACGGCAATTGTGATGCTGGCAAAGGCACGCGAAGCTGCCACACCGGTAGCAACTCCAACTCTCGCAACATATCTTCGCGGGTCATTAAACTCATAATGCCAAACCCATTAATACGGCATCTTCACGACCATTTTTAGCTGGATAATAGCCGCGCCGAATCGCCATTTCATTAAAGCCGATATTTTCATATAAAGCGATAGCAGAAATATTACTCTGGCGCACTTCCAAAAACATATTGGCCGCTTGATGGTTTTTAGCAATTTGCATCATGTGCTCTAATAATAAACGGCCTAAACCTTGTTTTTGATACGATTTTGCCACGCTTAAATTAAGCAAATGCGCTTCGTCTAACACCATCATTAATAAGGCATAGGCAATAATTTTTTCATGCTCGACTAGCACCCATGCGCTATAGCCGGAATTCAAAGAATCACTAAAGTTACCGCGCGTCCAAGGATAAGGATAAATCTGCGGCTCAATCAGCATAATTTCGTCTAAATCATCCAACTGCATAGGACGAAATTGCGCTTGAGTTTTTAACATAGCGTTCATAAACGCAACCCTTGCTCACGCTCCGCCGTTTTAAGCGCAACGCGATTTCGAATGTAAATTGGCATCGCCTCACTAGCAGATTTCGCCTCGCCCTTTGCAAAAATAGGCTGCGCTAACTTAATTATGGCGCTTGCCGTAGGTAATAATTGCGCTTGAACACTTTGTAATTGACCCGCATAAACCAAACCCAATGGCTCTGCATAAGTTTGCCATCCGCTACCAGCGCCAGTCCAATCTATGCCTTCTACAGCAGGCGCCGCTTCTGGTTTATATAAGCCAGGCTCAACAATTGTTTGCCATTCGCCGCCAACTTTTGCATAAGCCGCGTGATATACCTCACCCATACGCGCATCTAAACAGGCAATCACTTTAGCCGCACCGCTCGCTTCAGCCAAAGCCAATAATGTGCAAATACTTACCACGGGCAAATTGGCACCAAAACCTAAGCCCTGCGCCACGCCAGCGGCAATTCGCACCCCGGTAAACGAGCCTGGACCCGCGCCAAAAGCAATGCCTTGCAGCGCATTTAATGGTAAATCGGCTTCATTAAGTAAAATTTGCAACTGCGGCAAAATGATTTGCGAGTGCGTTTGCCCAGCATTAGTATCATAGCTAAAAATGTCATCGCCTTTTAGCAAAGCCAGCGATAAATATTCGGTAGAAGTGTCGAGTGCAAGTA
>CANFZA010000034.1 GCA_947451235.1 Methylophilaceae bacterium | reverse complement strand
TTGAGTTTATATAAATAATTAAGAGTTTAGGAGTTCCAGATGGCAAGAGAAATGTATAAACGCCGCCGCTACTGCCGTTTTTCAGCAGAAGGCATCAAAGAAGTTGATTACAAAGATGTTGATCTATTAAAAGATTTCATCTCAGAAAATGCAAAGATCATTCCAGCGCGTATGACGGGCACAAAAGCACGTTATCAACGCCAATTAACGTCTGCGGTTAAACGCGCACGTTTCTTAGCTTTGCTTCCATTCACTGACAAACACCAATAATCGGAGGCTATCATGCAAATTATTTTATTAGAAAAAGTAGGTAACCTAGGCGGTTTAGGTGACGTTGTTAAAGTTAAAGATGGTTACGGTCGTAACTTTTTAATTCCACAAGGCAAAGCTAAACGCGCTACTGAAGCGAACAAAGCTGAAATCGCTATTCGCCGTGTTGAATTAGAAAAACAACAAGTTGCAATTTTAGCTGCTGCGCAAGCACGTGGCGAAAAATTAGCTTCATTCGTTGTGTCTATCGCTCAAAAAGCGGGTGTTGATGGCCGTTTATTCGGTTCAGTGACTAACGGTGATGTTGCAGATGCATTAATCGCTCAGGGCTTTGAAGTGACTAAAGCGCTTGTACGTATGCCTACTGGCCCGTTGAAAACAACTGGTGACCATACGGTTACTGTTGCTTTACATCACGATGTTGTTGTAGACATTACAGTAACAGTGGTTGCAGAAGCGTAAGCAGTTGATTGCTTGAGTTAATCAGGCATGAGTAATATCTAAAAAAGGCTACTTCGGTAGCCTTTTTTATTTGCGCTATAAGCAATTGTTTAGCATGGATATTAAGTATAATCACGCCATGGCAGACCAACAATTAGATGCATTAAAAATCCCCCCACATTCAGTAGAAGCAGAGCAATCCGTTATTGGCGGCTTGCTGCTTGAGAACGAAGCGCTTGATAAAGTCGCAGATATTTTAACGGCCAAAGACTTTTATCGACACGATCATAAGTTGATTTTTCAACATATCGCCAAGCTAATCGAGCATAACCGCCCAGCTGATATTGTGACTGTGGCTGAATCGCTAGAAAACACGGCTGAATTATCTAGCATAGGCGGCATTGCTTATTTAGGCGCGTTGGCGCAAAGCACGCCCACTGCGGCTAATATCAGGCGCTATGCTGAAATTGTCCACGAGCGTGCGGTAATGCGGCAACTAGTGGTAGTCGGTTCTGGTATTGCAGAAAGCGCTTATGCACCCAATGGTCGTGATGCACAACAATTATTAGATGAAGCCGAAGCGAAGATTTTTCAGATTGCCGAAGGTGGTAAACGCAGTACGCAAGGTTTCGTTGATATTAAAATACTTTTACCGCAAGTGGCAGACCGTATTGACCAACTATTTTCGCGTGACAATCCTTCAGATGTCACAGGCGTACCAACCGGTTTTGCTGATTTAGATTCTATGACTTCTGGCATGCAAGGCGGCGATTTAATTATCGTGGCAGGGCGTCCTTCTATGGGTAAAACCGCTTTCTCGCTGAATATGGCAGAAAACGTCGCACTCGATACTGGCTTGCCAGTCGCGGTATTCTCTATGGAGATGGCCGGCACGCAACTCGCTATGCGGATGATAGGTTCGGTAGGGCGATTAGATCAGCACAGGATGCGTACTGGTAAGCTTGAAGATGAAGATTGGGAAAAACTGACCACGGCTTTGGGTAAACTTAACGAAGCGCCGATTTTTATTGATGAAGGCGCCGGATTAAGTTCGTTTGATGTGCGTGCCAGAGCGCGACGTTTGCATCGCCAATGCGGTAAATTAGGCTTAATTGTTATCGATTATTTACAGCTAATGTCTGCTCCCGCAGGTCGCCAAGGTGAAAACCGCGCGACGGAAATTTCTGAAATTTCCCGTTCACTTAAGGCCTTGGCTAAAGAGCTAGATTGCCCAGTCGTGGCGCTTTCGCAGCTTAACCGAAGCGTAGAGCAGCGTCCTGATAAACGTCCGGTGATGAGTGACTTGCGTGAATCTGGCGCGATTGAGCAAGATGCCGATGTGATTTTGTTTATCTACCGCGATGAAGTGTATAACCCGGATAGTCCAGACAAAGGTACCGCTGAAATTATTATTGCCAAGCAGCGTAACGGGCCTATTGGCCGAGTTCGCTTAACCTTTATGGGTCAGCATACACGCTTTGAAAACTTCGCCGGTAGTAGTCACATGGCTGATGATTATTAAGTTTTACCCATTTAAAACTTGGGCTGCATAATTAATGGCAAAAGCTAAAACTGTTTATAGCTGTACCGAATGTGGTGCCAGCGAGCCTAAATGGCAAGGCCAATGCCCAAGCTGCATGGCTTGGAATACCTTGGTTGAAAGTGTAGCGGAAACCGCAACCACCAACCGCTACGCCAATAAATTTGAAGGGCTAGCGCAAAGTAGCGTATTGCAAACATTAAGTAGCATACAAGCGGCGGATATTGAACGTCAGCCAACTGGTATTGCTGAGTTCGACCGTGTCTTAGGCGGTGGCTTGGTAGAGGGCGGCGTGGTGCTCATTGGTGGTGATCCTGGCATTGGAAAATCGACCTTATTATTACAAGTATTGTGCCATTTAGGCGGCAATATCAACGGTAAAAGTTGCCAAGCGATTTATGTTAGCGGTGAAGAGTCTCCACAGCAAATAGCCATGCGTGCAAAGCGCTTGGGTTTGGATGCTAGCAAAGTTGAGCTTCTGGCAGAAATTAATCTAGAAAAAATATTAGCCACCTTACAAACGCATAAACCTAATATCGCGGTGATTGACTCTATTCAAACCGTGTATTCCGAGGCTTTGCAATCGGCGCCGGGGTCTGTGGCGCAAGTGCGTGAATGTTCAGCGCAACTCACCCGAATGGCTAAACAATTGGGCATTACTGTTATTTTAGTTGGCCATGTTACTAAAGACGGCACGCTTGCCGGGCCGCGTGTATTAGAGCATATTGTCGATACCGTATTGTATTTTGAAGGCGACCAAAACTCTTCATTTCGGCTGATTCGTGCTTTTAAAAACCGCTTTGGCGCAGTCAATGAGTTAGGCGTATTTGCCATGACAGAAAAAGGCCTACGCGAAGTCGCGAATCCTTCCGCCTTATTTTTATCGCATCATGAAAGCGAAGTGTCTGGCAGTTGCATCACAGTGACGATGGAAGGCACACGCCCACTATTAATTGAGATTCAAGCCTTAGTTGATGAAAGTCATGCACCTAATCCTAAACGATTATGTGTAGGCTTAGAGCAAAACCGTTTAGCCATGTTGTTAGCCGTTTTGCACAGGCACGCGGGCGTTGCTTGTTTTGATCAAGATGTATTTATTAACGCCGTAGGTGGTGTGAAAATTGCCGAGCCAGCGGTGGATTTAGCTGTACTATTGTCAATCACTTCTTCTTTAAAAAACAATCCGTTAGATAATAAACTTATAGTATTTGGTGAGGTTGGTTTGGCCGGCGAAGTACGCCCAGTACAAGGTGGCATAGTGCGCCTGAAAGAAGCCGCTAAACTTGGTTTTACTAAAGCGATTGTGCCAAAAACCAATATGCCTAAACAGAAAATTGAAGGCTTAGAAGTGATAGGTGTGGATAGATTAGAGCAGGCTTTGAATCATATTAGAAATGCTTAGTGCTTGTTATAGATCTTTTCTGCGCAGAAAAAATGAAGTTAATTTTAGCTGTTAACAATCAAACCAGCACAAGCAATCCCACTTCTAACCGCACCTTCAATAGTCGCCGGATAATCTGCGTAAGTATAATCACCCGCCAAATATAACTGCGCTTGTGAAGTTTTATTGCTTGGCCTAGTTAGATTAGACACGCAGGAAAATGTAGCCCGCTTCTCAGCAATCACTTTATGCCATAGCGGTTTGGTGAGCGCAGGGAAGGCATGGTGTAGCTCTCTTGCGACTTGTAACGCAAGTGCGTCATGCGTTAAATGTTGGTGTTTTCCTACCGCACTCACTATCACCGCCATCAAGCCTTTTTGACCGCAGAGTTGGCCTCTATCAAACACCCATTGCGATATTATATTTTCTTGTTCTGGCATCTTTGTCATATCGGCTACACCAGTCATGCCTGTCATCACGTCAGGTAGTTTTGTTTCAGCTGCATATTGCAAATATATGGTGTAAATTGGTTGATAAGTATAGCTTTGCATTTGATCATATACGCGTTGTAGTTTTGGCAATGTTGCCAAAAATAGGTCAACCCTAGCAGGTGAAACTGCAAGTACAACATGGCTGAAATAATGACTTTCTTTATTGGTAGATAATTCAAAACTTTCTTTGCCTAAGGTGTCCGTTATCACTTTTATGCTGCGAACCCGCTTGTTTAACTTAATAACACCACCTTTTTCTTGAATATAGCGTGAAAGTGGCTGGGAAATTATTTGCGATAAATCTAATTTGGGTAATAAAAAATCGCTATTACTTTTTTCGCCAGTAAAGGTGTCACGTAATATATTTAAAAATATTTGTGTGCTGGCATTTTTAATCGGCGTATTTAAGGCAGCCAGGCAAAGCGGCTCCCATAGCATTGCGATTAACTTAACGCTTTGTTGTTGGTCGATTAAGAACTGTTCTAGCTTAGTATCAGTAGCGATTTGATAATTGATACGCTTCAGGTAAACCATTAGTTTAATGGCCGCAAGGCGTTCGGTAAAACTTAAACCCTTGCAGCCTAGCAGGCCAAACAACATATTTAGTGGAGCGGGTAGAATGTTGACAGATTTAAGTGAGAATGCTGATTTGCCATTGCCAGCTTGCATGCTGATTTGTAGTGGTACACGTAAAAAGGCTTTTTTCTCATCCACGCCCACTTTATGCAGCAAGGCTAAAGTTTCACGATACGCGCCTAATAAAATATGCTGGCCGTTATCTAGTTGATGCATCAAGTTATTATTTTCTACCACCACCGAACGGGCGCGCCCACCGAGTTGTGAGCTTGCTTCAAATATTGTCACAGCGTAACCACGATCTAACAATGCCACCGCGGTGCTTAGGCCAGCACAACCACCGCCAATAATCGCAACGTGATTGTTATCTAGCATCAAATATTCTTAATCCACACTTTAAAAGCTAAGCTAAGCTTACGCAAAGCGCCTAATGATGTACGTGAGTTCAATACTTTTTGTGCGCCGTCAGCTTTAATTTCTCGTAATAGGGTGCGGTATATTGCCGCCATCATTAAGCCTACGCGCTGACTTTTTCGGTCTTCGCTTGGTAATTCGTTTAAGGCGCGGTCATAATAAGTTTCAGCACGTTCAATTTGATAATCTAATAATTGCTTCACGGATTCAGACTCACGACTCTGCAAAATATCATCTTCAGAAACATTGAATTTGGCTAACTCGTCTAGTGGCAAGTAAATACGATTACGACGAGCATCTTCACCTACATCGCGGATAATGTTGGTGAGTTGAAAGGCCATACCAAGGTCATTTGCAAACTTAAGGGTTTTGCGGTTATCAAAGCCAAAAATCTGTGCGGAAAGTAAGCCAACTACGCTGGCTACGCGGTAGCAATACAGTTGCAATTGTTTAAAATCTTCGTAGCGGTTAAAGTTTAAATCCATTTCCATGCCGTCAATAATTTCATTGAAATGTTCGGCATCTAAATGATACGTTTTAACTGGGATTAAAAGTGCTTTAGTAACAGGATGTATCGGCTTGTTTTGATAAAGATTTTCAATTTCAGAACGCCACCAGTTGAGCTTAACTTGGGCAATATGAAGCTCTGTGCATTCATCGGCAATGTCGTCTACTTCACGACAAAAAGCGTAAAGCGCAGTAATCGCTTCTCGCCTTTGTTTTGATAAAAACATAAAGCTGTAATAAAAGCTTGAGCCGCTTTTTGCGGTTTTTTGTTGGCAATATTGCTGGGGAGTCATCGTGGTGGTTATATCCTAAACAGCGCCTTAAAAAATATCACAATCCAATCAACGTGTTTCAGTGTTGGTCTATGCTTAAATACATCGCCATTAACGGCGCTAATCTTATGAATGATACGTTCGCCGCCAGCAATAATCAACCGCATTTCAAAGCCTATGCGACCCTTTAAAATGCGGCCAAGCGGTTTGCCAGCGTAGAGTAAAGCATTCACCCTATGCAAATTAAACAACATAAATTGTTGCCAATTTTTATCGACGAATTTTTTACCAGCTGCATAAGATTCAATTTGTGATTCAGTAATACCAAAGGCCGCCATTTCTTCTTGCGACATGTAAATACGTTGTTTGCCTTCATTTTTTTTGAAATCAATCGCAATATCTTGCAGAAAATTGATTATTTGTAATGCGCTACAAATATTATCTGAAAGCTTAATATTACTAGGGCTAGATTGTTCATATAAACATAACATTAAGCGCCCAATGGGGTTGGCAGAGCGCGTGCAGTAATCTAGTACTTCGTCATAATCGGCATAACGAGTTTTGCTAACGTCTTGGGAAAAGGCGTCTAGCAAATTATAAAAGGGCTCGTAAGGCAGTTTTCTAGCCTTAATCATCACACCAAAACTGGCAAAAAAAGCGGATTTCGGCTTGATGTAAGCCTGTAGCAAATCAAGTTCATCACGAAAGCCATTTAATAAAGCTAGGCGTTGCTCGGTACTTAAGTCGCCTTCATCGGCAAAATCATCGGCTTGTCTGGCAAAGCTGTAAATTAAACTGATGGGTTCGCGTAAATCTTTGGGTAAAAAAACAGAACCAACAGGAAAGTTTTCATAATGGCTATTAGCCAAGTTTAAACTCTGCTCGACAATGGAATTGGAGCCGGTTTCAAGTAGATGAGCGTTAGTCATGGCGAGAGTATGCCATAAATTCAGCTTATATTTTTTCGGCTAATTAGGTTCAATGTAAAAATAGTAATACTGGGTATTTAATTCATTTAATTAGCATGGCATAAGTAAATATTTTGGTTGAAAGTAAGTTAATAATTGACTTTTTTAAACCAACATGAACCTAGGGGATAGTCTCCACAATATCTGTGGATAACTCTGTGATTACTTGTGGCTTAAAACTGTAACATCCCAATCTATAAGGCTTTTTTAAAAAAGACTAAATTTTAACCTTTAATTTAAATCCTTTGAAATCAGTAAGTTAGATAAACAGCATTGATTTATAAGGGATATTGCCAAGCATAATGAGCTACTTTGGCTTTGTGTGCGTAAGTCAAGTTATTTTGGATGTTTTTATGTAATTAAATGATGGTAAATCTAATTGAAATGTCTTGACATGGCATTGCCATAACCATTTAAAGCCTGGAATTGTTAATGCTGTCTCTTATCCAAGTTAAGACTTAGCATGCATCATCTGTATAATTATAGGTATGCGTATTTTTGTCCATAAGCTAGGCACTTTTTAGCTTTTATATGGACTACTTAGATATAAAAAAAGAAAGGTTTGGTCAGATGTTAGCAATTATTGGCGGTACAGGCTTAACGCAATTAGATAACCTAAATATTACTCGGCGATTAATCGTACGTACGCCGTATGGTGAACCATCCCAACCGTTAATATTTGGTGAAATAGCAGGGCGCGAGGTGATATTTCTAGCACGCCATGGTAACGGCCATACAATCCCGCCGCATGCGGTTAATTACCGTGCCAATATTTCTGCCTTACATTTACAAGGTGTGACAGAAATTGCTGCAGTGGCAACCGTTGGCGGTATACATCCAGACTTAGCGCCGGGCACCATTGCTATGCCACACCAAATAATTGATTACACGCATGGACGTAACAATACTTTTTATGACGGCATTGATTTACCGGTTAAACATATAGATTTTACTGAACCCTATTGCGCTAATTTACGTCAAAAGTGGGAGCAGGCTGCATTAGCGATTGGTGAGCCGCTTATTACTCATGGCGTTTACGCCGCAATGCAAGGGCCACGTTTGGAAACCGCAGCTGAAATTAATCGGTTAGAACGTGATGGCGCAACGATGGTTGGCATGACAGGCATGCCAGAAGCCGCGCTGGCAAGAGAGCTTGGTATTAGTTATGCTGCAATTTGCCCAATAGCAAACCACGCGGCAGGGCGAGGCGACAGTGTACACGGCATACAATATGAAGAGTTGGTTGAGAATTTAAACCAAACGATGGAGCGCGTAAGAAATATTATCGCGCAACTTGTTAAGCAAAACGGCGCAGAACATCACTAACATTTAAGAAAGGCTAACCAAAATGACTATAAGAACAGTTTTACGCATGGGTGAGCCATGCTTATTGTTGAAAGCAGCCCCTGTTGAGCAGTTTGATACGCCAGAGCTACATGCTTTGATTGAAGACCTAGAAGACACTATGCTACATATGCGTGGTGCAGGTATCGCCGCACCACAAATAGGTGTTAGTTTGAGAGTGATTATTTTTGGACAAAAACAAACAGCAGGTGAATCTGAAGAAGAAAGTAAAACCCCACGTTACCCAGATGCTGATGCCGTACCGTATACCGTATTGATTAACCCTGTGTTAACACCTATGGGCACTGAAACAGAGCAAGATTGGGAAGGGTGCTTATCGGTGCCAGGCATGCGCGGCATTGTTCCACGTTATGTTCGTATGCATTACACCGGTTACGACCAGTTTGGCAATTTTATCGACAGATTAGTCAGCGGATTCCATGCGCGTGTGGTTCAACACGAATTTGATCACTTAGATGGAATTTTATATCCTATGAAAATCAATGATTTAAAATATTTTGGCTATACAAACGTATTTTTTCCTAATCAGACTGTTCAAGATGAGTAATTCTTTGCTATAATTCTGCTTTCGCGAAAATCGCAACGATTAAAACGTGATAAATTCAGAAGGAAGAGTGGCAGAGCGGTTTAATGCTACAGTCTTGAAAACTGTCGTGGGTGCGAGCCCACCGTGAGTTCGAATCTCACCTCTTCCGCCAGAACATCAGAAAAAATCCGCTTCCGAGCGGCTTTTTTGCATTGGCGTATTCTTTGCACACAAAGGGCTACATATGAGTAGCATTTTAAGCTACTTAAAGTATACTCATTCGTGTATAGCGCTTATATTCTCATTGCTATTGGTGCGCTTGATTGGCAAATATAAAGTAAAACATGTACCCTTACTATCTGAATTCCATTTGACTTTAGCACCGATAGCTTCTGCGCGACGCATTTGGTTAGATAATCCTTTACCACCGTTCTTGAGTGCAGATTCGACATCAAATCCTTGCCCATTGTCTGTGATTATCACTACAATAAAACTGCCATTAATGCCGGTTTCGACGCGAATCTCCGTAGCCTCGGTATGTTTGATGATGTTAGCGAACGCTTCTTGAAGAATTCGCAAAATATTGAGTGCCTTTTTAGGGTCAAGCCAGTCGAGTGGTGGAACGTCTTTAATCTCCCAGCGCAGCTTGATACCAGAACTCTCAATGCGTGGGCCGATGCGATAGCGTAATGTGGCCAGTAATAGTAATAAGTCTGCCTCAAGCGGTTCCATTGAATCAATTGCCAGTTTTAGGTCATCAATACAGTCTTTAAGAATCTCGGCAATATCAGCCTCACTAATATTGCCATGCTCTACTACTCGTAGTGCGCCAATGAGGGTGGACCCCAAGCCATCGTGCATGTCTTGCATCATTCGTTGGCGTTCTTGCGCCAGTTCTTGGCGTTGTTCAATTTCACGCAATTGATGATAACTTTTCTGCAACGCCGTACTTTGTGCTTCTAGGCTATTTTCTAAGTGAATGTTTTGCTGATTAATTGTATTGATTGCGCCAATATATCGACGAAATAAAATAACCATGAAAATGAGAAATGCGCTGAGGTTGGAGTAAGGCCCAAGGTAAATACTTTCGATGCTTACATAGTTGTTTGCCAATAAAAAATCGTAGATGCCGAATATCATGGCTATTACCCCCCAGCCCGCAAGCATCAAACCATCGTGTGATTTTGATTGTTTTGAGCTTCTCCATCCAACCAGTGAGATGGTAGTCCCCATGATAAGCAAAAGCATATGCACCAGTGATGCAATTAAATAAACATCTAGCAAACCCGATAAAATGGGTAAGGTCAGGATAGCAACGCTAAGCGTGATGCCTATAATAAGCCTGTTTAACCAAGGTTTCTGGCGACCATGCAAGTAGCTTAGAAATACGTGTACTAGTGCCGCTAACCAAAACAGCGAATTAATCGTCAGCCAGCTAAACCAATTATCAGCGATGGGTAAAGGTTCTGCACCAAGGAAGTAATGCGTACTATGCAGATATGCTACCAGCGACACACAAAAAAACAGCCCGTACAGCCATTCATTACGCAGTCTAAGCCACACGAATAAGGAGAAAATTCCAACTGCCAAAAAGGCTGCGCTGCTCATAATTGGTAATTGAAGCTGCAACACATCACGTATATGGTAACGCCACCTTATTTGACTATCCTCACCTAGCCAGATGGACGATATTCCTAATCCAGAACTGCGAGGTCTTTCAATGCGTATCAGTATCACCTTGGGCGTAATTTCACCGGCAGTTTTTTCTAGGGGTATCCATAAGGGGGTATTCCAACCATTCCATGCCATATTGGCATGTGATTGATAAAATATATGGCTGTCACCATACACAGCAATCCGCCCATCCGTTTTCCACCTTGGGATATAAATGTGTTGAGGGTAACTGGTAGACTGCAGTTTAGGTACGTTTAGCCTATACCACGTGACTGTCGTTGGCAAATTATGTTGCTTATTCTCGACGAGATTGGGGATTAGTGCCGGCCTCAATGCATGTGGTAGGTGAACTAATTGCCACGTACCATCAAAATCTGCAGCGTTAATCGTGTTAGGCGGCGGCTTATAGCCGTTGCCTGGGACAGACAGTATTTCAGCCGCAGTAAAGTGAAGCGCCTCACTAGCTTGTGCAGATGACAGCCAAAGTACCATGCCAAGTATTAGCCATTTAACTGCAATCATTATCCTTAGTAAGCCTTGGCTGTGGGTATGTTGATAGTCACTTTGCATAACACATTAGTCGCTGATTAAGCCCTGATGACGCGCTTCATAAATGGCTGCAGCTTTAGAATTCACTTCAAGCTTAGTGTAAATCCGACGTATAAAAGTGAGTACTGTATGGCGTGAGACGGCTATCAACCCAGCAATTTCGTCAGCAGTATATCCTCGGGTAATATATTCCAGTACCTCCTGCTCACGGGCTGACAATACTGCGTTCTGTTTGATGCTAGTAGCCGTTGGTATAAGTGGCGCTTTAGCTTGCCGGAAACGCGTCAGAATCTGCCGCGCGATTATCGGACTGATGGGGCTGCCACCTTGATACAAACTACGAATTTCAAAAATCATTCGAGAGGGTTCGCTATCTTTAAGTAAATAACCTGAGGCGCCTGCCTCCAGTGATTGCATTACATGCATTTCATCGCCAAAAACGGTACTGACCATAATATTGCAAGTAGTGAATTTATCATGGGCTGCTCTAATAATGTCAATTCCAGAACCGTCAGGCAAACCTAAGTCAACTAGCAGTACATCAATTTGTGAGGTCTCCAACATCTGTAGCCCTTGCGCACGTGTGCTAGCAATATTGGTCAACAGCATATCAGGTGCTAGTTGAATCGCAGCTATAAAAGCATCCTGAAAATTAACATCATCTTCTACCAGCATCACGCGAATTGCGGGTTGTTGCATAAAATCCTTATTTTTTATGGTTGTTTAGCTGCTTCAATAGCTTGAGGCTAAAAAAAGACTCATATTGACACATTATCTATCACAGGTTTGTCACTAGTTCTAGGGACATACAAATATTACTCTATTGATTATTATCAATGAAATTGTAAGTATCATAAATATCATAATTATTGTGAATATATTAAGCACAATTGACACATAAATACTAATTTTTTTGATTTAAATTACACTGCCAAACCTATTGTAAAGTAGGGACGGAAAACCACGGATCCAAGAAGTGCAGGATAGCCGGGTTACGATTGAAATATGTAACCTAAGCTTTTTTAATTCGCTAGATATTTTTTGCGCATTGAATCTGAATTTTTATAATCCGTGCACAAAGTTGCTGCGGATTATTACCAAAGGGGTAATTATGAAGCGTTCCGTCCAAGGTTTTCTTTCTCGTCAGTACTTATGTGTTTTACGCCGCTGTGCTTGGGAAAACGCTTTATCACACTTCATCAGCGCCTCAATGGCTGTTTCTGGTGCATCTGCCTTTGCTGGAGACATCGTCACTGATGGGCGTACGCAAACTCAGTTAGTTATTAATGGGAATGTTACTGGAGTCACCACCGGGACGGTGCAAGGCGTTAATGCCATCAACTCGTTCCATCGTTTTAATATTGGTAACGGGCAAACCGTTAATCTATACCTGCCCGCTGGCACTGCCAACCTTCTAAACCTAGTACATGATGAACGCAGTTATTTTGATGGCGTATTAAACGCTTATAAAGATGGTCGTATAGGGGGTAATGTCTATTTCCTAAATCCACATGGCATGGTGGTTGGTGCTGGCGGTGTGCTAAATGTCGGCAGTTTGACGATGGCAACACCAACCAACCAATTTATGGAATCGCTCATTTCGCAAGCAGGCTTGGTGAATGGTGATGCTGTCAATAATGTGCTTTCTGGATACATCCCCTTAACTGAGACTGGTTTGATTCAGGTTAAAGGTCGCATCAATGCCGCAAATGCAGTGACGCTATCTGCTGGACACATAGCCATTGATGCTGGTGCCAGTATTGTTGCTGGGCCACAAGTGCAGGCTAGTTTTGCTGACCTTGTCAATATTCAGGGCGTTGCAACGGCTTCAGGCGTTGAAGTTGAAAATGGTGTTATCAGAATTACGGCGAGTAGCGAGGTTAATATTGCTGGGCAAGTGGCGGTAAATGGCAGTGCTGGTATTGATGCAGGTATTGTCGATATTCATGCCGGGACGAATGTTGACCTTGCAACAGGTGCGGAAGTCAGTGCGAATGGCCAAGGGCTTGCTTCATCTGGTGGAAACGTAAAAATATATGCTGAAGGTGATGCTTCACTAGCCAATGGTGCACGTGTTTCAGCTAATGCAGGCACTAGTGGCGATGGTGGTTTTGTTGAGTTCAGCGCAAAAGACACGGTGAATATCATGGCCGGTCAGCTAACTGCTGGTGCGCAAAATGGTAAGGCGGGTACTGTACTTATAGACCCTACCGATGTGAATTGGACGGGTAGTAGTTCCGATGTTTTTTCTGATGGCACTAATTACGAGATTAATGCGACCAAAACTATCGTATTAGATAACGTATTTATTTCTACGCGTAATCTGGCCTCATCAGATAATAATCGTACTAATGTTATTTCTGCCGCTTCTGAAGGAAACTCTGGCGACATTACGTTAAAAGCCACCAAGATAGAACTGAAAAATGGCACGCATTTACTGGCTGAAGCTGATAGTGGTTTTACCGGTGGAAAAATCACTATACAAGCCCGCGATGAAGCAGTCTTACCCTCGTTAGGCTGGGCAACTGCAACAGCCCAAATTGATATTAGCGATACCACCATCAAAGCCAATGAAGTGCTTATTGATGCAAAATCGAACATTGATTCGCAGTTTGTCTATTCAAGCGAAGATCCTCTAGATAGTACGTTGAACATTGCATCTACAACAGCACAACAAATTGGTGGCTTTATAGCGTCTTTGGCTGGTGTAGAGTTGGTGGTGTCTGATGTTAACGCCAAGGCTTATGTCAATATCAATAGTGGCGCTAACATTGAAGCTAAGACGAGTGTTACCTTAACTGCTGAGAATGTAACAAAAGCTGGTATGGCTAATAAGTTGCCAAGCCCTGGTGTGCAATTTAATACACCGCTGGGTATAGGCGCACTTTGGGTAAGTGACCAATCTGATGCGAAGGTAACCGTTGGCTCTGGTGCAACTATCAAGTCGGCTGACTTGAGTGTGATTGCCCATAATAATGCTTCGCTTGAAGGGGCAATCGCTTCAGGCAACAACCAATCCGAAAACTCAAATTTCACCGCTATTGCTGTTGGTATCACTAAGGCTGATGTTAAAGCCACGGCTAACGTAGAGAGCGGTGCTACCCTTCAAGTATCTGGCAACTTAACGGTAGCGGCTACCAATGTTGGCAGTTATAGCAATGAAGTCACTTCAAAGACTGGCCCAAATGGTCGCGCTGCTGCTGCAATCGCCTATGCTGATCATCAGTCTGGCGTAACAGCTTCACTGGATGCTAACGTTGGCGATGCGACCAAAGTTCAGGTGATCGCCATTAATGACGTATTGAAAGATCAAGCGGTTGCCTTATCAAAGGTTGGTGGTAGCGCAATTGACTCTGTTGTTGCGTCTGGCAAACGCAAAGTTTCCGCAATGATAGGCGCTGAGGATTTCTTTTGGGGTAAGTTAGGGCTTTCTGTACTTAAACCAGACAATAAGTCATCTCCTACGCAACAGTCATTCCGCATCGGTGGCGCAATCGCCTACGACACAAGTACACATACTGCCTTAGCTGAGATTGGAGATGGCGCTGTTGTTCATGCCACAGACTCAGTTTCAGTATTGTCACGCATTACTGCTAAAGACATGAAGATTGCAGCACAGTCTGCCGCGGTATCAACATCTGCTAGCAAACCTGCAGCTAATGACACTACCCGTGCAGCCTATTCTGTAGGATTGGCGATTGGCGATTACACGCATGATGCAGTTTCTAGAGTGGGTATTGGTGCTGAGGTTACCGCACCACTAATTGCAGTTTATTCAGACACGATTCTGCCTATTCGAGACAGTTTGTTATTTGGAAGCAAGGCTTCAACCGATAATTGGACACGCTGGGATGGCCTTGAAAACATCATGGGCGCGGTCAATAGCATCACCAATATTTTTGATGTATTTAATGGCGTTTCATCCGCCAAAAGTACATCTGACGGTTCTGATGGATCAATTAATTTATCAGGCTCTGTGAGCCTTTTAAGTTATACCGATAATAGCCGTGCAATTTTGGATAAAGGCGCAAAGCTTAATATGTCAGGTTCAGCATCAGGCGCGTGGAGCAGTAGCTTTGAAGTGCAGCCTGAGATTAAGCACTACGATAAGTTAACTGGCGCTATATTAGTATCAACCGATTTGGCTGTTAATGAAGATTTTAATTTTGCTGCACCAGTGACCGTGCAAGCAAAGCATGACGCAACGCTATTGTTTCAAGCCGGCGAGATTTTACCCGCAGAGAGCGGCGAGAAAGGCCTAGGAGTTGCATTTGATCAAGTGGCGATTACTAGCGTAACAGAAGCTATTGTTCGAGAAGGTGTTGTGATTAAAGGCGTCGATGAGACTTCTAATGGCCAGCCCTTAGGCAGCAGAACCTGGACACAAACTGCATCGCGCGCGACTAATGAAGTGAATGTTTCGGCCTTAAGCAACGAGCGCATTATTTCATTAGCCGTGAGTGGTGGTTATGGTGCGACTTTTGGCGCAAATGGCACTTATTCTCAAACTAGCCTCAATAATGCAACCCATGCTTTAGTCGATGATGAAGCTACACTCAAAGCGAAAAAAATAACGGTGTCGGCTACAGCATCACCTGTACTCTGGTCACTTTCTGGCGGAATCAATATGTCAAAAAATGCCAGTGTTGGCATAGGTATTGCCATTAATGATGTCACTGGTAATACACGTGCTGAGATTGCAGATAATGATACTTGGTCTTCGGATGGGCTGGCTAGGACATCTCTGGTAACAGTGACTGATGCACAAATAACATCGCCAGAGTTGACTGTGGAAGCCAAAACTAGCGGACGGCTTGAGGCAATTGCGGTTACCGGAGCGTTGGCAAATAACGCTCCTAACGCGCCAGGGGAAGTTGGTTTTGTTGATAAAATCAAGAACGCAACGGGCTATACAAAGTATCTTACTGCAGCCGAAGCGTTAACAGGCACTCAAAAATCTGACGTTAAGAAAATAGATGCATCAAGTAGTGCGCAGGAAAAAGAAAAGAAGCCGCCAAGCTATAGCTTTGCTGGGGCTGGTAGTGGCGCAATTAATGTGACTGAGATTTTGACTGCAGCAAAGGTTGATGGAGTCAAAATTGATCAAACATCAACTAATACAGCTTCTCTGGTTGTAAGGGCAATCGCGGATTCTGATATTACAGCGGCTACTGGTGCTGCAGCTATTACACGTGCTAATGATCCTAATACTACAAAAACTGTGGGGGTAGCTGGCAGTGTTGCGGTCAACTCTATTGGTAATGGCACAGAAGCCTGGCTTAAAGGTAGTACGGTTTCTAATGCTGGAGATGTTACCGTTCAGGCACTTTCTGGTGGAGAGCAACTGGCAATTGCGCTTGGAATGTCAGTAGATGCTAGTACAGGCGCTGCTGTGACTAAGTCTGATTCTTTTGTGGGATCGCTATCACTAACACTTGCGCAGACTGATGATAACGGCGACTCTAAAAATAAGACGGTTGCAAAAATTGATAACGCTACCGTTACTGGTAACACGGCAACTGCTGACCGCGATGTGGATGTAACCGCCTATAGCCGGACTTTTATTGGTACAGGTGGAGGCTCATTGGCCGTTCAGTGGGGATCTGCAAAAAGTGGCACAAGTATAGGTGCGGCAGTAAGTTGGGCAAATGTGCGTAATGATGTTGTCAGCGGTATATACAATAACGCTAGCATTACTAATGTAGATACCGTTAATGTACATGCTTATAACGCCACTGAAATCGCTTCAGGTGCAGCGATGGCTGGTCTTTCTAAAGCCGAGGGCGCTAACAGCTTTGCCGGCTCTATGGTGTATAACCAAATTACCAACAACACGACTGCAGCCATTGAAAATTCAACGGTTACAGCTAAGGGCCTTATTGATGTTGAGGCTAAAGATAAAGGTGCAGATAACGCATTTGAGGCACTTATCGACCCAAGTGGAACGCGTAATAATGTTGCAAAAGGCTTAGATTATTGTGGAGAAAGTGCTGGCGGCTCATCGCCAAGCGGCAACTGCATTACTGCCGTTGCAGGTACGGTTCAACTTGGTGCCGGCAGTAATTATGGTATCTCTATTGCCTATAACCAGATCGAAAATAATTTAACGGCAAAGATTAAAGACTCTGTTGTTACTGTAACGGATACTGATGTTAGCAATAAAATTAATGTGATTGCTGAATCAGATACTTCTATTTTAGGTGTGGCTTTTGGTGTAGGCCTATCGACGGGTAAGTTCTCAGGTGCTGGATCAGTTTCTATCGCGGGTATAAAAAACAAGGTGATAGCAGAAGTCGGGCAGTCCGCTTCGGCAGGCAAAACAACCATACTTACAGCACCCACAGTAACTATTTCATCAACAGATGATTCAGATATTAAAACCCTTGCAGGGCAGGTTAATGTAAGCTTTAAAGCAAGCGCACTAGGTGCGGCTTTTGCGTATAACGAAATTGATAATGAAGCACGCGCAATTGCTGATAATGCAACCATTAAGGCGAGTAATACCGTTGAAATCACGGCGACAGAGAATGCTAGTATTTCATCGTTATCTGCGGCCATTGGCGCGGCTAAAGAATCTGCGGTAAGTCTTTCTGCCTCACTAAACTTCATCAGCAATGCCACAGAAGCACGCTTGAGTAATGGTTTGATTGAAGATGGCAGTGCAGGCACTAATACGGTAAAAGTTAAAACCTCCGATACTTCTACCATAGAATCGCTTGCAGGTAGTGCTGCGGGTGGAATAGATAATGGCGCGGGTGCGGCTTTTTCACTTAACCAGATTGGCAATAGCAATAGCGCAGTGGCAGAAAATTCGACCTTAGATGGCGCGCAAACCTTGGAGATCATGGCTTATGAAAAGGCAACGGTTTCAACGCTAGCAGCGGCTTTGGGCGCTGGCAGCAACGGATATTCTGGCTCAATTACGCTCAATAATATTGGTCAGTCTTTTGTCGGCTCTCATCCAAATACAACGACAGCAGAATTGAAGAACTCTACGGTTCGTAATGGCAATGGTTCAACTGTCACTGTAGAAGGTAAGGATGAGTCGCAGATTGATTCTATCGCAGGCGCGCTGTCAATCGGCCTGTCTGGATCAGGTTTTGGTGGGGCGGTAGCTGATAATAATATTCAGAGCACCGCTAAAGGCACGATTTCAAATTCATCCATACAGAACACTACTTCACTAAGCGTCAATGGTAAGAATAACTCTAAAATAAAATCTGCCTCTGTTGCCGGTGCTGTTGCCAGTGGCGCAGCTTTTGCTGGGTCTGCCTCTTCTAACCGTACTTTAAACAATACTTCTGCAGAAATTATAGGCTCGGAAATTACCGGCTCTACTTCTAATGTAAATGTTAATGCCACAAATACTTCAGAAATTTCAGCACTTTCAGGCGGTGCAGCCGTGTCTTTTGGCTCTGCTGCTGGTGGAGTTGCTATTTCAGTCAACCAAATTGACGATACAACGACAGCGCATGTTTCAGGTAAAAAAGCGCCAAGCAGTGGTTATGCCGTTAAAAACTTGAATGTTGCTGCCACTTCATTGGCAACCATGAAAGCGCTAAGTGTTGGCGTAGGCGCTTCAGGTGGCACTGCTGGTGCGGGCAGCGTTGCGGTTAATTTAATTGGTAGCGATACCACGGCTTATATTGATGCTGGTGCAGTAGTCAAAGCTGAAAACAACGTAGGTGTTATTGCAGAAAGCGATAGCAGAATTACCGTTGCTTCAGGCAGTGCGGGCCTTGGGTTTGGTGGCGCAGGCATTGGTGTTTCATTTACGGTCAATTCAATAGCAGGTGATACTAGCGCTTATATTGATGGTTCAACAACGAGTGTAACCGCGCTTGCTAAAGATGCTAATGACAAATTAAGCGTTAATAGCGGAGAGCTTACAGCCGGAGTAAATCTTGCTGACCAGATAGATTTGGCTAGTTATAATAAACTGGATCTTAAGAGCAAGAAAGCTAAACAAGATATCACCGGGGTTGCCGTTAATGCCTCTTCTACGCAACACATCGAAAATATCAGTACCAATATTGCTGGCGGCAGTAGTGTTGCGATAGGCGTTGCCGCTAGTGTAAATGTGATTGGCGGTACTACTCAGGCTTATGTGCTCAATGCCAAAATCAATAATGATAATAATGGCGTAGGCGCAGGTCAAAAAGTTGATATTACGGCAAGTAATGTTGCTTATGATAATAGCTTTATTGGTACTGTTTCTGTCGGTGGCGCGGCTGGTGGTGTAGGTGTTGATACACACCTGATGAACCGTGCAACAAGCGCTTATGCAACTGGCGGCAGCATTGATGCTGAAAATACTGTGGCAGTGAAAGCGCTTTCTACGCAAGGTGTATCTTCACTGGCAGTGGGTGGTGCTGTAGGCGGCAACGCTGGTGCGGGTACTTTGTCATTGGCGCTCTTTACTAACCATACCGATGCTTACGTTGATGGCACGCGTGTAACGGCTTCTGATTTAGATATTAGCGCTAAAAATACCAATGATATGTTCCTGATGGCGGGTGCAGTATCTGTTGGCGGCAATGCTGCAGGTGGCGCATTTGCAGTAGGCTCAAGCGATTCTACAACGACGGCAACACTAAAAAATGCGTATGGGGCTAATCGTGTTGACGTAACCGGCCATGTAAATGTTGAGGCTGAGAATAATACTAAAATAAATCATATCGTAGTCAGTGGTGCAGGCGGCGGTGCGAATGGCGTAGCCGGTATGGCCGATGTGAACTTGGTGACAGATAAAACCTTGGCGACTATTGAAGATTCTGATGTAGGCGACTCTGCGGATAAGGTTGGCTCGGTAAAAGTTGCCGCAAGCCATACTGTAAGTGTTGATAGTAAAGCCGGTGCATTAGGCGTTGGTATTAGCGGTGGTGGTATTGGTGCTGGCGCCAGCGTTAATATTATTAAGGCCAATACGGTTGCAACGGTAAATAACAGCAATGTGTATGCAAGTGGTCTTGCAGAAGTGAAAGCTACTAGCGTAACGCATGTTGATGCTACGGCATTGACCGCAGGAGTTGGCGGTACGGTTGGAATTGGCGGTGCTGCGGTGATTACCTTGATAGGCTCTGATGTTAGCGGTGAGGGTGAAAAAGAAGTCAATAAAGGCGGCTCAGGTTCTCTTGCTGCGGTTGATAGTTTTTCAAGTGGCGATAAATTTGGCAATCTACCTGGCTCTGGCGGTGATGGCGCACCAATAATAAGTGACTCTGATAAAGATACCCTGAATAGCGATACCAGTAAAAGTGCAACAGCCGTGACCGGTTCAGTAGGTGGCTATGCATTTAAAACAGCGGCAGAAGTGAAAGGTGCCA